>CADCVD010000044.1 GCA_902806055.1 uncultured Rubrobacteraceae bacterium
GAGATCGGGGGCGAGCTGGCGTGTGATACCGTCTATAAGGCCGATGGCGCGTCCCACGAGGAGCAGATCGTTCGGGATGGAACCGATGCTCGCGCCCAGGCTCAGCCCGAATCGTCCGAGGTCTTCTACCTCCTCCTCCGCGTCCTCTTCGCCCCGGTCAGCCCCGAAGAGCACGCCGACGAGGCCGAGGAGCGTTTCGAGATCGAGGTCCGGACCGATCTCGAGGCCAGCCTTCCTCAAAGCTTCGGTTAGCGCCTCGAAGTCTCCCTCGGAGAGGGCGTCCATCGCCTCGGTCATCGCCGCGACGAGTTCCGGCGGCACGGTCGTGGTGAGGCCGTGATCGAGGAGGACCAGAACCGGGCCTTCGGGGCCGGGCCGGACTAGCAAGTTGCCGGGGTGGGGATCGGCGTGAAAGACACCACGCTCGAAGAGCTGCTCGGCGTAGACGTCTATAAGGAGTTCGGCGACCTGTTGGGGGTCTATCCCGGCGTCGAGCAGGCCCTGGCGGTCGGTGATCTTTATACCCTCGACAAGCTCCATGACGAGCAGGCGCTCCGTGTTGAACCCCTCGACGACCTCGGGTACGAGTACGTCGTCGCGGTGAGAGAGAGCGCTCTTCAGATCGCCTATCGCCCGGGCTTCGCGGCGGAAGTCTAGCTCCATCGGGAGCGTCCAGCGCAGGTAGTCGAGGATCGGTCGCAGGTTAACGGAGGGTTCGAGGCGTGAGATACCCTCGAAGATACCCTGGAGCGCCGCGAGGTCAGCCTCGATAAGAGGCGCTATCCCCGGATACTGCACCTTGACGGCGACACGCCGACCATCCGCCAGACGGGCCCGGTGTACCTGGGCGATGGAGGCGGCAGCGATAGACTCTTGTTCGAACTCCTCGAACGCCTGCGCTAGAGGACGCGAGAGCTCGCGCGTCACCGCCCCTTCGATGACCGTCCACGGCCGGGGCGGGACGCGGTCCTGAAGCTCGGAGAGCCTCTCGACGTAGGGAGCGGGGAGCAGGTCCGGACGGGAAGAGGCAAACTGGGCGGCCTTTATTAGGGTACCGCCCAGCGCCGCCGCCGCGTCGAGCACGCGCCCGGCCCCGCGCCGGTGCTGCATCTCCCAGTCCTCGTCGCGTACCAGCCCGGGCGTCCACCGGGCCCGCTCTCTCAAGGCCGCGTATCCGACCCACAGGTCGGTCGCCACCACCCCTAGCACGAACACCCGCGGCGACGGCGCGGACGAGGCGAGCTCTGCGAGCCCGGGCAACGCCTCCCCCCCCGTAGCTGCCCGCCCCAGACGCTCCGCTGCGGCGAGCCCGGCCGCCGACCACAAGAACGTTTGGGCTCGCGCCAGGTCGCCGAAGCGGGCCGGCAAGGCAGGATTCGTCGCCGCGTCCACCCCGTCAAAGACCTCCCTCGCCTCCTCGCCGGAGCGCCGCGCGGCCCGGGCGAGTACCTCCTGCGCCGCCTGCGCCTCGTCGCCCCACGACCGGGCGGCGTCAGCGAAACGGCGGTTGGCGGAGAATACGGCAGAGCCTGCATCGCGCCAGCCCCTGGAGAGGTTCTTGGCAGCCTCGGCGTATAAGCGGGCCGTGTAATTAGATTCCATTCAATGCTCCTCTACGCTCTACTCTATCTACTGTGAAGGCTCGTTATTCTACTTGCCGAACTCTCCAAGCGAGAGAATGCGCTTGGAGTAGTTGACAGCGTAACCGGGCCTCCTCCTGGCAGCACGCATGCAGAAGGAGCTCACTGGTCTACTCTCCAGGGTTCAGGGCAACTGGTTCCTCTTCAAAAAAGACCGCAGAGCTCCCTCCAAGGCTGGGATCGCCTGGGACGCGTGTGCGAGACATGGTGCATCTACACGTTTGCATAGAGCGTGTAGAGAAACACCTCTCTTCGTTCGCCTCGTGAGACCCGTTTGCAGGGTTACAGCGCGGACTGCGAGCCCAGGATCGCGGTGACCTGGCTGGAGAGGACGCCGCCGTTGCCATGAACGAGGGCGACGGCGGCGCCGTCTACCTGCCGCTCGTCGCACTCTCCGCGCAGTTGACGGACGGCCTCCACGATCAGGAGCAGCCCGTACATGCCCGGATGGTTATACGAGAGTCCGCCGCCGCTGGTGTTGACCGCGAGCCGACCGCCCGGCGCGATACTCCCGCCCTCGACGAACGCCCCGCCCTCTCCCTTCCCGCAGAAGCCGAGGTCCTCCAGAAACAGTACGGGGTTGATCGTGAAGGCGTCGTAGAGCAACGCCACGTCCACCTCCCCCGGTCCTATGCCTGCCGTCCGGTAAGCGCGCGGGCCGGATTCGGCGGCGGCGGTTACGGTGAGATCCGGCATCTGGGAGATGTTGCGGTGCCAGTGCGCCTCCCCCGCGCCGAGCAGATAGACCGGCGGTCTCGCGAGCGCCCTGGCTCTCTCCGGGCTCGTGACGATAACCGCCCCGCCGCCATCGGTGACGAGGCAGCAATCCAGGACGCTCAAGGGCGAGGAGACCATGCGCGAGCTTAGTACGTCTGTTATCGAGAGGTCTTCACGAACAAAGGCTTTGGGGTTGAGCTTCGCCCACTCGCGGGCGGCGACGGCTACCTCGGCGAGCTGCTCGCGCGTGGTGCCGTACTGGTACATGTGCCGGGAGGCGGCCAGAGCGTACATACTGACCGGATAGCGTGGATTGTACGGGGCCTCGTAGGGGAGCGTCTCGGAGCCGGAGACGAGCCTGCCCCCGCCGGAGCGCTGCGTCGAGCCGTAGGTTATAAGGGCGACCTCGCAGAGACCAGCCTCTATCGCGGCGGCGGCGTGGAAGAGGTGGGAGACGAAAGAGCTACCGCCCATGCTGGTAGCATCGGAGTAGTGGGGACGAATGCCGAGGTACTCGCCGACCGAGAGGGTCGGCATATGGTAATAGGCAGAGGCGGAGAAGAGGCCATCCACGTCCCCTTTCTTCAGGCCCGCATCGTCGAGGGCGCGGAGGGTCGCCTGCCCGATCAGGTCTAGCGGCGTGTACCCTGGCCCGACCTCCCCGAGGTCGGACTCGGACACCCCGACGATGGCCGCCCTGCCCCGCAGGCTTATGACGCCTCCTCGGGAAGAAAGACCAAGACCGGCCCGTCTTCCTCCTCGCGCACCGCGAACGTTACGCGTCGGCCCACAGCGACCTCCTCGGCGTCTATCTCCTCGACCCGGCTCATCATCCTGAAGCCTTCGTCGAGATCTACGAGGACGACGTTGTATGGCTCGCCGCTCCGCCGATAGACGGCGGTCGTCGCGTAGATCGTCCCTCTCCCTCCGCTCGTCTCCCAGACCAGGACGTCGCAGCCGCAGGCCGGGCAGATCATGCGCGGATAGAAGACCGCCTCCCCGCACCCTTGGCACCGCTGGAAACCGAGCTCTCCCCTTTGCAGGTAGCGCCTGTAGACCTCCGCCGGCGCCCCCTCCGTACTCGCTCCTTCCATATCGCCCCCTTTCCTGAGCGGACCGGCGCTCCATCCGCCCCCTTGCAGCGAAGATACATGACTTCTTCGTGAGCCGCTAGCGGAGCAGGCGCGGAGGTAGGCCCGGTGGCTCGTCGAGGCATCTTCTATACTGGCTAGGTCGAAGACTGGGAGGAGAGCGCTCTTGAAAGGGACGCATAAGAGGCTCAGAGAAGCGTTCCGGGAGGTTTGCGCGAGCTTCCCCGGCGAAGATGGCGGAGCTGTTGACGGCGGACCCGAGCCGGTCTTTTAGGAGCCGTGGTGGGAGAGTTGCCCCTCAAAGGGATAGCGGTAGTCTCTTTAGAGCAGGCGGTAGCCGCGCCGTTCGCCACGCGCCAGCTCGCCGACTTGGGGGCGAGGGTCATAAAGGTCGAGCGAGCCGAGTCGGGAGACTTCGCCCGCTCTTATGATGAGACCGTCAATGGCATGGCTAGCCACTTCGTCTGGCTCAACCGCTCCAAGGAGTCCCTCGCCCTAGATCTGAAGCAAGCCGAGGCGAAGGAGGCCCTGCGCCGCTTCGTGGCCCGGGCCGACGTCTTCATACAAAACCTGGCGCCGGGCGCCGCCGAGCGGCTGGGCTTCGGAGCGAGAGAGCTCAGAGCGAAACATCCCCGGCTGGTTCATTGCAACATCTCGGGCTACGGGGAGGGCGGCCCGTACACGAACAAGAAAGCCTATGACCTGCTGGTGCAGTGCGAGGCTGGGCTGGTCTCTATCACCGGCACCGAAGATACCCCCTCGAAGGTTGGCATCTCCGTAGCGGACATAGCGGCAGGGACGTATGCCTATGCCGGTATACTCTCGGCGCTGTACAGGCGTGAGAGGACCGGCGAAGGCGCCACGCTCGAGATCTCGATGCTAGAAGCGTTAGGCGAGTGGATGGGCTTCCCGGCCTACTTCGCCGGCTACGGCGGCGAGGAGCCGGAGAGGAGCGGGGCGAGCCACGCGGCCATAGCCCCCTATGGGCCGTTCTCGTGCGGCGACGGGCAGACCATCTTCCTCGGCATCCAGAACGAGCGAGAGTGGAAGAGGTTCTGCGAGGAGGCGCTCGGGCAGGAGGAGATGGCGCAAGACGAACGCTTCAGCACGAACTCAAAGAGGGTAGAGAACCGCCCCGCGCTCCATGCGGGGATAGAAGACGTCTTCACCAAGCTCTCATCAGAAGAGGTCATAGAGAGGCTAGAAGGGGCGGGTATAGCTAACGCGAGGATGCGCAGCGTGAGGGACTTTCTAGAGCATCCTCAGCTAGAAGCGCGGGACCGCTGGCGCGAGATCGACTCGCCAGTGGGACGATTGCGAGCGCTCTTGCCTCCGGTAACTTTCGAGGGAGTCGAGCCGGTGATGGCGCCCGTGCCCGGGATCGGGGAGCACAACGCGGCGTTGCTTACTGCGATGGATGGGCAGGACGGCGAACAAGAGCGGCCCGGGAGTCTCGACGAGGTGCGGGAGAGCATAAATTCGGTTGACCAGCAGATAGTAAGGCTCCTCGCCAAGCGCGAGGGTCACGTGCGGAGGGCTGCCCGGTTTAAGAAGACGCGGGGGGACGTAGAGGCTCCGAAGCGAGTCGAGGCGGTCATCCAGAGGGTTAGAATGCTCGCAGAAGAATACGGCGCAGAGCCGAGAGTAGCCGAGGAGGTCTACCGGACCATGATCTCGCGCTTTATAGACCTGGAGATGGACGAGAAAGAGGAGCACCGCGAATCTTGAGCGCCTTGCTTGATACGACCAGCATCAAAGCGAGCGGGTCGAGATCCGTGGTCGGCTTCGAGCAACCAGCCCACGAAGGCTACGCCGGATGGAGCCGGTACCTGACGCTCGACGGTGAGAAGGCATACTTTATCGGAGGTGCGTGCGATACCTGCGCTTTCGTCTTCGAGCGTATGGGAGGCGCGAGCCGCAACGTCTCGCCGGGAGAGACGGCGGACATCCTGAGGAGAGGCTTGAGCAGGATCGAGGACGCCCCGATCTCTACCATCAGCGAGTTCGTGCCTGGAGGCAGCTACCGAGTAAACCTGCTGCAACTCTCCCCCACCCTGGTGACGCCCGGCGCGGAACTAGACTACTTCGCCCACGAGCAGGCCGCCCTGTGGGGCACCGACGCCTTCTGGGGTCTGCCTCACCACCCGAAGACCGAGTACTACCGCGCCGCCTCCATCCCGCTCGGGGAGAGCAGACGCCTCTTCGAGTTCGTGGTCCCCATGTTCCCGAAGGGCTGGTTGAGCAAGAAGACCCTGACCTCTTATACCGACCGGGTCTCCAACGGAGAGAGGCCGACGGCCCTGGCCGTCTCCGTACTAGACGTCCGAGGGCCTACGACCCGGGAAGAGGGACCGGAGGTGACCGAGCATTGGTGCCTCAGTCACTACCTGCTCGACGGTCACCACAAGACCTACGCCGCCTCGCAGGCCGGGAAACCGATCACCTTGCTCTCGTTTCTCGCGACAGCAGAGAGTATGGCAACCGAAGAGAACGTGGAGCAAGCTCTAGAAGCCCTGTCCTCTCAGGGCAGAGCTTCTTAGAACCGTTATTATCAAATGGTTAACGTTAGAAGAAGTTTAGCGGTAGGAGAAGAACGGAATACCTCTTGCGTATGAGTTTTGAGACGAAGGCCAGAAGCAAGATCATGCGCCCCACAAACACGAGCGAGACGGCGTTGCGCATAGTCTCAGTGTCGCCTAGGCTACACACGGTGCCCATACGATCGGGTGCTAAGGGGTCAGGGCAGTGAACGGGCCTTTTGACGACGGTATCGCGTTTGAGTCCGGGAGCGCCGCCGGAAAGTGGGCGCGTAGGGCACATATTATGCTCGAAGGTTTTCCTATCGACGCTGCGCGGAGAGCTGCAGCCTTGATCTTCTCCTGCTACGAGCAGGGCGGGAAGGTACTTGCTTGTGGTAACGGTGGTTCAGCGATGGAGGCCCAGCACCTCGTCGCGGAGCTCGTCGGTAAGTTCGAGCGCGATCGGGCGTCGCTGCCTGCGCTCGCCTTGCACCAGAACCCTGCCGCCCTCACCGCGGTCGCCAACGACTACAGCTACAGTGACGCCTTCGCCCACCAGGTCGAAGCTCTGGGCGCGACGGGCGACGTCCTGGTCGCCATCTCGACCAGCGGTAGCTCCGAGAACGTCGTCAGGGCCGTTCTCGCCGCGAAGGAGAAGGGTATGTTGACCGTCGGTTACCTTGGAGGCGAGGGAGGAGGCGGACGGCTCGGATCTCTGGTGGACGTGCCGGTAGTTCTGCAGGCCTCCGACACGGCGACGGTGCAGGCCGGTCATCTCGTCCTCACGCACACCATCTGCGGGCTAGTAGAAGAGGCACTCTTCCCGAACAAGGCGGTTTTTCTAGACCGGGACGGGACCTTGATCGTCAACCGCCACTACGGATACAACCCGGAGGACATAGCGTTTCTAGACGGCGTCGTAGAGGGTCTCCTAGAGCTGCGCAACGCGAGATACAGGCTCGTGCTCGTCTCGAACCAGTCCGGGGTAGCGCGCGGCTACTTCGACGAGCAAGCGGTCGCCCGGATGCACGACCGTCTGCAAAGGATGCTCGACCAACACGGGGCCGCGCTCGACGGACTGGAGCACTGTCCCCACCATCCGGAGGGCATAGTCTCCCCCTATGATGCCGAGTGTGCGTGCCGAAAGCCCGCCCCCGGCATGCTACGGCGGGCCGCCGGTAAGCACGGCATCAACCTCTCCGCCTCATGGATGGTCGGCGACATTGAGGCCGACGTCGAGGCGGGACACAGGGCCGGCGTCCGCACGGTGCTCGTCGGCCCGGAAGAGAGCAGGACGCCCCCCGATTTCCGCGCGCCGGACTTCGCTGCGGCCGTACGCCACATCCTCGGTACAGAGATCCTGAAGGACAGCTCGAAGACCACCGCGAGCATCGGACTTTGAGTAGCGGATCACAGCAGGACCCGGGTCTCGCCGCGCTCGTGCGAGGCTTCAGAGGGCGCCGCTGCCTCGTGGTGGGCGACGTGATGCTCGACGTCTTCGAGAGAGGTCGTGCAGTCCGGCTCGCTCCCGATGCTCCGGTCCCGGTCGTCACGGACATCAGAACCGCCTCCTCTCCCGGCGGCGCCGCGAACGTCGCCGCAAACCTCGCCTCTCTAGGCGCCGACGTGACGATGCTCTCCGTGATCGGTGACGATCCTACGGGCGCCGAGCTGTTGAGAGAGCTACAGGGCTTAGGCATACGCACAGAGGATGTTGTGAAGGTGTCTGAGCGGGCGACGGTGGCAAAGAGACGCCTCGTCGCCGATGGCGTCATCCTGGCTCGCGTGGACTCCGGTGACAAGGAAACTATCGGGGACGCTACGGAGGAGGAGCTCGCGGAGAAGGCAAATGCCCTGGTGGAGAGTGCCGAGGTCATCGTGGTCTCCGACTACTCCGGCGGCGTTCTAACCCAGAGGGTAGCGGATGCTTTGGGAGAGACCGGGCACGGGTGCATCGTCCTGGACTCCAAAGAGCTGCTCAGATTGAGATGGCGCGAAGGATCTCTGGCCGCAGCCACTCCTAACCACCTGGAGGCGCAAGAGGCGCTCGGACTAGACGTCGGGAGAGACCCGGAACGGGTGGATGCCGGGGCGATCGGAGAGGCTCTGCGGCGTGAGATCGGAGCAGACGCTCTAGCCGTGACCCTCGCCGAGGAGGGTGTGGCTGTCGTGGACGACACCGGGGTTACGCGCATCGGCGGCAGGCGGGTCGCGGACCCGGACGTCAACGGCGCGGGCGACACCTTTCTCGCCGCCTTCGCGTTGTCGTTGGGCGGCGGGGCGCGACCAACAGTGGCGGCCCGGCTTGGGATCGAGGCCGCAACCCTCGCCGTGGCCCGTCCGGGTACCGCGCCGGTAGGCACAAGGGAGCTTCTACAGAGGTTGCCGGAGGAGGACGGAAGGTCGGAGAAGAGCCTGGAAGAAGACCTGCAGCGGGTACGGTGGTCGGGCGGGAAGATAGTCTTTACTAACGGGTGCTTCGATCTCCTGCATCCGGGCCACCTCTCCCTGCTACGCGAGGCAAGAGCGCTCGGGGACATGCTCGTTGTCGGGGTTAATACGGACGCCTCGGCGTGCCGAGTGAAGGGATCGGGGCGTCCGGTCACGCCGCAAGAGGACCGGATGGAGCTTTTAGAGGCGCTTCCTTGCGTGGACCACGTCGTCCTCTTCGAAGAGGATACGCCTGAGGCCCTGATCCGCGATATAAAGCCGGACCTGCACGTTAAAGGCGGGGACCACGCGGGAGACCGGCTCTCCGAGGAGTCCGTGGTCAGAGAGCTCGGCGGCGAGGTAATAGTCTTGCCGCTCCTCCCCGGCCGCTCCGCCTCCGCGACGATAGAGCAGATAAGGTCGGCCAACGAAACCGTCAGGGCGAGCGTAAACGGGGCGGGCGAGACCGCGGAGGCGCGGCTTTGAGCGAGCCTATCAGTTCCGTTCTTGGGGGCGTGGATACCGAAGCCCTGAGTCGCGTACTGCTCGTCCGGCTGGACAACTTGGGCGACGTTCTGCTCACGACCCCCGCCTTCCGGGCGGTCCGCCGGTCGCTCCCGGGGGCGCATCTGGCGCTACTGGCCGGTCCTGCAGGACGCGAGGTCGGACGCCTCAACCCCGATATAGACGAGACCATCCTCTACCGCGCCCCGAACGAAGACGTCTATTTCGAGTTGCCCGAAGACCCGGCACGCGAGATGGCCGCCGTCCAGATGCTCAAGGATCGCAACTTCGACGCGGCGATAATCTTCACCTCCTACAAGCAGTCGGCGCTTCCGGCGGCCTACCTGTGCTACCTGGCCGGGATCCCGCTGCGCGCCGCCGGGTCCTTTGAGGGCCCCGGCTCCCTGCTGACCCACCGCCATCGGTACGCAGAGAACGTCCCGCCCCGGCACGAGACCCTTCGCGGCTTGGAGCTTACGGAGTCCCTGGGTTTCCAGGCAGTCGAACCGGAGATGGCGCTCGTCCCGCGCGAGGAGGACGAGGAGAGCGCTACGAGTTTACTCGAGAGACACGGCGTCAGCCGCTTCGTCCTCGTGCACCCGGGGGCGAGCGCCTCCTCGCGAGCATACCCGCCGGAGCGCTACGCAGCCGTGGTCGAGGAGTTGGCCGGGAGAAGCGGTCTGCCGGTGCTCGTTACCGGTGGGCCGGACGAGGAGGAGTTGGCCCGCCGCGTCGCTGGTTCGGCGGGGATACCCGTTGGCGGGGAGACGGGGTTCGGTTCTCTCGCGGCGCTCGTCGGACGGGCGGAGGCGGTGGTTACCAACAATACGGGGACCACCCACGTAGCCTCGGCGTTGAAGCGTCCGGTGGTTACTGTCTTCGCCGGGACCAACCCGCCGGAGCAGTGGGGTCCCTGGCGTGTCCCGCACCGGCTCCTGACCCACCCGGTGCCGTGCGCCCCGTGCTACAAGCGTGTCTGCCCCATCGGTCACGAGTGCCTCACCGGCATCCCTCCCGAGGCGGTTGTAGAGGCAGCCCTCAACCTGCTACGGGAGTCTGCTGTACCGGCGGCGGGGGAGGCCGTACCCTCGTGAGGGGAGAGAAGCTTGCGGTGTTTCGGGGGTTGTACCTCGGGGATCTGATCTCCGCTACCGGCGCTCTGCGAGCGCTGCGACGCGGGTACCCGGAGGCGGAGATCTCGCTGGTCTCACTCCCCTGGACAACCGCCCTCGCTCCTCATCTACCCCATGTAGACCGCCTCATCCCCTACCCCGGAGCACCCGGTCTGGACGGAGAAGGTACGGGAGAAGAGATCGATCAGTTCCTGGCGCGGATGCGGGCCGAACGGTTCAATCTCGCCGTGAACATGCACGGAAGGGGACCCGCCTCGACGAGATTTGTGGCGAGTTTCGGAGCTCTTCGGACCGCTAGCTTCGTCGGTGGCACCAGGGAGAAGCTTCCCTCTCTCGACGTCGCGGTGCCCTGGGACTCCGAGGAGCACGAGTCTCGCAAACTCCTCCTGCTGGCGGAGAAGCTTGGTGGTATATCCACAGGTCCAGATTCGGACCTGTTCGTCCGGGAGGAAGACGTTCGACGAGCCAGGGCGCTGCTCCCCGCTAGAACTATGAGGCCGCTGGCCCTCGTACATCCCGGCGCATCAGTCCCGGAGAAACGCTGGCCGGAGGATCACTTCGGATGGACAGCGGAGGCTCTGGTTCGCTGCGGCTACGCGGTCGCGGTCACGGGTAACGCGAGCGAGAAGGAGCTCACGCGACGGGTGAGCAGAGCCGCGCCCGGCTCTCTAGATCTCGGCGGTGCGACGAACCTCTCGACCCTCATAGCGCTCGTGGGTCAGGCGAGCATAGTGGTCTCCAACGACACAGGCCCCGCCCACCTCGCCTACGCCTTGAAGACCCCGAGCGTCACCCTCTTCGGACCGAGCACGGACGTGAGACGATGGAGACCGCTGAATCGAGAGCGGCACACCGTGCTCCGCGGAGACCCCATCTCGGCAGTCGCGGTTAGGGACGTCTTGCGGAACATCGAAGCCCTGCTTGATGAAGATAGGGAGCGTTCCGCGTGAGGAAGCTAAACGTGCTCGTATGGCAGATACACGGCTCTTACCTGAACACGCTCGTGCAGGCGCCCCACCGCTTCTACCTGCCCACGCGTCCCGGCAAGCCGGAGGGTTACGGCGGGCGCGGACCAACCTACTCCTGGTCGCCGGAGACCGTGGAGGTGCCCGATGAAGAGGTGCGTGACCTGGATCTGGACCTGATCATCTACCAGACGCCGAAGAACTACTTCGAGGATGCGCCGGAGATACTCAGCCCCGAGCAGAGGGAGCTGCCGACGATCTACCTGGAGCACAACACCCCGCAGGGCCGCATAAACGAGATGGTCCACCCCGTAAACGATCCGGGTACGCTACTCGTGCACGTCACCCACTTCAACGACCTGTTCTGGGACTGCCGGGAGACGCCAACCCGTGTTATCGACCACGCCGTCATGCCGACGGTCGGAGGCTACACCGGCGAGATAGAGAGAGGCGTCTCGCTCGTGAACGACCTGCCGCGCCGCAGGAGGGTGGTCGGCGGGGACGTCTTCCGGCGGGCACGCGAGGCGGTTCCGCTCGACCTCTTCGGCTTCAACAGCAAGGAGGCAGGAGGGTTCGGCGACCTTCCGCAGGCCAAGGTACACGAGAGGATGAAAGAGTACCGCTTCTACTTCAACCCGATCCGGTACACCAGCCTCCCCCTCTCCGTCCTCGAAGCGATGGAGCTGGGCCTCCCCGTCGTCGCCCTCGCCACCACGGAGCTCGTTACGGTAATAGACGACGGCGAGAACGGTTTCATCGACACGAACGTGGAGAAGCTCGTCGGTCACATGAAGAGGCTGCTAGCAGATCCAGAGGAGGCCCGCCGGATCGGCGAGGCTGGTAGACGGGCGGCTCGCGAGAGGTTCGGCCTGGAACGCTTCGTGGCCGAGTGGGAGACGGCGTTCGAGGAGGCCGTGAGGCTCAGGGAGGCGGTGCCGTGCGCCTCGCGATGATAAGCGAGCACGCGAGCCCTCTAGCTACTTTAGGCGGCGAGGACTCCGGTGGTCAGAACGTCTACGTCGCGGAACTCGCCCGGCGTCTCGGGGCTATGGGCCACGCGGTAGATGTCTTTACCCACCGCGATGACGCGAACCTCTCAGAGGTTGTGCCTTTCTCTGAAGGAGTGCGGGTGGTGAACTTAACCGCAGGGCCAGCCGAGGCTGTTCCGAAGGACGAGATCTTCCCGTTCATGGGAGAGTTTCGGGACGCCTTCTACCGGTTCGCGGAGGGTAAGGATTACGACCTCGTACACGCGAACTTCTGGATGAGCGGTTGGGTGGCGTGCGAGGCGAAGCGTGACCTGAGACTCCCCTTCGCCCAGACCTTTCACGCTCTAGGAGAGGTAAAGAAGCGCGAGCAGGGCGAGGCGGACACGTCGCCCCCCGAGCGGAGGGCGACGGAGATGCGGATACTGGACGAGGTGGATCTCGTCCTCGCCACCTGCCCCGCCGAGGTCGAGGACCTGACGGGTCTCTACGATGCTGACCCGGAGCGCCTGACGCTCGTGCCGTGCGGCGTAGACGCCGAGACGTTCAGGTCAGTAGACGGAGATGAAGCCCGGCGGAAGCTTGGGCTCCCCGACAGACCGACGGTCGTGTACGTTGGTCGGCTGGTGCCGCGTAAGGGCGTTGACACGCTCGTCCGAGCCTTTACGCTACTGCCCGGTAGGCTCGACGCGCGACTCGTGATCGTCGGCGGCGAGCCCGGCGGCTCGCCTGAGGCAGACCGTCTCTCGATGCTCGCCCGAGAGCTCGGCATCGAGGGAAGGGTGACTTTCGCGGGGAGCAGACTACAGGGGGAGCTGTACCACTACTACGGCGCCGCTGACGTAGCGGTCACCGTGCCCCACTACGAGCCGTTCGGGATGACGCCGCTCGAAGCAATGGCCTGCGCGACGCCGGTCGTGGGGGCGAACGTCGGCGGCATCAAGACCAGCATTGCCGCCGGCGAGACCGGCTACCTCGTCCCGCCCAAAGATCCCGAAGCTCTCACAGTCTGCCTGTCACGCCTGCTCTCCGACCCGGCCCTACGGAGACGCATGGGCCGCTCCGCCCGCCGGAGGATCGAGGATCACTACACCTGGGAAAGCGTAGCTACTCTAGCCGCTACTGCTTTCTCGAAGATTATCCGGGAAGCCGCGCCGCGCGTCTTCAGGACGGCCTGAGAACGCCACAAACCGACGGAGAAGGAGAACTTTCATGCCTGAGAACGCCACAACCTTCGACTTGTCCGACCAGGTAGCCCTCGTTACAGGGGCGGGGAGCGGCCTCGGGGCGGCGACGGCCCGCCTGCTCGCCGAGCACGGGGCGCGAGTCATCCACGCCGACGTGAACAAGGAGGCGGCCGGCGAGATCGCCGCTGAGTTCGGAGGACGGCCGCTGTACATGGACCTCGCGGACGTCGGCTCCATCGAGGGCGGGGTAACGGACGTTCTAGGGACCGAGGGGCGCATAGATATACTCGTGAACTCGGCGGGGCTCGACTTCATACGTTCCGCTTCGGAGCTGACGCTTGAAGAGTGGGACAACGTGGTCAACGTGAACCTGAGGGCCCCCTGGCTGCTGGCGAAGCTCGTCATGCCGCACATGACGGAGCGGGGTAGCGGCCAGATCCTTAACGTAGCCTCGACCGCCGCCAAGAAGGGTTGGGAGAACGCCGCCGCCTACGCCTCCTCCAAACACGGGCTACTCGGCCTCACACAGGTTCTGCACTCCGAGGGTAGAAACCATGGGGTACGGGCGATGGCGGTCGTGCCGGGCGGTATGCGAACCAACTTCTTCGCGGCCCTCGACCCGCCGCCTCCGCCCGAGAACCTCCAACCCCCCGAGACCGTCGCGCGCAGCCC
>CADCVD010000045.1 GCA_902806055.1 uncultured Rubrobacteraceae bacterium
GAATACGCCGGCCCCGATAAGGGCCAGGCTTACGAGGCTCAATACTATGTCCTTGGCGCGCATCCGGTCCTCCCGACACGGACCCCCCTTTTCGGCCCTCTTTCAACGGACTGGTCGTCCCACTTCGACCGCAACCCATTGTATCTGAAAAACGCAACTCTACTACCCCCGGCGCAGGGCAAGAGATGCCGCTACCTTACTTACTTTCTACGTCTCCTCCACCACAAAGGACTTGCGCGCCGCCGGTTCGCCGCCTGCATCGGGCTCTGCCGGACCGTAGACCTCTAGGGTGTAGTTGCCGGCTGGAACGGGCTCATCGGAACCAGTCTTCAACGCGAACTTCACGATCCCGGTAGCTCCGTTCTCCGACTTGCTCAACTGGTCCTCCTGCTCGTTCAGCACCTCGATCCCCGCCCCTTCCCCGAAGAGCATGCGCAAGACGGAACCAGACTCTGCCCGCTGGACCCGCGCCTCCATGTCCTCGCCCGAAGGCAATCCCTCCACGCTCAGGTATACGAAGACAGCCTGCGGCGGCCCCTGGAAGCGGTTTGTGTCCGGCGGCGGATGAAGACTATCCTCCTGACTCACTATAACGTCGCGTATACTGGCGGAGAAGATCTCCTTGCGGGGCGCGAAGTTCTCCTCCCTTAGGAAGGTCTCTACGCCTAGAGCCAGCGCGATGAGCGCTGCTGCTACGAGCGTGTACAGGGGCCATCGCCTCCCCGCCCCCTTAGTGGTCGTGTTGGGAAGCGCGCTCAACGCTCTGGCCCTACTGCGAAAGACTCCGCCAGGGATTCGTTGTTCCTCTCCTCTGCCATCCGCCTCCGCGAGCGTCTCCATATGAGTAGCGTGGCGGCGTTGTGAAGAACGTGCGCGGTGATCGGGGCGACAAGACCGCCCGTCCATACATAGAGAAAGCCGAACAGGAAGCCTGCCCCCAAAGCCCAGAGGGTCCAGACCAAATACCTCCGGTCGGGACCGATGTGCATCCCCCCGAATAGCAGCGAGGCGAGCACGAGCCCCAGGATAGGCTGTAACGCGCCCCGGAATAAGACCTCCTCCCCGATGCCGCTCGCCACCGAGATCAGGATGAGGTCTCTACGCCTCGCGCTATCTACGAGCATCGGGGCGAGCTCCTCGGAGAGAGCTCGCAGGGCCGGCAACACATAGAAGAGTACGAGTCCCGAAGTTACGGTCCCGAAGGCGGTAGCGATCCCGATCATGAAGCTCAGCAGCGGTCTATCTCCCGGCGCGAAGACGTTTGCGTCCCCAAGAGCGCCGAGCAGCGCGGCCAAGAGTAAGAGCGCGGAGTAGAAGACCACCGCCAGCCTCACGAAACGGGGACTCATCAGTTTCGACGTAAAGTCGGAGAACGGCCTGCACGAGCAACCATAGTCCGCTATTGTACCGGAGCGCGGAGCCGCACGGCTCCGGTGGGCATAGAGCCGTCGAGACGAGCCGGAGGTAGAGGTAGAGCGATGATCGACGAGTCGATTTTCAAGGCGTACGACATCCGGGGCCTCTACCCGGATGCCTTGAACGAGGACGTAGCCCGGCAGGTAGGACGCGCCTTCGTCAACTACCTGAACCTCTCGGGCTCCCGGGTGATCGTCGGGCGCGACATGCGCCTCTCCGGCGAGAGCCTTGAAGAGGCGTTTATCAAGGGCGTTACCGAGGCCGGGGCGGACGTTCTGGACATCGGCCTCGTCTCGACCGACGCGCTCTACTTCGCCGTCGGCTATCTTGAAGAGCCGGGGGGCGCCATGATCACCGCCTCCCACAACCCGAAAGATTACAACGGTCTGAAGCTATGCCGGGAAGATGCCATCGCCCTCTCGGGCGACGAGGGGATCAAGCAGATACGCGACCTGATCACCTCCGGCGATCTCCCGGAGCCTAGCGAGTACGCGGGCTCCGTCGAAGAGGGCGATGTTATAGAGGACTACGCCAAACACTGCCTGAGCTTCATAAACACCGAGGGCCTTCGCCCCTTGAAGATAGTCGTGGACGCGGGGAACGGAATGGCCGGTAAGATGCTCCCCCCCATCTTCGAGAAGTTGCCCTTTGAGTACGTGCCCATGTACTTCGAACTCGACGGCTCCTTCCCGAACCATCCGCCCAACCCGATAGAGCCCGAGAACATGCAGGAGCTTCAGGAGCGCGTCGTCGCCGAGAGCGCCGATTTCGGCGTCGCCTTCGACGGAGACGCCGACCGGTGCTTCATCGTCGACGAAAAAGGCGTGACTATCTCCGGCGATCTGCTCGCCACGCTCGTCGCCAAGAACGTGCTCGAGAAAGAGCCGGGGGCGGCGATTATCTACAGTGCCGTCTGCTCGAAGGCTCTTCCGGAGCTCGTGCGCCGCGAAGGCGGTCGGCCTATCCGCACTAAGGCCGGGCACTCGATCATAAAACCGCAGATGCGCTCGAACGACGCCGCCTTCGGCGGTGAGCACTCCGGGCATTTCTACTTCCGGGACAACTACTTCGCCGACTCAGGCATAATCGCGATGCTAACCGTCGCCGAGCTAGTGGGCCGTCAGGAGGACCCGCTCTCCGAACTCTTGGAGCCCATAGACCCCTACCTCCGCTCGGGCGAGATCAACTCCGAAGTCGAGGATCAAGAGGCGACCCTGAACAAGATCGAAGAACACTACTCAGAACTCGGTAACCCCGAGGTGGACCACCTCGACGGCCTTACCGTAGACTTTGGAGACTGGTGGTTCAACCTTCGTCCCTCGAATACCGAGCCCCTTCTCCGCCTTAACGTAGAGGCCAGCGACCGGCCGACCCTGAAGGAGAAATGCGGGGAGCTGCTCAACCTTATAAGGAGTTAGCCAGCCAAAGAACGCATAAAAGTCGCCCCCGCTACTCTCAGCGGGGGCGACTTTGTTGTTTCGAGCTTGGAGCGGTGAAGGTGTAGTTACAGATCAGCCCGCTCGTGACCGCCGGTTCCATCCCGCCTGCGCGGAGCGTTGGGGTTGACGGTAAGGAGGTTGTTGACCTCAGTCACGCCTTCGACGCTTGAGGCTATCTCCCCCACCGCCTGCTTCTCCTCATCAGAGTGGACCTGCCCCCGTAGGTCGACGACCGTGTCGTTGACCTCGACGTTGAGGTGCGGCACGTCGGAGGTGCGAGGGTCCTCGCCGACACGGGTGCGGATGCGGTTCTCGATCTCCTCGTGCTGAACGGGCACGTCACCGACCTGGCCTCGATTACTACGGCCGATGAGCGGACCGGAGGAGGGATCGGAGTACTCCCGCCCGGTCCCGGTACGGTTCGGGTCCTCGGGGCTCTGGAGAGACGAGGGCATAGCCGGGTCGGACCCCGTCCCCGCCGTGGAACCAGAAGATCCACTCCAGGTCTCGCCGGTGTAGGAGAGTGCATCTTCCCTATTGCCGGAGCGGGCCACGAGGGCGCCGATCGCGAAGCCTGCGATAGCGAAGAGACCGTATTTCAAGAATCGGGAACCGCTTGGTTCCTGAGAGCTGAGAGCCTGCTTGGCGAGCTTGGCCTGGGCCTTCCCCCCCGCGAGCGCCGCCTTGCCGGTGCCTCGGGCTGCCCCCTTGCCAATCTTCGCTCCTACCGCGGATTTTGCTGCTTTCTTGGCTGTTGGCATGTACAACCTCCTAATCGTATAGGCCGAACGTTCAAATCGTGGTACCCGCAAAGAGGCGCCGGGAAACAACCCGTAATGCTCAGATAAGAGAAGCCTGGCAACTCTAGTTCCCGGAGCCAGACCGTATCGCCTGAGGGAGATTTTTACGCGCCGGGCAGGACGGATGTTTTAGGCAACGTCCGCTCTCTGCTCATGCGTTAGTCTTCGTGCCGTCCGGCGGGACGCAACTTGGGGAGGAGGGTGAGCCTACGGTAGCGCAACCGGCGCTCGTTCAGAGGCTCCTCAAACTCGGCCTCGCGGGCATACTCGACGCTTCCGGCGGAAGCGGCTTCAACCAAAGCTGCGAGGTCTTCCTTCTCGCTCGGCGAGAGACCGATCTCGTCGAGGTCCCGCTTGTCCTCGCGCTCGAAGAGCCGCACGCGACGGGCGAGCGAGACGAAGACGCTGCACGGCTCGGGGCAGGGGATCTCTCCATTTCCCCTATCCATCGCGAGCGGCGTCTCCTCGTCCACGTCCCACAGGGTTTTTTTGAGGCAGACCGTATCCTCGCAACACGCGCGGGCGGCGTTCTGTACGCCCTCGTCCGAGAGGCGTTGGATGCGCTTGTAGATGCCGCTCTGACGGGCGGCGTTCTCACGGTAACTCGTAACGTCCAACTTTCCCTCTCGGTAGAGGTGCCAGTGGACCTGGGCCGCCGGGTAGAGGTAGTTCACCGCCACCGCCAGGTCGCGCGCGCTCTTCACGCGCAACTCCCAGCCGCGACGCAAGTTGGATGAGCTCTTCAACGGCCGATACTCGCCCTTCTCAGTGAGCTTGGCTATCTCGCGAGCTTCGCGCGGCTCCTCGTGAAGGTCTAGATCCACGGCCCCGGCATCGTCCCGGTGGCGCAAACTGTAGTCCCCCCCGGCCAATCGGCGGATGAGGACCTGCCCGAAGACGCGGCCGGCGGCGGCCTCGTCTACCCAGGCCGCGAACATCTCACGGGCGACTGTAGCGACGCTCTCGTTCACGTTATGCTCAACCGGCTCTTTGGACAAACCCCTGTCTCCCGTTCGGTCTCACGGGCGCGCGCCACGATCAGCGCGGCCATCGAGGGGTGGGTGCCTACAGGCGAGCCGTAGAAGATGGTCTTCTCGTCCGTTGCGGTAGCTCTTACGGTCACTTCGCCGGTCAGGCCGAGGTCTTCGGGGATAGTCTCGCGGGTATGCCAGCCCTCGGCTATAAAGACCGGGATCACGATGACGTTCTCCGCCTGAACGTTCTCCACGACCTCGCCAATCTCCGGCTCCTGGTCGAGGAATCCTTCGGCGACGACGTCGTAGAGGCCGCGCTCCCTTATGCGTTCGGCGTTAAGGTAGATCACGCCGCCCGAACTCTTGTTCAGGTCGGTACCATGTCCGAGCAGGACGAGCGCCGTACGACCAGGACGCATCTCTTTCCCTCTGAGAAGGTCCTCGACGCGTTCGAGGATCACATCCGGCATCCCCTCGAACGTCCCGAGAGGTCCGGCATAGCGAATGGTCTTGCCTCCCTTGTGCGTAACCAAGCCGGTCAGCCCAAACTCACGGGGTATTACCTGCTGCGTGAAGTAGCCCTCGGCGATAAACGCGGGTACGACGCAGACGTCGTCGGACTCCACAGTATCAAGGACGTGACGCATCGAGGGCTCCTCTTTCCAGAAGCACTCGACGACCTCATCGTACTCGTCATGCCCGGAGCGCTCCCTTATGCGCGCCGCGTGCTCGTAGACGGGCAGGCTGGAGTCCTCGTTCAAGTGTGACCCGTGTCCGACTATAACGAGAGCCTTCAAGCTACGAACACCTCCTGGAGTGCAGAACTGCTTACTAGAAGAAATTCTAACTCACTGGGGCCTCGGACCGGCGAAAGGGTTCACGGTCGAGGTGCATAGATCGAACTACCAATGGCGTGAGGGGTGAAAGATCAGCAGACCTCTTTACCTTTCGGGTAGGCAACTCGCCCTGACCAAGAGCGAAGGCGCGCCGCATCTTTGCTCTTACCGCCGCGGGGCGGGGCGCACGCGGCCGTTCAAGTAACCGAGGCCATGCTCCAGCGAGAGCAGGAAGGCCGCAGCGACGACGGGAGTCTCGGTAGCCGTGGGTTTGAGTCTTGGATCAGAGCTGAGCAGGCCGTCCAGGTTGGTTATGGCCTGCAGTCCCCGGCGCGAGTACGCGCCGCCCGACTTTATAACGCCGTGCGCGAGCCTGGAGACCTCTTCGGCCTCCTTGTTACCGGCCCTGATCGCCACGTCGAGATCCGGCACCTCGGCCAGAACCTCCAGGTATGCCTGCACGAGCGCGGGCCGGGTGGCCTCGACGCGGCTTAAAGCACCTTGAAGCGCCGGGCGGGCGAGTTCCCGGGTGACCTCGAAGTTGCGGGCGTACTCGCGAGCTACCGGGTCTGCAGGATTCCCAACAGAGGCAAATCGCACCGCGTCGCGCAGCGTGGCATCGCGCCCGGCGCCCATTGCTATGTTGATCGCCCCGTACAAGGATCCGCTCGTGTAGGCCGAGCCGGCCGCCTCTAAGGCCCGGGCGAAGAACCTCGCGTCGGCATGCGAGAGCCCGCCCAGCACCTTCCCAAGCCTCTCGCCGAGGAGCGCCGCGCGCGCCAGCGGAACAAGATACGCCGCCGCCCTCACGTCCGCGTAACCGGCAGCGGCGCGGGAGCCCAGAGTAGCATTCAGCAAAACCTCTCCTATCTGCTGGTCTCCGGCCCCGGAGACGGCAGCCGCGAGCGCGGGAACCCCGAGAAGGCGTGTCTCGTGCGCGATCGTCGCGTCAGAGTAGCGTGAGTCGGCGCCCGGCATCGGAGCGCTGTAGCCTAAGGTAAGGGCGCTAGCGGCCGCCGAAGAGATCTCCAAGGGTGAGACTTGCGGTCCGAAAGAAGCTCCTGGCGCATCTCCCTCCATCTCAAGGGCTCCTTCTAGAACGCCTTCTCCAGGTCTTCGAGGACGGCCTCGACCTCCGGCTGGTCGCCCGGGGAGTTCTCGACCTTTTTGGCGCGCACGACGCCCTCCTTGTCTATAACGAAGTAGGCCCGCTCGGGAAAGCCAGCTTCGTGCTTGACGCCGTACTCCTCTACGACCTCGCGCTGGAAGTCCGAGAGCAGCGGAAATGCGATGCCCCGTTCCTCGGCCCACGCCCTGTGCGACCAGGGCGAGTCGACGCTAATGCCCAAGACCGCTGCGCCCTTCTCCTCGAAGCGTCCTATCTCCTCCTGCACCTGGCTCATCTGGTCCGTGCAGACGGTTGACCAGTCGCCCGGGTAGAAGAACAACACGACCGGTCCCTCACGCCTCACCTCCTCCAGCGAGACCCTCTCCTCCCAGTTGTCGGTCGGCAGCGTAAACTCCGGGGCCTTCTCTCCAACATCCGCGGCCACTCAAGAACCTCCTGACTTCGATCTGGTATCGCCAGCATTCTACCTTCCTTGGGCGGGTAGAATTACTCCTCGACAAGAGATAGAGAGAGGACGAGTTGGAGAACGAGACGAGAGAGGGATCTTGACTGAAGTACGTAGCCTGATCCCCGAAGATGCTTTCGAGAAGGACCTTCCGGAGGGTACTCTGGGCGCCGAGGAGGAGCTGTGGCTCGCGGACCCCGAGTCGCTGAAGCTGGCCGGGGGGGCGCAGAAGATACTGGCCGGCGCGCCCGAGGGCCACTACACCGGCGAGTTGATAGACTGCGAGATCGAGTCGAACGCGGGCGTTCACGAAGAGCCTGAGGGCGTTCTCGCAGACCTCGTGTCAAGGCGGCGCTACCTGCTCGACGAGACGGAGCGTATGGGTCGTCTGCTCGGGATCAGCGGTACGCATCCCATCGGGAACTGGCGCGAACAGGAGATCATAGACCAGCCTCACTACAAGCGGCTCGAAGAAAAGCTCGGCTGGCTCATAAAACGCAACAACACCTTCGCGCTGCACACCCACTACGCTATCAACGGTCGAGAGAAGGCTATCTACCTGTACAACCGCCTGCGGGAGTACGTGCCGCACATGCTGGCGCTGTCGATCAATTCGCCGTTCTGGCAGGGAGAGATCACCGACATGCAGTCGTCGCGCATCTTGGTCTTCTCGCGCTCCATCCACCGCGCCGGCATCCCGGACCCCCTAAGCTCGTGGGACGCATACACGGATTACGTGGATTTCGCCTACCGCTCCGGCTCTATACACAAACTAGGGGAGATCTGGTGGGATGTCCGCCCCGCCCCCCAGCTGGGCACCATCGAGTTGCGCGCCTGCGATGCCCAGACCGACCCCTGGCGCACCGGAGCCATCACCACCCTGACCGCTGCCCTATGCGAGACCCTCGCGGAAGAGTACGACTCTGGTGAGAGGCACCCGGTCCGCCCGTCTCGCGAGATCGAGGAGAACAAGTGGAGCGCCCAGCGCTACGGTATGAACGGAGACTTCGTCGATCACGACTCACACGAGAGTATCGCTACCCGCAAAGTGTTGAGCCGTTGGCTAGAGGACCTCGAGTCGCGCACTAAACGGGACCTCTCGGCGGTCGCGCGCATCCTGAACGAGCAGACCGGCGCTGATCGCCAGCTAGAAGTGTGGCGTGAGACGAACTCGGCTTATGAAGTCGCCCGCGACGTCGTCGAGCGGACAAAGTCCTCTGTCGAGGGTTGATCTTCCCACGAGGTGAACACCTCGTGGGTACCGATGTCGAGGATCAGGGTTCCCGACCCTTCGGTCGCGACGGCTACGGAGACCTACGTCCCTGTCTGTAACTCGTCCAATATCGTTAGCGGTACGTGCGTGGTGCTGGCGGCAGCGACAGGCACTAGCGCATCGTCTTGCCGTTCTGCAAGAGGGTGATGTTGAGCATCTCCGGCACGGTAGCTGCCAGCCCGGACGTACTGAACTCCAGCGTTACACCCCTGAGGGACGTTATACTCGAGCTTCAGCGGGATCGGCGAGTTCAGTCCCTCGCCCTCGATATCGGCTAGCGTCTATAGTAATACTGTCGCATAGGCCAAGATGACTCTCCTTAGGTGCTAGGGCCTCTCTCACCGGAGAGGCCCCGTGTCTGGCTAGCAAAGTGGAGTTAGTAGCGACCTACTCACTTTTAGCAAGAGATCTCTGCGTTCCTGCGGTAGTAGAAGTACCAGGTGACGGCCATGCAGGTTGCGTAGAAGATGACAAAGGAGACAAGCGCCGTCTGGGCCGCCGGTCGCGCCTATAGAGTACTTGTAGGCCTGCGGGATGACGAAACCGCCGTATGCGGCTATAGCCCCGGCGAAGCCGAGCACGAAGGAGCTATCCTTCTGACCCTGCCGGGCCGCCTCCGCCTTCGCGCCTTCGCCGCCATATTCGGCCTCGCGCATCCGCTCGGCTCGGAAGATGGTGGGGATCATGCGGTAGGTAGACCCGTTACCGATGCCAGCGGTGAGGAAGAGGACCATAAACGAGAGGAAGAAGCCCACGAGCGACTGCTCCGCGAGGAAGTATGCGGATACCGCCCCTAGAGCCATCACGAGGAAGTTCCAGAAGGTCACGCGGGCGCCCCCGGTCTTATCCGAGAGCCATCCTCCGATCGGACGGGCTAGAGAACCGACTATCGGGCCGAGGGCGGCCAGGTAGATGGACGAGTACTCAGGGAACTGGCTCGTTATAAGAACCGGAAAGCTCGCCGAATAGCCGATGAACGACCCGAAGGTGCCGATGTACAGGTAGCTCATCACCCAGGTATGCTTGCGCCTCGCGACGGGGGCCTGCTCCCTGGGTGATGCTTGTGAGACGTTGAGGTTGTTCATGAAGAGGTAGGCGCAAACCGCCGAGAGCAGGGCCCATGTCCCGCGACGAGGCCGAAGCCGCCGTCGGGGCTATATGGAGGCCCTGCGCGAGCGTCTCCCGGAAGGCGTTCGCCGCCGTCTAGCCGTCTACCTTCCCGATGAACTAGCGAAACGTCTCGAAGGAGAGGGTGAGGGCGAGGAGTTCTCTGTGTGGGAGTTCTACGAGCGGCTCTCGCAGAAGGCGAGCCTGTCGCTAGAGCACTCGACCCGCTACGCCAGGCACGTTGGCAACGTGTTGAGCGTAGCGGTACCGGAGGAGGATCTCGCAACCTTACGAAAGGAGCTAGACCCGAAGTACTGGGAGTTGTCGGAGCGCGTACTCCCGGACCCCCAATACTACGGAACACACGACCAGAGGCCCGATTCTCTGGAACCGTCCGACGCGCCTATACCGAACGGGACCAGACGGGTGGAGATTGTGAGAAACTCTTGTACCGTACAGGAGCTTTAGAACGTCCATGAGGATAAAGCTCACCACGAACGTCCTCGATTTCAGCGGCAGCCCATTTCCGAAAGGTTCGGTGCTCGAAGCCCGCATAGCCCGCGACGGGATGCTGGAGGTGGTCGGCGCCCAGAACCTGCCGCTGTACCCGCAAGAGTGGACCCTGGTACTGACCGACGAGGACATGGAGAGGTTGCTTTCGGGCGGCTGAACGCGCCCGGAGAGAGTTAGGCCAACCCGCGCCTATCTGCGGCCCAGGCGGCGCGTTACCTGTCTGATGATCATGCGGCGGACGGTCGGATTCTTGAGCAGCTTGACAATGCCCTGGCGAACCCTCCGGTTGCCGAGCAGCTTCATTATGGTTCTCGCGTTCAACGAAGGATCTCCCTCTTTTTTGGGCCACTCTCCGGAGAGATCTTCTCCGGCTCGCGGCGCGTCTCTCTACCCTCAGCGTAACGCGCGACGCGGTAAGGAAGGTAGATTACACCGATAGCTGTGAGCGCTGTCTACGGCGTTTGCCTCAACAAGCTATGAGTATAGCGTCTGGCTGCGAACCCGGTCCCGGCGCCCGTGCAGCCTGGTATTGTCTGGGGGTTCCCCGTTTAGGGGACGAGGTTTATGATAACTTTTTGGGCTACCGGATCCAGCATGAAGGCGGCGAAGTGCGGTCTGCCAGATCGAGACTAGGAAGAATCTACTTTTCAAGAGGACAGGAACATGGGCGAGCACGTGTTGTTCAGGACCGGTATCAGGCGTCTGGGCTCGAAGGAGAAAGGGTTCTCCTACCGCTACCCGGAGGGTGAGACTGTGCGTGAGGAGAGGGTCCTCACGCGTATCGACAATCTGAAAGTGCCGCCGGCATGGAAGGACGCGCGAATCGCCCGCGCCCCCTCGGCAAAGGTGCAGGCGGTCGGCTATGACTCGGCGGGCAGGCTCCAGTACCTCTACAGTCAGCGCTATCGGGAGAGAAAGGAGAGGGAGAAGTTCGACCGGATCCTGCGCTTCGCCGACACGCTGCCGCAGATGCGGAAGACCACGAGCGAGCACATGCGGCGCAAACGTCTGGACCGGGAGAAAGTCCTGGCGACCATGACCCGGCTGATCAACGCAGCCTACTTCCGAGTCGGGGACGAGCGCTACGCGAGGAAGAACAAGACCTATGGGATCGCCACCCTTCGGAGGAAACACCTGACTATCGACGGCGACGATATGATCTTCGAGTACAGGGGGAAATGGGGCCAGATGCAGCGTAAGTGCGTCGCCGACGCTCGGCTTCGAAAGATCGTCGAGGAGTGCGCGGCGCTCCCGGGGTACGAGATCTTCAAGTACTACGACGAGTCCGGCCAGATCAAAGACGTCAAGGCCCGAGACCTCAACATCTACATCAAGGAGGTCATGGGTGAGGAGTTCAGTCCCAAAGATTTCAGGACCTGGGCGGGTACGCTGATCGCCGCGCTCAAGCTCGCCGAGCTCGGGGCGTCAGAGGACGAGAAGATGGTGAAGAGGAACGTGTTGCAAGCTATAGATGCGGTAGCCGAGAGGCTAGGCAACACGCGTGACATAGCCCGCTCATCCTACGTGAGCCCCCGCGTCATAGACCATTACCTGGAAGGCTCCGTAGTCGCTAGTCAGGCCGAGCGGTTGGAGGAGATCATCGTCGCCGAGCACGGTGGGCTGACCGACGAGGAGCAAGCCCTCATGGACCTTCTCAAGAGAAAGCTACGCCGCGAGCTGGAGAAGGCTGCGTAAGCATGTGTTAGGAGGCCCAGGCGAGCCAGGATGAACCGGCTCGTGTGACGGACATGGGGCTACTCGTCTTAGCGCATGAGACCCTGAGCTAGGTAGTACGGTCTATCTGGGCGTGGTAGCGGTTGCCAAATCGCCCGCCGAAGAATCCGCCCAGTACCATCAGGAGTACGGCGCCGATCAGTATACCGAGGCCGACTCCCCCGATCGCCAAGAGGTTTCCTATGACGGGCAGGATGCTCTCGTTTACCACGTCTCGCACGAGCCGGAAGAGCGTTCCTGGCAGGAAGGCCGGGAAGATCGCGAGGAGCCCGGCCAGCAGAAGACCCCAACCGACCGTCAGCGCCCCGTTGCGGCCGCCGTCGAAGCGCACCATCCGTCCGGCCACGTACCCGCCCACGAAGTAAGCGAGAAATAGCGCTATACCAATAACCACGAAGCCTGTGATAACCGAAGCATCTATAGTCTGGCTCTGGAGATCCGTGCCAAAGTTCAAAGGGGCGAGCAAGAGCCCCGCAAGGAGGAGAAGCAAGAGTCCGCCACTCACCAGCGCGAAGACGCACCCGATAAAGCTCGCCAGCCAGTCAACCCCGCCGTATATATCTTTTAGACGGGACTCCCGCTGCTCGGTCGCCTCAAAATAACCGGATGGGTAGGCAACCGCCTCTTCTTCCCCCTCTAAGGCGTCCGATCTGCCCGAGGACCCTCCCTGCGTGCGTATCACGCGGGTCCCGGTCTCCTCTTCGGCGGAGGTTCCGCTGTGCGTCGTTCCGCCCCCTCCGCGGGTCGCGCCCTCACTCCTCTTCTCTCCCTGCGAGGCATCTCCGGCACCCGGTAAGCGCGTCGTCTCCTCCGCCTCTCCCTCGTCCCCCAGAGGCCCGCGTCTGCGCCGCTCCTCGGTTCTATCTTGAGGTCTGTCTTCCATCACTACCCCCCTCGTCATCTTTACCAAAGCGTATTATGTTGCTAATTCTTCTACGCCATCCCCAAATTCTACCCCGTACGCGCCCGCCGCTCGACCGCCGCGCCATCAAAGCACCCGGCGTTTGTACCACTGGCTAAAAATACGGCCCGTTTTCGAGGCCCGACTTGTACGTTGGGCCGTATTCACCACAACGCTGCGTTCATATCATAACCTGCGTAACGTCCCGTTGGTGCAACAAGGGACAGGTTCGGCAGTAGCAAGCAAAGCGGAGACTGGAGGCAGGTTTGGATACTCAGGCCAAGCAAGACATACTGAGACAAGCTGAGGAGGCGAACGTCAAGTTCGTCAGGATGTGGTTCACTGACATCATCGGGACGCTAAAGAGCTTCTCGCTAACGGTAGGCGAGTTAGAGGACGCCCTGGACGGCGGCATGGGCTTCGACGGATCCTCGATCACCGGGTACCAGGACATCGAGGAGTCGGACATGATCGCCCTGCCCGACCCCTCGACGTTCAAGATCTTCCCGTGGAGCCCGAAAGAGACCCCGGTCGCAAGGATGTTCTGCGACGTGCAGACCACCGACGGCGACCCCTATGTCGGCGACCCCAGGCACATCCTCAAGCGTGCGCTGGAGCGGGCTAACGAGATGGGCTTCGATAAGTTCAACTGCGGCCCGGAGCTGGAGTTCTTCTACTTCAAGGACTCGCAGAGCACCGAGCCCCTGGACTACGGCGGCTACTTCGACCTGACGACGCTCGATGCGGCTACCTCCTTACGGCGCGAGACTATCTTCGCCTTGCAGGACATGGGCATCCAGGTCGAGTACTCCCACCACGAGGTCGCTCACAGCCAACACGAGATAGACCTGCGCTTCGACGACGCGCTCACGATGGCCGACAAGGTGATGACCTATAGGACGATCGTCAAGGAGATCGCCACGCGACACGGAGTCTATGCTACTTTCATGCCGAAGCCGCTGCAGAATCAGAACGGCTCGGGCATGCACACCCACCAAAGCCTCTTTACGGGCGACAAGAACGCGTTCTTCGACGCGGACGACCAGTACTACCTGAGCGACACGGCCAAGTCGTTCATCGCGGGGCAGCTCCGGCACGCGCGGGAGCTTTCGATCATCTTCGCGCAGACCGTGAACTCCTACAAGCGCCTGGTCCCCGGCTACGAGGCCCCGGTCTACATCGCCTGGAGTCGTCGCAACCGCTCGGCGCTGGTACGGGTGCCCGGCTTCCACCCGGGCAACGAGAAGGCGACGCGCATGG
>CADCVD010000046.1 GCA_902806055.1 uncultured Rubrobacteraceae bacterium
CCAAAGGTAGGCTGGCGAACAAACGAAATCGCGTCGAAACAGCAAAACCTCTCCTCGGGCTCCCAATCGGAGCGCCGCGTCTCGTGCTCTCGGTGCTCATAGCCCTCTTTCCCCGGTGAGTGCAGAAAGAAGCGGAGAGGGTGGGATTCGATAGGCGAGACGGCTTCAAACCGCCTACGCGATTTCCAGTCCGAATGAGTACGTTGTGTCCTATCCCGCTGCGTCCGCCATTTTAGCTTATTTATGCAGTTCTTCGTGATTTAGCAGGTGTTGTTTGTTCGCCCCGTGTCGCCTTGTGCCGCCCCGGTTGCAGTACGTTGCCGGATGTTTCCCGAGCGTTCAGCTACGGCACCATCCAAGTCCAAGGTCGGTTACGAGTCTCGAGTGGTGGCACGAAGAAGTAGCCGCCGCAGAGCACCGTCTCGAAGGACCGAAGGAGGTCCTTGCCGGAGCCAGGCCTCGGAAAGTTCTCATTGTTGGTCCAGGCCCGCGTCATGAACTCGAACTGTGTAGAGATGGTGCGCGCAAAGCAGATGAAGACGATGCCGCGCTGCAGCCCGTCCGTCGTCGCCTGCACGAGGGGATAACCACGGCGAAAGACGCGCCGCTGTTCGTCACCTGGTCCTCGAGGGTTGGTCTTCCTAACGTGCGCGGCGATCGAGACGCGCTCGTTGGCCGGATTACCGGCGAAGGCCGGCTCCTGATGCAGCATCTCCGGATCGTCCGCGAGGTCGAGGCTTGCGCCCGAGACTTTGAAGCGGCCGACGATATGCTCCTGAGAATCCATCTGCTCTCTGTCCCAGCGCGGTGTGTCTATCAAGCTGGCGCGGACAACCATATAGGTTGCCTGCTTCGTCCACTTCGACTCGCGTGCCGGTGGCGGCTGCAAATCTGAGGGGAAGATGGGCTCGGCTCCCCCGCCATAGGGGTTTGGCATGCCCGGCTGGGGTAGCTGCGGGTACTCTCCGACGCGCTCGGAGTCCACGAAGACAAGCTTTTCGTCCTCCTTGGAGTTGCGCGGTCGGAGGTTGGAGGTGCCGTCGAGGAAGCCGATTAGCGCCCTTCCCTCCTCTTTGCTGGTACGACCCGCGCGGGTTGTGTATCGCTGTGCCCCAGACACAGTCCATACGACTCGGAGCCTGTCGCCGAGCTCTTCTTCGATGCGGCGTAGGACGTGCTCGTTGATGTAGACTGAGTCGCTGCATATCTGCAGGATTAGGTCGCCGTTGTCGCGCTTCGCGGGGATGTCGCCTAGCTGATCCCAGGGTATGGGTCTGAGGTCTGCGGGGTGCTCCTCTGCGGGCACGCCGAGGGCCTCGTATCCGCTCTTGGAGAACCCCACCGTGATGGTCAGGTGCTTGCGGTCGAAGTTGTCCTCGAAGCCCAGCTCGCCGGTCTCTTTGGGAGGCTCGTCCAGGTCGCTGTTGTGCTCGCGCCGGTGGATCTCGCGCAGCCGCTCGACGGCGTCGCGTCTTGCGCTGGGATCGGTGTCGATGAAGGACAGGGCTGCGAGTAGCAGGTAGAAATCTAGGTAACGATTTTTTACCTTGATATCTCTTTGAGCGATATTTGGTAAGATTCTATTACCAAAAGCGTATCCGAGAAGGGAGGACGAGAGTGTCGGAGTTCGAGATTTTCCAGGACACTGCTGGTGAGTACCGTTGGCGTCTTCTGAACAAGAACGGCGAGATAATGGCCGTCAGCAGTGAAGGGTACGTTGCCGCTTCGAGCTGCCGGCGCTCCATTGACTGTGTAAGAGAGTTGGCTCCACAAAGCCTCGTTGTCGGTGAGGTTCTCAGTAGGGTTCATTCGGGCTTCCTGTATGGTCACGACAACGAAGATCAACCAAGCCGCCGGGAAACTCCGTCAAGAAGAGCACGTGAGCTACCGTCAGATCTGTACACCCAAGAAAACTTGGCCCAGCGTCTGCGGATGGCACGCATCAACGTGGGGCTTAGTCAGGATGAGGTGGCTGCCGAGCTTGGGGTAGCCCGACCGACCGTGTCGCAGATCGAGGCCGGCAAGAGGAGTGTAAGCAGCATAGAGCTGGCGCGACTCGCCGGCCTTTACAGGCGATCGCTGGCATCGTTTTTCAACGAGGACTTCGAAGAGGCACTCTCGGAAGACCCTCTTACTATCCTCTTTCGCGCGAACGATCTCGGACCCGAGGACCTTCGGGTGGTCGAGGAGTTCGAGGAGTTCTGCCGCTCTTACAGCGACCTCGAAGCGTTGCTTGGGCTGGAGGACGAGAAAGATCCTCTCCCGGACTACGGCGGCATCGATGAGCCTTACAACAAGCTTCAGGCGAGACGTCAGGGAGAGAAGATCGCCGCCGAGGAGCGCCGGCGGCTGGGGCTGGGAGACGATCCCATAAGGGATGTCTTCGAGTTGCTGGAGAGTCAAGGTGTGCGTCTGTTTGTGCGCCGGCTCCGAGAGGACGGCATATCCGGACTCTTCCTTTACAGCGGCGAGATCGGACCTTGCATCCTCATAAACGGCTCCGAGCGTCCGGGCCGGCTGGCCTTCGACGCGGTTCACGAGTACGCTCACGTGCTGCTGGATCGGAGATTACGGGCCCATGCAAGCCCATCCGGGCGGCGACCCGAGGAACACGAGGAGCTGCTCGAAGTGAGAGCGAATAGCTTCGCCGCAGCGTTCTTGATGCCAGCCGCCGAGATAGAACGCTTCCTTTGGGACCTTGGTGTGATGCACGATGGTCCCAGGGGGGAACTGGACGTGGTAGACGTGCTCTACTTGCAGCGCGCTTTCGGCGTCAGTTATCAGGCGGCACTGTACCGTTTACAGAACCTGGGATGGCTAGGTCGTGCGAAGCGGGAGGCTTTGGGAGAGCGGCAGCCGGCGGCGCTCGCGCGCGCCCTGGATCTGCCCGAAGAAACCGAGGCTGACCTCGACCGATTCGAAGAAGAGAGAGGTTACCCGTTGCGTTACAAGTACCTGGTGCTGGAGGCTTACCAGCAAGCAAAAATCTCCTTGGACAAGCTGGCCGAACTGCTCAGGTACGACCTGGAGGACGCCCGAGAGTTGGCCTGGAGCTTAGGTTAACTTAGAGCTTCCGCCAGTAGGCGGAGAACACGACAGTTTATGAGCGGAGCATGGAATGCTAAATCATTCGGGAAGTTGCTGAAGCTTGCCGAACTGAAGGAGCATCTCCATGCCCGCTCTCCCACCATACATCAGCAACCCTATATGGGAGCAGTTTGAAGCTCTCTTGCCCGAACGCAACGTCGATCATCCGCTTGGCTGTCACAATCCTCGCATACCCGATAGGGTGATCTTCGAGAAGCTCGTACAGGTCTTGGTCTTCGGCTGTGCCTATGAACGAATCGCCGACCAGACGTGTTCGGCAACCACCCTGCGCCGTCGCCGGGACGAGTGGATCGCCTCTGGAGCGATGGAGAGGCTACAACAGATAGTGCTCGATGCTTACGATTGGATGATTGGCCTCGATTTGTCCGATATGTCTGTAGATGGCTGCATCACGAAGGCTCTTACGTACTGGCGCTCAAGAAGTCGCATTGCTGGTGGCATCTGGAAGGAACCATTGGCGCTCTATGGCAAGCGGCAGAAGCTGCCGGATGGAAGGATGTCGACAAGCCGGGGGATTGGACGAAGGTGTTGCGACGTTTTCGCGACGGACATACAGAGGAGTGGTGGGCGCTGGAGGTGGCGGCCGGTCCTTACGCCACGGAGCGAGCGCAAAGAGCTCTCGTGGTCACCACCGACCCCGCAAAGCTGCCCGATCTGGCCACCTGGTACCTGACCACCAACCTGCCCACCCCCGGCTCCGAGCGGGAAAACAAGGAAGCCCTCGCCCCGGCGAGCGTCGCGGAGGTGGTGAGACTGTACGGCCTGAGGATGTGGGTGGAGCAGAGCTACAAGCAGGTCAAGCACGCCCTGGGCTTCAGCGCCTACCAGGTCAGGAGCGACCACGCTATCCGCCGCCACTGGCAGCTGGTGTGCTGCGCCTTCTCGTTCTGCTGGTGGGCTTACGGGCGCTTGCCGACCGAGGAGGAGTCGGCCGAACGACCGGAGAGCGATCTACGCGCAGGCTCAGCGGGAAGGGGAAAAAAGGAGACCCCTGGGGTCCTGGCCGGAGGCCTTGAGGGCGGTGAGGGGGTGGCTGGAACCGTGGGTGATGCTCTGGCGCTACTGGAGGGCGTTCTCCAACAAGCCCCCGCCACCGGAGCTGAGAGTGCTGCTTGAGCGGGTGTTCTCGGGGCGGGGGCTCTACCTCTATGTCCTTTAGCAACAAACTACCGATAAGACTTCAGCTACGGGTCCGCCAGCCCGAACCGCCGGGCCAGGCGCTGCAGGTCCCCGGGGGAGGCCCCCCAGGCGTCTTAGGTAGCCCCGTACTCTGGTGTCTTGTCCCGAGCGTTGGTCTCCTCTCGTCTCACGCCGCGGCTCCCGAACTGTCCAGGAACTCCGCCTGCTCGAGGACGGTCCCAATGGCGGTCTGCTGCTTGTCCGGTGGGTACCCGTGGCGGCGGAGGATACGCTTGACCATGCGGCGCATGTTAGCCCGCGCGTCCTCCCGGAGGGTCCAGTCCACGGTGGTGTTGCGCCGCACGGTCTCGACGAGCTCGCGGGCAATGGTCTTTAGGTTCTCGTCGCCCAAAACGGCGACGGCGCTGTCGTTGATCTCCAGGGCATCGTAGAAGGCCAGCTCGTCTTCGGTGAGGCCGAGGTCCTCGCCGCGCCTGTGGGCGACGCGTAGTTGCCTGGCGAGCTGTATAAGCTCCTGTATGCCCTCCGCGGTCTCCAGAGAACGGTTGCGGTATTGGTTGACGGCCCGCTCCAGCATCTCGGCGAACGAGCGAGCCTCGACCACGTTCCTGCGCGAGCGCGCCTTTATCTGGTCGTTTAGGAGCTTCTCCAGCATCTCGACGGCGAGATTCCTCTGAGGCATACCGCGCACCTCTTCGAGGAACTCATCGGAGAGGATGAAGATGTTAGGATTCTGCAGACCGGCGGTGGCGAAAATATCGAGAACTTCCGAGGAGGAGATGGATCGGGACACGAGTTGCCCGACCGCCAGGTCGAGATCTTCCGTCGTTCGTCCGGTGGTCGTGGTCTTGGCGAAGGCGGCCCTAACTGCCCCGTAGAAGCCTACGTCGTCTCTTATTTCGAGCGTCTGTTCGTGCGGCACGGCCAGCGCGAAGGCCTTCGAGAGCTCGGTAACGGCCTGCAGGAAGCGCTTCTTGCCGTTCTCGCGATCCTGAGAGAGGATATGCTCCATTGCGCCCGGTATAGCCTGCAGACGCGTCGCGGGAGCGCCGCCGAAGTAGGCGGAGTAGTCGAAGCCGTGGAGCATGGCGGCGACGATCTCGTACTTCTCCTGCATGACGGCGACGGCCGTCTCCTGCGGGACGCCGGCCTGACCGCGGTCCCGTTCGGTGTAGTTGGAGAGAGCCTGCCTGAGGTGCTCGGCGATGCCGAGGTAGTCCACCACGAGGCCTCCCGGCTTGTCCTTATAGACGCGGTTTACGCGAGCTATCGCTTGCATGAGGCCGTGGCCGCGCATGGGCTTGTCCACGTACATCGTGTGCAGGGGTGGAGCGTCGAAGCCGGTGAGCCACATGTCGCGCACGATCACCATCTTGAGAGGATCTTCGGGGTCCTTGAGCCGTCGGGCCAGCGCCTCCCTGCGAGCCTTGTTGCGGATGTGCTGCTGCCAATCCAGGGGATCTGAGGCAGAGCCGGTCATCACGACCTTTATTGCCCCTGCGCCGTCGTCCTCGTCGTGCCAGCCGGGACGTACCTTCGTGATGGCGTCGTATAGTTCCACGCAGATGCGGCGGCTCATGCAGACGACCATCGCCTTGCCGTCCATCGCCGCGAGGCGCTCCTCGAAGTGCTCCACGATATCCTCGGCCACGCGGGCGATGCGCTCCTCCGCGCCGGTGAGAGCCTCCAGGCGGGCCCACTTGCTCTTGAGTTTCTCCTTGCTCTCGACCTCCTCCCCCTCGGTGACCTCCTCGAAGTCCGGGTCCACGCGCGGCAGTTCAGCCTCGTCGAGCTCCAGGGACGCCACGCGGGCCTCGTAGTAGACGGGTACCGTGGCGCCGTCCTCGACGGCCTGCTGGATGTCGTAGACGTCTATGTACTCACCGAAGACCGCAGGCGTCGAGCGGTCGTCCGCCTCTATGGGAGTACCGGTGAAACCGATGAACGAGGCGTTGGGTAGAGCGTCGCGCATGTGGCGGGCGAAGCCGTCTATGAAATCGTACTGGCTGCGGTGGGCCTCATCGGCGATGAAGACGATGTTGCGCCGGTCAGAGAGAAGCGGGTAGCTCTCGCCCTTGTCGGGGAGGAACTTCTGGATGGTGGTAAGACCACGCCGCCGGCGGCGACGGAGAGGAGTTCGCGCAGGTGCTCCCGGCTCTCGGCTTGCTGCGGGGTCTGGCGCAGGAGATCGGAGCAGGCGGAGAAGGTGCCGAAGAGCTGGTCGTCGAGGTCGTTTCGGTCGGTGAGGACGACGAGCGTCGGGTTCGCCATTTCGGGGCGCAGCACGACCTTGCCAGCGTAGAAGGCCATGGAGAGGCTCTTGCCGGACCCTTGAGTGTGCCAGACGACACCAACCCTCCTATCGCCCTCGGGAGCGGCGGCCTCAACGGTGGAGGTGACGGCCTTGTTGACGGCGTGAAACTGGTGGTAGGCGGCCATCTTCTTCACGGTCCCGCCGAGGCCGTGCTCGAAGACGACGAAGTGCCTTACCAAGTCGAGGAAGCGCCGCTTCTCGAAGACACCCTTGATGACGACCTCCAGCTCCGGGATGCTCCCGGGGGCAAGTTCCTTGCCTTCTACCGTGCGCCAGGGGAGGAACCACTCCCAGTTCGCGGTGAGGGTGCCGGCCCTGGCGGCGACGCCGTCGGAGATGACCAGAACCTCGTTAAAGGGGAAGAGGCTCGGGATCTCGGCCTTATACGTCTGGAACTGGTTGTACGCGCCGCGCAGCGTGGCGTTCTCATCCGTGGGGTTCTTTAGCTCCATGAGCCCGAGGGGCAGGCCGTTGACGAAGACAACCACGTCGGGGCGGCGGTTGTGGTCGGACTCAATGACGGTGAACTGGTTGAGGGCGAGCCAGTCGTTGTTGTCTGGATAGTCGAAGTCCACGAGCCGGACCTTGTCGTAGACGATCCGGCCGTTCTCGTCGCGGTACTCAACGTCCACGCCCTCGGTTAGCATCCGGTGGAATCGGCGGTTGTTCTCAACGAGGCTCGGCGACTCGGTGCGAGAGACCTTGAGCGCGGCCTCCTCCAGGATCTCCGCGGGGACGCCGGGGTTGAGGCGGGCCAGGGCGGAGCGCAGGCGATCCATGAGCATCACGTCCGTGTAGCTCGTGCGCTCGGCGCCCGGCTCGTCCGGTGCTATAGCTGGACCGTGGAGCGTCTGGTAGCCTAGCTCCCGGAACCAGTCGAGGGCGGCCTCTTCGACGACGGATTCGTTCAGCAGGCTCACGCGTCTCTATCCGAGAACGGGTTGAGCAGTTCGGCGCCGGTGCGTTCCACGTCGGCGGTGTTACGGGTGACGAAGGTCATTCCCCGCACCTTCGCCGTGGCCGCCATCAGGCCGTCCCGGGAGGAGATGGGGTCCGGCGCGTTCATCCGTCCCCACTCCTCGGCGATCTCTACGTCCACAGGAAGGATGCGGCCGACGTAGGCTCGACGCAGATCCGCCAGCCAGAATTCGAGACGATCTGCCTGGAGAGGGTCTCGCCTCCTCAACCCCTCGATCCCCTGCCGAACCTCTCCGATCACCAAGACGCTCAGGTACAGGTCGTCGCCGCTCACCGAGGAGAGCCAACGCGCCACGCCAGCGTTAGCCCGCGGTCCCTTGCGCGCCTCAGAGATCACGTTGGTATCCAGGACGAAGCTCAAGTCCCAACCCTCAAGCTCCCGGAGCCTCCCCCGTAAGATCTACCTCGCGCGGATAGTCGTTCGGCGGACGCTCCGGGATGATGAGCTCCAATCCCTCCGGCGCGCTCATCAAGAACTCCTTGAAGTCCATCTTTTTCTCACCATCTTCGCGCTCGCTCATGCGCCGAAACTCCTCCGCGGGCACCACCACGACCACCTCCTCGCCGTGCCGCGTGACCACCTGCGGCCCCTCATCCAACGTGCGCCGCACCAACTCGCTGAACTTCTGCTTCGCCTCCTGCAACTGCCATGACATAGACCACGCTCCAAATATTTGATCTATTCTGTCTAGACAGTATACCAACGTCTCACAACGCCCCCTCCACGACCTCCTCCGCCTCCCCCACCCGCACCTCACCGGACAGCAACTTCGGCAGCAGCGCGTCGCGGAGGGCGGCAAGAGTTTCAGATTGTCTAGAATTGGCTCGATGGTGTGAGAACATGGGCATCGCAAGCTCTTCGAACGCCTCAATCACCCTAATGTCAGGAATTAAAGCGGGCAGGTTATGTACGTGGTTTCGATTTAATGTCGGAACTGCTGATCCCGCATTCAGTGCTTTGAGGTTGAGAGTACTCAAGAAGTGGTAAGCATGAAGCGGTCGCGATGCGTCGAACTGTTTTACCCAAAGCGACGTGTTCAGCGGCCAATAATTGTCATGAACAAAGAATACTTTGCCCAGTACACCACTCCTACCTGTAGTTACTCCTGGGCCTTCGACTTTGCACTCAACGTGAGTGCCCGATGGACCACTTGCGGCCAAGACTGGATAGGGGCCGAGAGCGCGCTGTTTCTTGGGTAAGTCGAAGCCTCTTTGTAGAATCACCAAGTCTTCCACGACGCCCATACGCCACCCCTTCGGGATCTCTCCCAGCGGCGAGTCCTCGAACGCGTCGGGGAAAAGATTGGCTGTCCCGTCGTCCATGCCCGCGGGCTGGCGGCCCTCCATCTTAGCGCGCACAGGATCGAAGTCCACGAACCAGGACTTGAAGAGCGCCCGCGCCATCTCCTCCAGCGTCTCGTTCATGCGGCGGTTCAGCTCGATCTTGTCGTCCAGCGTGCCGAGGACGGAAGCGATGGCTCGCTGTTCAGAAAGAGGGGGCCACGATATTGGGGTGGGATGAACATGGTTGCGGTTCAGAGTTGGATTCGCGGAGCCAACGTCCATCGCTGCAAGCCGGGAGGCCATCTGCTTGAAGAAATAGTAAACAAACCGCGGCTCATTGCCATGAAATTCTTTCACCCAAAGTGTCGTGTCATGTGGCCAATAGTCCTGCTCAACGTAGTACACACTCCCAACGACACCCTTGCGGCCTAGAATGACGCCAGGCCCACGTACCTGTGCGACGTCATGGTAACTTGAGATTCCTCCAGAAGAGACGACCGGGACCTCGCCCGTCCGCTGTTCGGCTTTTGTGATGTCGATGCCACGTTGGAGCGTGACCTGATTGCCAATAGTCGTGTCCCTCCACCTACTCACCATGCTTGGACCTCTTTAGTAGCATCTCGGAGTTTTCGAGCAGCCGGGGAACTTCATTCTGGACAATGGCCCAGACTATCTTGGTGTCCGCCTCCGCGTACTCGTGGACGATGCGGTGGCGCAGGCTGGCGGCGTCGAAGCGCTGCCTACCAGCTTGTTTTCGCCTTCGCGACATCACGCAAGACTTCTTCACAGCGGCTCCGTCCCTTCGTTGAGGATGTCGAGATAGTGCGTGTAGGCGAACACCCGCTCGCGCTTGCGGCCGGTGATCTCGCGCACGATGCCGAGGTTCTCCAGCGCCTGTACCGCGCGGGAGACGGTGGGGTAGCTGGCCCCGGTGCGCTCGGTCAGGGCGTTCAGGGTAGCCAGGGGCCGGTCACGGAGCGCGTCGAATACTCGCAGGGCGTTCGCGGCGGCGCGTCCGAGCGTCTGCACGCGGGCGACGTCTTCGCGAAACAGCGCTAGCAACCGGTGGGCGGTGTCCACGGCGGACCCGGCGATGATCTCGACGCCTTCGAGGAAGAAGTCGGTCCAGGCTTCCCAGTCGCCCTCCGCGCGCACGGTATCGAGCAGGCGGTAGTACTCGTCGCGGTGCTGCTTGAAGTAGTAGCTGAGATACAAGAGCGGCTGGGCAAGCACTCCGGCGTCGAAGAGCATCAGCGAGATCAGGAGCCGCCCGACGCGGCCGTTGCCGTCCAGAAACGGGTGGATGGTCTCGAACTGCAAGTGGGCGAGCGCGGCTTTGACGAGCGCCGGCAGGCCGTCGTCCGCGGCATGGATGGAACGTTCGAGCGACGCCATGCAATCTTCGACGCGCTGCGGCGGGGGCGGCACGAACAGGGCGTTGCCGGGGCGGGTACCGCCGATCCAGTTCTGGCTGTGGCGGAACTCGCCGGTCTGCTTGTCGGCGCCGCGCCCACGCGCGAGCAGCTTTTGATGAACTTCGCGCAACAGGCGGTTGGAGAGCGGAAATCCTTCGCGTAGCCGGTCCATGCCGTGTTCGAGGGCGGCGACGTAGTTGGAGACCTCCACGACGTCGTCGAAGGGCACGCCCGGTGCCTCGTCGAGCTCGAAGAGCAGCAGGTCGGACAGGGAAGATTGCGTACCCTCGATTTGGCTGGAGAGCACCGCCTCGCGCCGGACGTAGGCGTAGAGGAACAGGTCGGGATCCGGCAACAGGGCGGTGACGCCATCCAGCCGCCCGCAAGCGAGCAAGGCCCGCTCCAGCAAGCGCTGGCGCGCACCGGAGAACTCGAGCGACGGGTCTGGCGGCAGCGGCGCGGGCACGAAGGCACACACGGTCTCACCCCCCGTGGCGATTGTCTCGTACTGTCCCGCAGGTCCGCGCTTCATCACTGTTCTCACTCGTGTAAACAAGGCTGGCCGATATTAACGAAAAGGCATCTATTCGTTAATAGTGTACTCGAAAGTCTTCAGACCGTCATCGCCTCCCACAGCACGCGCTCGCGAATACGCGCCTTGAGTCCACGCGCGGTAACGGCGGCCAAGAAGGGATTCGATTAGGGACCTTCCGGCCTCTAGCTCCACGAGAAAATCTGTATCGCTCTCCCGGTCGGCCTCCCTGCGGGCCACGGACTCGAAGACCCGCACCTCGAGCGCGCCGTGCTCGGACGCCATGCGCCGTATCTCCCCGCGCTTTTCCTCCAGAAGTTGTTCGAGCCTCATACCCCAACTCCTTCAAGTTGTCCTTCGGGTTGGCCGCAACCGCAACACTCAACCAGGGTTTCCTGCCGCAAGAACAGGTTTTCCTGGCCCTCCAGCAGCCCGAAGTACGCTCCGGCGTGCTCCTGCGGGCTCATCGGCGAAAACTCCACAAGGAAGTCCAGGTCGCTCCTTGTGGAGTCGAAATCTGCCTGCAGCGCGGAGCCGAAGAGGTCCAGGCGCTCGACCCGGTGGCGCTCGCACAAGTCTGTAAGCTCGGGCTTTTTGGCTTTGATCAGACCAGTCATCGCATCAAACCTCCTGCATGACATGGTAACTCACGCTATAGACCGAGGCGCTCGAAGTTCTCCCTGATCCGGGTCTCCAACCGCGCGGACTCTGCGAACTGCTCTTCGAGCGTCGCCGTGAGCCGCGCCATCTTCTCCTCGAAAGGCTCGCCGTCGTCTTCGAGCGCCTCGGAGCCGACGTAGCGGCCCGGCGTGAGGACGTGACTGTGTGAGGAGATCTCCTCCAGCGTGGCGCTCTTGCAGAAGCCGGGCACGTCCTCGTACTCTCCGGCCTCCGGTTCACCCCGCCAGGCGTGGTAGGCGCGGGTGATGAGTTCGGTGTCCTCGGGGGAGAGATCTCGGTGCGTCCTGTCGGTCATGTGGCCCATCTTGCGGGCGTCTATGAAGAGCGTCTCGCCCCGACGGTCGCGGAAACGGCCGTTGCTCTTGTCGCGGGCGAGGAACCAGAGACAGACCGGGATCTGGGTGGTGTAGAAGAGCTGCGGCGGCATGGCGACGATGCAGTCCACGAGGTCGGCATCCACGAGCGCGCGCCGGATCTCGCCTTCTCCGCTCGTGTTAGAAGAGAGCGAACCGTTGGCGAGCACGAACCCGGCTACGCCGCGAGGGCTGAGGTGGTGAACCATGTGCTCGACCCAGGCGAAGTTGGCGTTGCCTACCGGCGGGGTACCGTACTTCCAGCGCACGTCGTCCCGCAGGCGCTCACCGCCCCAGTCGCTCACGTTGAACGGCGGGTTGGCGAGGATGAAGTCGGCCTTGAGGTCCTTGTGGACATCGTTGTGGAAGGAGTCGGCGTGTTGGGGTCCGAGGTCACCATTTATGCCCCGGATAGCGAGGTTCATCTTGCACAGGCGCCAGGTGGTCGGGTTGGACTCCTGGCCGTAGATGGCGATGTCCCCTACCCGGCCGCCGTGGGCCTCGGCGAACTTCTCGCTCATCACGAACATGCCGCCGGAGCCGCAGCAGGGGTCGTAGACGCGGCCCTTGTACGGCTCGATCATCTCGACAAGGAGACCGACCACCGAGCGCGGGGTGTAGAACTCGCCGCCGCCCTTGCCCTCGGCGCTGGCGAACCGGCCCAGGAAGTATTCGTAGACGCGGCCGAGGATATCTTTCGAGCGGCTGTTCTCGTCGCCGAGGCCAATGGTGCCGATCAGGTCCATAAGCTCGCCGAGGCGCTGCTTGTCGAGGGAGGGGCGCGAGTAGTCCTTCGGGAGCACGCCCTTGAGTGAGGGGTTCTCGCGTTCGATTGCGGCCATGGCGTCGTCTATGAGACGTCCGATCTCCGGCAGCTTGGCACTCGCCTGCAGGCGCTCCAGCGCGCCTCCGCGGGCACCCAGAAGATGTTCTCGGCGAGGTACTCGTCGCGGTCCTCCAGCACCTCGTAGCGCAGCTCCGGTTCTCTCACATACAGGTCGCTCGCAGGGTCCGCGGTGAAGAGTTCTAGTTGCTCGCGCTTCTCCTCGAAGGCGTCGGAGATGTACTTTAAGAAGATAAGCCCGAGGACCACGTGCTTGTACTCCGCCGGGTCCATGTAAGAGCGCATCTTGTCAGCAGCGGCCCAGAGCTTCTGCTCGAAGCCCAGGCTTGCTCCGCTGCCATTGTTGCCGGTCTTGTACTCCGCCTTCTTGCGAGCCAAGCGATCTCCTCTCCCTCCGGATGCTACATCATATTAGCGTTGCGGCGCGTCAGGGTCATCCGTTAAGGAGCACCGCGAGATCAACCGACTGTCGCCGCTGCGCTCTGCCTGCAAACGAGAAGAAAAAGCGGAGAGGGTGGGATTCGAACCCACGAGACGGCTTCAAACCGCCTACGCGATTTCCAGTCGCGCTCCTTCGGCCAACTCGGACACCTCTCCGTGCCTGT
>CADCVD010000047.1 GCA_902806055.1 uncultured Rubrobacteraceae bacterium
CAGGCAAGCAAGACCATATCTGCCCCCTTCCTCAGAGTGAGGCAACGATGAGTTTGGTAGGTAGCGAGGACAAAGAACTGTTCGTCCTCGACGCCGGTCACGTTGGTCTCCTGACTGGTCGGGATGCCAAGAAGGATCTTTGGCCGAAAGTCAGTTCCTGGCTCGAAGAGCGTTCCAGCATCAAGAAGAGTTAGCAATGGAGGACGCACAACCCGAACTCAAGCAGGACTGGGGACAGGGAATTTCGAGAGCTAGGAACGGTGAAGGGGGGCTCGTACGAGCCCCCCTTCACCGTTCCACCTGTTCTCTCTGAGCTTAGTTCCTCTTTACATAGCTGCCGGGGGCATCCTCTATGGGTGGATACTGCTCGCTGCCGACCTCGAGCGGGTTTACCTGCTCGCCAGAGCGAGACGAGAGCCACGCGGTCCAGTCATCCCACCAGGTGCCTTCATGCTCCTCCGCGTTCTCGAGCCACTCGTCGGCGGTCTCGTACTGACCGCAACCGTCGCTGACCCAATAACCTCTAGACTTCTCGGGCGGGCTGACGACGCCGGCAATATGGCCGCCGCCAGCGAGAGCGTAACGGATATTTCCATTGGTGAGCCTGCAAATCCCCCAGCCCGACTTCCAGGGCGCGATATGATCCTTGCGAGTGCCCACGCCGTAAACGTCCCCAGTGATCTTAGTAAGATCTATGCGGCGACCGTTGAACTCTACCTTGCCCGGCTCTTTGAGGTTATTCTCAACGTACGTGTTCCGCAGGTACCATTGGTGAGCATCGCGGGGCAGGCTCGTACTGTCGGAGTTCCAGTAGAGCATGTCGAAGGCGGGCGGCTTCTGACCCATCAAGTAGTTGGTGACCACGTTCGACCAGATCAGCTGGGTCGGCTGCAAGAGGTTGAACATGTTAGACAACTGCTGGCCGGGTAGGTAGCCCAACTCCTTCATCGTCATCTCCATGAACTCTACCCGGGGCTCATCTACAAAGACCACCTGGTCACCGATGTCGGAGAAGTCCAACATCGCAGTCAGGAAAGTGGGAGAGCCGAAGGCCTCTCTCTTCTCGTCGCTTTCGTCGGCAGCGAGATAGGCCAGCGTTGTCCCCAGTAGCGTGCCACCGATGCAGTATCCAACCGGGTTGACCTTCTCAGAGCCGGTGATCTGGCGTGCCACGTCCGCAGCCGCCAGAGGCCCCAGCTTCATATAATCCTCGAACTTGATGTCTGCCATCGACTCGTCGGCGCTCTTCCAACTGATCAAGAATACCTGGAAGCCCTGCTCCACGAGGTACTTCATGAAGCTGTTCTCGGGCCGTAAGTCAACGATATAGTATTTGTTAATCCAGGGCGGAATAAAGAGTATAGGGGTCTCGTAGACCTGCTCGGTCTGCGGCTCGTACTGGATAAGCTCCATGAGCTCGTTGCGGTAGACTACCTTACCCGGCGTCGTCGCCAGGTTCTCACCCACCTCGAAGGCGCTGGCGTCAACCATGCTGAGGCTTCCGTCTTCTATATCCGAGACGAGGTTGCGAGCGCCTTCGACGAGGCTCGTCCCCCCCGTCTCGAAGGCACGCTTGAGGACGTCGGGGTTGGTGAGGAGGAAGTTGACCGGGGCCATCGCCTCCACGAATTGTCTGAGGTGAAACTTGAGGCGCCTCTGCTCCTCGGTATCCCCCTGACCGTCGGTCTCGTCGGCCTCGTTGAGGAGATACTCCGTGGCGAGGAAGTACGTCTCCTTGAGCATCCTATAGTAAGGGTTGGCCTCCCATACCTCCGAAGAGAAGCGCGGATCAGGCTTACCCTTTTCTTCCTCCTCCTGTTGCGGCATACCCCAGAAGCGGGATATGGCATCGGTCCACACGTTCATCGTCGTCTGAACGAGACGCTGGTTATACTCTGTCGCCACCTGCATCGCCCGCTGCGGGTTGGACATCTCGCGCATCCAGAGGGTCTGCAGCGCCCGGGTGATCTCCGCCCAGTCGATGGGTACTATGTTACTCAAAGGGTTGGCGCTCCATACCTTATCCAACGCGGAGAGCAGCGGATCGTTGGCCAAAGCCCCTTCAGGCAAGGGCTTCGCCTCATCGCCGGTGGAGATACCTGGCTTTGTTAGCCAGGGGAGGCTCGCGCCAGGGACGGTAGTCATAGAACCCATGTTGTTCGCGAGCCACTCTGACCACATCTTGAAAAACGGCTCGAAGGATGCCGCACCCGCCATCGGTGTGCCCCTCGTTCCTCCGCCATCTCCTACAGAATCAGCCATCTTCGTTCCTCCTCGTTTGCTTAAAGTCACTTCTAGAGTGCTCCTTGTATTTTACCCATTTACCCATTCTTGTTTTTATTTACCGTTCGCCCCGGTACCGGGCACCTTGACGCGGGTGCTACCAAACCTTATGTTTGCCTTTGTAGGGGAAAGTTGCCATAAGACTCTAGACAGCGGCGGCTTCGACGGAAAGGTGACAGGCATGGCCATTAATCCCGAGGCGACCCGGCGAGAGACGCGGCCGGTAGACTTCATCAACGTAGAGAGCCTCCTTTCGGAGGAGGAGAGGGAGGCCCGGGACAGGGTCCGTGCATTCGTGGACCGGGAGGTCATCCCGAGAGCGGCGGAGTACTGGGACCGGGCGGAGTTCCCGTTCGACTTGCTCCCGGGGCTGGCCGAAACCGGGGTAATCGGCGGTTCGTTCGGGAAAGAGTACGGCTGCGGTGGCTGGAGCGAGGTCGCCTACGGGTTGGGAATCGCGGAGGTCGCCAGAGGTTCAGGGAGTCTCTCTACGTTCCTGCACGTCCAGAGCGGGCTGGCGATGGCGGCGATCAACGCCCTGGGCAGCGAGGAGCAGAAACAGAGATGGCTTCCCCCGATGGCGAAATGCGAGAAGATCGGCTGCTTCGGTCTCACCGAGCCCGGCGCCGGTAGCGATCCCGGATCTTTAGCGACGACCGCGGCCGAGAGAGACGGGGGCTATGTACTCAACGGAGAGAAGAAGTGGATAGGCAACGGCTCCTTCGCGGATGTCGCCGTGATCTGGGCGCGTACCGAGGACGACAAGATAGGCTGCTTCCTCGTTGAGGGCGATACCTCAGGCTACGATGCCCAGGTGCTACCTCGCAAGGGCTCCCAGCGCGCTGTGTGGCAGACTCACATCACCCTCAAGGACTGTCACGTGCCAGCCGACGCGCGGCTGCCGGAGGCGAAGGGTTTGGGCTCTACCCTCTCCGTGCTTACTCACTCGCGCTACGGGGTCGCCTGGGACGGGCTCGGGCAGGCGGCGGACTGCTACGAGACCGCGCTCGCCTACGCAAGGGAACGAGAGCAGTTCGGTCAGCCGATAGCCGCTTTCCAGCTCACGCAAGCGAAGCTCGTACGAATGGTTAACGAGATCTCCCTCTCGCAACTGCTCTCGGTACACATCGGCCGCATGAAGGAGGCCGGCAACCTCGACCCGGCGACCGTCTCGATGTGCAAGATGAACAACGTCGCCAAGGCGAGGGAGATCGCCGCCCTCGCCCGTGACGTTCTCGGCGGCAACGGCATCCTGCTCGACTACCGGGTCATGGAGCACATGGCAGATATAGAGGGCGTCTACTCCTACGAAGGCACTCACGACGTCAACACCCTAATCGTGGGCCAAGCTATAACGGGACACCGCGCCTTCTCACCCCGCCCCCCGAACAACCCCGAACCGAAGAAGGACGGCCGCGCCGAACGGGCTGAAGAGAGGGCCGATTAGGAGGCCGGATAACGTGTTGAAAGGCGCTTGACGGTACCTATACAATCTGCCTCGGGACACACAAGTAGAAAGAGGACTGGTGACGCAGAAGAAGACAGAGAACGAGAGCGCGAAGCTCAGCGCAACCTCCGAGGAATGCAAGAGGATAGCGGGCCTTCTACGCTACGTCGTCAGCCTGAATACCACCGCCGGGCTGCTTTCGCCCACCGAGCGCCGTCTCACCACCCCAACCTACCGCGCGGTCGAGCTGGCAGCCCTGATCTTGGAGGGCAAGACGTTTGAGGAGGCTACAAGAGAGGCTGAGGCCGCCTGGACCGGCTCCCTTGCGGAGGACCACCGCCACGCCCTTGAGCTCTTGCAATCCACCCGTAACACCCTCCAAAGCGCTATGACCGGCATGATGAGCCCCGAACAGTTTGCCGAGTACTTCGAGATCTCCCAGAACCAGTTCCTCGAACTGGTAAAATCCGGGATGCTCAATCCCGGCAACCCCCCAAAGAGCAACACCTGAGACGGCTACCCCTCCGCGCACACCGCAACAACCTAAGCTCTACCCCCAGAAACTGTTGCGGTTTTGTTGCCGAATATACACCTATTTGTGTATGCGCCATCTATTAACATGGATAAACTATATATATGCAGTACACACATAGTTACAAAAGAGAACCCGTTGAGCCCGCACGGTTGGCACGGAGTCTGGCCGACGCGGCTCTCTACCAGTATAGGAAGTTTTCAGAGGGTTACGCCAACACCCTAAAAGCGAACGTGACTTTCGTGGAGGGTCTTTTCGAGGCTGGCCGGGCCCTCTCTGCAAGGGCCGGGCGGCAGCAGGACGCCGTCGCCAGAGCGTATGCGGATCTCTTCTGCACCCCGTTTCAGGTATATAGTGGAATAGCAGCGTCCGACGAGCCAGGGGAGGACGACATGCGTAGCGAGAGCAACATGCAAAAAGAGAGACAAGCCCTAGTGTTAGCTGATGGCACATATGTCTCGGTACGCGAGATACAGTCTCAGGACGCCCCAGCTTTACAACGGCTCATCGGTCGTCTGAGCGAACGCACCATTCAACTACGTTATTTCGGCCCCATGAAGGAGCTCTCCGACAAAAAAGCGCGCCACTTCGCCGAGGTGGACGGTGTAAACCGGTGCGCGCTAGTGGCGCTCGACCCCGAGGACGAGGAGGAGATCGTAGCTGTCGTGCGCTACGACAGGGAGGACGGCATGGACACAGCCGAGTACGCCGCCCTCGTCGAGGACGGGTTTCAGGGTCGCGGGCTGGGTATCGGGCTCACCCGAGCCCTGATCGAGAAGGCTCGTGAGAGAGGTGTAAAGGACTTCGAGGCGCTAGTTATGCCCCAGAACAGAGGCATGATCCGTATGTTACGTAACCTTGACCTTCCTGAGCAAGTCCGATGGGAGAACGGCGTCAAGCGCTTCTCTATCCAGCTCTTCCCTTAGGGCGCAGACGGACGTTAACGGTACTAGGATACTCTGGTACACATATAAAAAGGGGGACGGCCACAGAGCCGTCCCCCTTCTCCTTTCCCCTATCCCTCTCGGACAGGAGGGATACTTTTGCTCTTCTCTCTACGAGACGCGCTCGAAGATTGCGGCTATGCCCATGCCGCCGCCGATGCAGAGGGTAACCAGGCCGTACTGGCCGTTGACACGATGAAGCTCATGCAGGACCTTCACGGTTAGCACGGCGCCGGTAGCCCCGATCGGGTGTCCGAGGGCGACCGCGCCGCCTAGCGGGTTGAGCTTCTCCTCCGGCACCTGAAGATCCCGTCCGACAGCGATAGCTATAGAGGCAAAGGCCTCGTTAGCCTCGACGACGTCGAGGTCATCTACCGAGAGACCGGCCTTCTTGAGCGCCATCCGCGAAGCGGGGATCATGCCCGTTCCCATAACCGACGGGTCCACCCCGGCCACTGCGGCGGAGACGAGCCTGCCGGAGACCGGAAGACCTAGCTCCTCGGCCTTCGCAGCGCTGGAGACGAGCATCAACGCGGCCCCGTCGTTGACGCCGGCGGCGTTGGCGGCCGTGACGGTCCCGCCTTCCTTCTTGAAGATAGTCGGGAGCTTGGCAAGGCCTTCGGCGGTCGCGCCGTCGCGGACGTGCTCGTCCTTGGTGAACTCCACCGTCTCCTTCTTCTGCTTGACCTCGACGGGGACGATCTGGCCGGTGAAGTACTCTTCCTCGTTGGACTTGGAGGCCCGCTGGTGGCTACGGGCGGCGTACTCGTCGCTCTCCTCGCGAGTAATACCATACTGCTCGGCGACGTTCTCCGCCGTAACGCCCATGTGGTAGTCGTTGAAGACGTCCCAGAGCCCGTCGAAGACCATGTGATCGTATATCTCGGCCGAGGGCATACCCATGCGGTATCCGTACCTGCCCTTGTTGAGCAGGAACGGGGCGCGGTCCATGTTCTCGATGCCGCCCGCCAGTACTACATCCGCGTCCCCAAGCGCTATCTCCTGCGCCGCCGAGACGATAGCCTGCAGACCGGATCCGCACATCCTGTTCAGGGTCAGTCCGGGCTTACCTACCGGGATACCGCCCTTTATGCCCACCTGACGCCCAGGGTTCATACCCTGCCCCGCCGACAGGATGTTGCCTACTATTACCTGATCTACGTTCTCAGCATCGATACCCGATCTGGAGATGACCTCCTTGGTAACCGTCGCCCCAAGGTCCGTAGCCGGGATGTCCTTGAGAGCCCCACCGAAGGTCCCGATAGCAGTCCTAAGCGGTGTGGAGATCACTATCTCGCCGTTGCCGTTGCCGTTACCGAAGCTCATGGTCCTCCTCTTTGTGCCTGTTCACCTGCAAGAATCCTAAAATAAAGAGCCTAAAAGTACAAATACCCTGGCCGCCGATGCTACTTGTCCGCCTCACCTCCGCCTCTCTCCGCGCTGGCCCTGTAGAACTCGATAGGCGCATTCAAGAGTTTCTTGTAAGCGTCTATCCACTCCTGGGTAACGTTTTGGAAGAACTCCTGCTGCCTGGCGGCCGGCTCTAGAAGTAGGGAGCGACTGCTCTCGAGTTGGCCCTGAAGGGTCTGAACTACGTCGTTGAAGAAGCTCTGAACAAGTTGCATGTTCCGCTCTTGCGTCTGGCTCGCGCTCTCGACCACGTTCCTGTATGCATCCAGGCTATCCTTAAGCGCACGGTTAGTCTCTTCCTGACTCTTTAAGGTGCGCTCCAGGGCCGTCATGGACGAAGTCATCGCGTCCGTGAGCGCCCGGTAACCCTCAGCCTGGTCTTTGTAAGACTCGATCACGGTCTGGGCCCAGTCTTGCGCCAGACCTACGCTCCTCTGCTGAGCGGCCACAGCTCCGCCCACCGCTTCTTGCATCGCTCTCATACCCGCCTCGGCAGGGTTCTGCGGTCCGTTAGCCAACGAATACTCCTTCTAGCGTCACGCCTCGACGCGGCTCGCGAAGCTTATGATACCTACTCTACTTATTACATACCCCGAATCACAGCCGCTAAAGCCCCCCCTACCGCCGGATGTCCCGACGAGTCTGCTCCATACTCCCCTGATAGTAGGAGAACATAGAGTTGAGGAACTCCATGTACGCGCCTACGGACGCCTGCGCAAGGTCCTGCGTCGCCTCTCTCTGCCTCTGCTGCTGATTCGCTAACTCCCGAGCGAGGTCCCTGCTGCCCTCCGCCTGAGCGCGCAGGCTGTCGATCACCCCGTTGAAGAAGCTCTGTGTGAGCTCGGCGTTCAGCTGCTGGGCCGAGACACCTCGTTCAGCCACCGCCCTGTAAGAATCGGCTATGGCCTGGGCGAACTTTTCGGCAGCCTCGTCGACCTGCCTCTGCTGGTTTTCGTCCACGTTTTCACGCCCCTTCTCTGCTCCCTCAGAGGCACAGCATACCATACGCATATACTCTATAGATAAAGCTCTGCAACCCTGATGCAACGCTCTTGGGAAGGCGGGAAAAAGGCTCAACCCGAATGCTCATAGGGAAGCCCTGTTAGTCTCTACCCCCGCGCCGGCCCCGGCCCGAGGACGATTACTTCTCCTTGTTCTCTTCTTCCTTTTTGGACTGTACAGAACGGCCCGTGTACATACTAAAGAAGGTGTCCATATTGAGCCGGTACTGCTCCAGCGCCTCAGCCCAAAAGTCCAGGTACGCCTCGCCCGCGTCGGTGATCGTGTAGATCCTGCGAGCCGGTCCCCCCTTGGAGGTCTCCCACTTAGAGCTCACCACGCCGTCTTTCTCCATCTGCCGCAGCGTCCTATACAACGTGCCCGGGTTCATAGCCTCGAATCCGAAAGCCGCCGTACGCTCTATAAGCTCATATCCGTATGAGTTCCACTCTCGGAGTGAGAGTAATATTACCGGTACCAACCAGTTACGAGGCCGAACTTCGACTCCGCGTTTACGCTCCTCTTTGATCATCCACCCGTTTCCTCGCTTCTATATGCAGTATACACGTATGTACGTACCTATCAAGGTCGGAGACCTCACCTTTGTTGATTGTAACGTTTTGTACCGGGTCTGGGTACCTGTTACGAAGAAATCTATCTGAACTTTGAGTAAGCGGGCTTGAGGTTTGAAGATGCATTGTGCATATAGTTTGATCCTGGCCGAGGAGGGCAATAGACTGCGCTCAGGGTAGGAAGCTAAAAAAGGAGACTGAGTTGAACCTTACGGGTGCGGTCGCGGTAGTAACGGGTGCGAGCCGGGGTATAGGCAACGCGATAGCCGAGGAGTTGGGTCGCGGCGGAGCGAAGGTCATCGTCAACTACGCTGGCAGCCAGAAGCCGGCCGAGGAGCTGGCCGAGAAGATCAACCAGACCGGCGGCGGCGGCGAGGCGGTGGCGATACAGGCCGACGTCGGGGACCCGAACGACGCCCAGAGGCTCATGGACCAGACCATCGAGCATTTCGGCCGCATCGATATCCTCGTGAACAACGCCGGCACAAACATCGACAAGACCCTGGATAAGCTGGAGATCGAGGACTGGCAGAACGTTATTGAGCTTGACCTGAACGGCTGCTTCTACACGCTACACGCGGCGCTCCCGCACATGACGGAGCAGGGGGGCGGCGCGGTCGTCAACATGAGTTCCTTCGTGGGCGAGGCGGGCAACCTGGGGCAGGCCAACTACTCGGCCGCCAAAGCCGGCCTGCTTGGTTTCACCAAGACCGCCGCGCTCGAGCTCGCCAAGAGCAATATCACCGTCAACGCCGTCTGCCCGGGTTTCATCGAGACGGATATGACCGGGGCGATCCCCGAAGAGGCGCAGGAGAAGATCATCAAGACCATTCCGATGGGCCGCTTCGGTCAACCGGAGGACATCGCCCAGGCCGTCCGATTCTGCATCGAGAATGAGTACATGACCGGCGCTACCCTGGACATCAACGGCGGCGTTTACATGAGAACCTAATAACCCTAAACGCTAAAGACTCACAGGCCTACCTCTCTCCTTGCTTTGGTAGAGGTAGGCCTTCTTTGCAGATCCGACAAAGACTCACTCCTTAGCTGCGTTGCACACATAGGTTCCCTTTGTATATAATCTCGGGCTTGTTACAGAAGTGTGAACCGGGCCTGCGTAGAGCGAGGGCTGGTTGCATTAGAGAGAAAGGCGGTTACGCATGGGTAGGCTCGACGGACGCATAGCAGTTGTGACAGGTGCCGGGAGAGGCATCGGGGCGGCGGAGGCGATCAAGATGGCGCAAGAGGGAGCCAAGATCGCCGTACTAGACCTCTCGGCTGAGGCTGGGCAGGATACGGTACACGCCGTCAAGGACGTCGGGTCGGAGGCGATAGCCGTTGCGTGCGATGTGTCGAGCTCCAAGCAGGTCGGGGCGGCGTTCGAGGAGGTCTTTAATCACTTCGGGCGGATCGACATCCTAGTCAACAACGCCGGGCTGCTCCGGGACAACCTTCTCTTCAAGATGAGCGAAGACGACTGGGATAAGGTTCTGGATGTTCACCTGAAGGGTAGCTTCCTGTGCACGCAGGCGGCGCAGAAGTACATGATCGAGCAGGAGTACGGCAGGATCCTCATGACCTCCTCGATCGTTGCTCTCGGGAACAAGGGGCAGGTCAACTACTCCGCGGCCAAGGCGGGGCTGCAGGCGATGGCGCGGACGCTCTCACTGGAGTTGGGCCGTTTCAACATTACGGTCAACGCGATCGCGCCGGGTTGGATCGAGACGGAGATGACCAAAGAGGCCGCCGAGCGCGTAGGTATGACGATGGAGGACATGAAGGAGCGGTTCGCCAAGAACATACCGCTCAAGCGCTTCGGCAGGCCGGAGGACATCGCCAACGTCGTCGCCTTCCTCGTCTCCGACGAGGCCTCGTACATAAGCGGCGAGACGATCTACGTCTCCGGTGGTCCGGCTAGCTCGGTGATCTAGCAAGTAGTTAATCCCCGGTTCCCGGCTACTGACGAAGGAGCGGCGAGGTGAGATCTGTTCTCACCTCGCCGCTCTTTCATGCTGATGCTGGCGGAGTTGCGGCTCGGAGAGCTTCCTCATGCGACGCGGTCCTGGGCGGATGTTGGGTCGGTGGCAGCTAATGCACATTCTCGCCCGAGAGGCGGAGTCATTTCGCCGGCTATGAGAAGCCTGAGGCCTCGTAGCCGGTTGCGTTACAGGCTCGGGCGACGATAAACGTCGCGCTGAACCTCCCTGCTGTAGATAGCGGCGCTTGCTCGGGAGAGGCTTCTGAGCGGAGTCCTCTGTTCAGGAAGGGATACTCTGATTCTGCCAGGCTCTCGTGATCCCTAGCGTCCGGTGAGTGATGGTTTCTCTCTGCGAGAAGCGGGCAGGCGGCATCTCGAAAGGTGTCTGCCTACTCGTCGCCGGGCCGGCCGTTGGAATCAGGGCTCGAGAACCGACCGTTGGTAGCTACAAGGAGATGCGAGAGGAGCTCACGGACGAGGTGAGGCGCTTCTATCTGCGGGCTGTGACCGACAGAGCCGAGGTTGGCGTAGGCGCCGAGGGGAAAGGCGCGGGCGGTCGCCTTGGCGGAGGACAAGGAGACGAGGTCGTCACGGTTCCCGGAGGCGACGAGCACGTGGTTCCGGTAGCGGTGAAGCCTGCCGGCGACGTTCCACTCAGAGAGCAGGCGGGCGTTGCCGGAGAAATTCGCAGGATGCATGCTCCGGGCCTCTTCTACGAGGTCGTCGAGGTACGGCGGTGTCCTGGTTTGCATGGTGTGACGCAGGGCCTGGCGGAGGCCGAAGCGGTCGTAGCGGTAACTCTCCAGAAGTGGGTAGAGGTAATCTGGGGTGTCGAGGCCGGTGAGTGGAGCGGGGCTGATGAGGAACATGCCCGGAAAGCGGCCGGGTTCGGAGAGGGCGAGCTGGGTCGCGACCGCCGCGCCGAAGGAGTGTCCTACGAGGACGGCCCGGTCGATGCCTAGAGCATTCAGGAAGCGGGCTAGTGCGCGGGCATAGAAAGGGATAGAGGGGGCGAAGGCACGTCCGCCGGGGCTCTCGCCGAAGCCGGGGAGGTCAGGGGCGATGAGACGCGTCTGCGGGAGGGGATCTCCTAGTAGCTCCCGCCACCACAGCTTACCCGCGAAGTTACCGTGCACGAGCAGAACCGGGACGTTGCCGCTACCCGCCTCCAAATAACTCAAAGGCTCGTGCCTACGATCACGGAGCGTCATCTCTCGGGTTCCTGCTACGGGTTGAGGACTATCTTACCGGTCGTCTTGCGGCCCTGAAGCGCCTCGTGGGCCTCTCGCGCTTCTTCGAGCGGGTACCGGGCGCCGATGTTGAGCCTCAGCTCTCCCGAGGAGATCCAACCGAGAATCTCTTCGAGCGAGGGGGCGAAGAGGTTGGGGCGAGCCATGATCTGAGGCAAGTAGAACCCCGCCACGACGTGGTTCTTCCTCATCAACTCCGCCGGTACCAGGCTCCCTCTATCCCCGCTCGCCGCCCCGAAGACGACCATCCGCCCGAAAGCGTTGAGACACTTCAGGTTCTTCTGCGGAAAGTCCCCGCCGACCATCTCTAAGATAACGTCCGCTCCCTTGCCGTCGGTCGCCTCGCGCACCTTCTCCGGCCAGTCCTCCTCCGTGTAATCTATGAGCACGTCCGCGCCGTGAGACTCCGCGAGGCTCAGCTTCTCGCTGCTGCTCGCGGTTGCGAGGACTTTTCCGGCTCCCAGAAGCTTCGCCATCTGGACGGCGAGCAGCCCTACGCCTCCGGCCGCCGCGTGGACGAGGACCGACTCGCCCTCCTTCAGCTGTCCTGAGGTGGCGATGACGTGGTAGGCGGTCAGCCCTTGCAAGGGGATGGCCGCCGCGTCATCAAAGTCTATACCTTCGGGGACTCCAATGAGGTTCCGAGCCGGTGCCGCCGCGTACTGGGCGTAGCCGCCAGTCCCGAGGAGCGTAACGACTGGGTCGCCCTCATCCACGTTCTCGGCGTGCGGGCCAACCTCAGCGACGACGCCCGCTACCTCCGAGCCTGGGACGAACGGGAGCGTCTGAGGCTCGACGTACTTATTCTCCCGGCGCATGGTATCGGCGTAGTTGACCCCGGCGGACTTTACCTCGATGAGGACCTCGCCCTCGCCCGGGGAGGGCCGCTCGACCTCGGTAGGCCTGAGCACCTCCGGGTCTCCGAACTCCTCCACCCTTATCGCCCTCATCTTCGGCATGCGTCCCTCCTGTTCCCGTTGGGCCGGCGGCGGTTGTAGTCACAAACTATACCTAGCTCTACGGTCCTCCGTATCGGTTCCTGTTGAAAGGGCGCGCCAGATCCCAACCCGGTAAAGTACAAGCAATGTCTACCAAGAGAAGAAGCTAACCGTTTCGGGCGGCTACAGCCTGTGAAACTTCTCCGCAGCAAGATATTCCTTTCTCGTGCTCCTCACCTTCCTAGCCTGGACGCTCCGAGTAGTGTTCGTAAACTTCGACGCCCTCTCGGACCTCACGCTCGCGGGCCTACGAAACGAGAGTTTGAGAGCTTTGATCTTTGTCGGCCCCGTGCTGCTTCACCTGCGCTTCGTAGAGAGAGCGCGGGCGGTAGAGTTTCTAAAGCTAAACATGCCGCGCAGAGATGCGTCGCGGGTACTTCTGGTGGTAGGGGCACTCTTCGTGGGCTGATACCTGCTACTAGACTACCTTATCGGGGACGGCAGGATCGGAGGAGTTAGTTTTGCTCAAGTTTTGTTCACGATATTGTCTCCAGCTACGCTAGTCGAGGAGATCTATTTTAGGGGCTTCCTCCTTAACAAGCTCTGGCAGACGACGAACTTCTGGCGGGCGAACCTTGCCTCATCAGCACTGTTCACCCTGATCCACCTCCCCGGCTGGTTCGCCCTCGGCAATTTCTCTTCGCCGCTCGTCCTCACAGACGCCTTGGGCATACTTATCTTCGGGATGGTATTCGGCTGGGCGATGAAGAAGACTGACTCCCTTTGGCCCGCTTA
>CADCVD010000048.1 GCA_902806055.1 uncultured Rubrobacteraceae bacterium
GTTCGTTTTGCTGGTTCTCCGAGAATATCGGTGCATGCGGGGATGCGTCTTGGCCCGTGATACCGAGCAAGCAAAAGACGCTGTCCGTGCCTCCTGACTCCGAGATGGTGTTCCGTTACGGGGGGCAAAGCCCGCCTAAAATGGAGGAAGTCGGAGCGTACTCGCTCAAGAAGCTCCAGGAGACGGGAACCTTTCGTCCCGACCGCACTCTGGAGGCCCACGGCTCGGGAGTCCAGAGGACCGTTCCTGCCGAATTGCCGCCAGAAGAGTACGTCCTGGAGGTGTCCGTCAAGGAACAACAGAACGACGCTTCGTACTACTTCCGCGTCATGGTGGAGTAGCTCGACTAGAAGCAACCGCTGTTGACACGCGACACCGGACGATGATAACCTGTACGTAGTATCAATAATAAATACTGCGCAGGAGTTACCATCTACATACGAGCCATCAAAATAGAGCGGGACGGGGAGCGGTACGGTACCTACTACCAGGCCGTTCGCTCCTACCGTGAAGCCGGGAAGGTCAAGCAGGACGTAGTCCATCTCGGGGAACACGCGACCGCTGACGAGGCATTGATAGCTTGGACAAAGGACGTACGCCAGTTGCAGGCGACCAGACCGCGCAAGGCCGAAAAGCTACGGGCCAAGATGGAACGCCTTGAACAACTGAAGAGAGGAGGCGAGATGGCTGACCCCACCTGACCCCAACGCAGGTTCAGAACGGTAGGTAATGCGAGGTATCACGACGACAAGGCCGGGAACAGGGTGCGCGGAAACCCGCGTAAACGAAGGGAATTCGGAGTGGACCCGAGGGGACTCGAACCCCTGGCCTCCGCCATGCGAGGGCGGCGCTCTCCCAGCTGAGCTACGGGCCCGAAAAAGGCCCTAGAATCCTAGCAGCCGGGGGCCTGATTGCAAGTGAGTCGGGCGGCGCTGGGGGCCCGGCAAACGCCGCCCCGTGGCGGCCCGGCCCGCCGCGGGGCCGCGCGGAAGTATATGATCCCATAAGCGACGGACGGCACGGGCCGCGCGACGACGGGACGTCCCGTCTATAGTGGGCCACGCCGGCAAACGGAGCAGAGGAGGAGCGTCGTGACCGACCGCCGGGACGAAGAGCGTTACAGGCGCGAGAGGGAGGACGCCGAGCGCCGCGAGCAGGACGAGCGCAGGTCCGACGAGCTGAGGGAGGCGTGGCGGCGCAACCACCCCAGCAGGCCGGAGGATGAAGGCGGGCGAAGGCCCAAAGAGGGGAGGCCGTGAGCGCGAGGACCTGGGACCTCGTCCTCCTCGCGGCCGCCATCCTCTGCGCCGCGGGTTTCGCCCGGTTCTACGTCCGCGGGGTGCTGGAAGGTGACAGGACGCTCGCCCGGGCGTCGGCGGTCGGGTTCCTCGTGCTCGGCGCGGCGGCGGTCGTCTCGCTCCTGCGAATTCTTTCGTGACCCCGGACGCCTCGGCGCGGGCGGACCGGTGCCGGGCACGCAAAAGGCCGGGACCCCGAAGGATCCCGGCCCAAGGCCATTCTCGCTACCCGGAGAGGTTATCGACGGCGAACGCTCATGGCCCCGCCGGTCAGCCCCTCTTGGGTTGACCCGACCTGTTAGACCGGGGAGACGTTGTCCGCCTGCATCCCTTTGCGCCCCTGGGAGGCCTCGTAGGAGACCTTGGCGCCCTCTTCGAGGCTCTTGAAGCCGCTGCCGGCTATGCCGGTGTGGTGCACGAAGAGGTCTTCGCCGCCCTCGTCCGGGGTGATAAAGCCGAAGCCTTTATCGTCGCTGAACCACTTCACTGTTCCTTGGGCCATAGTGGACCCGCCTTTCTCTTGGGGGCTCCACCGCAATAAAAAAGCCGCTCCCTTGTGGAGGGCGGCGCTTCGGTCACCATAAAACCCACATCCTTGACTGCCACTGCAGTATACCACGATACGGATCGGGTTGGCCAGACAACCCTCGGCGGGTCACTACGCCCTTGCTCCGGCCGCGTCGGCGCACAGGGTTCCCGTACCGGCACGTAGTGCATCGAACGTACGCTCCCTGCTGAACCTCCACGGGCGAGCGATGCTGGTTTCGAACCAGCGACCTCTGCTGTGTGAAGGCAGTACGATGGTTTGCTGGAGGTTTCTGGAGATTGCAAAACTCCCGCAAATAACGGCATTTCTGTGTTGAATCCTTTCCCGAGCTTTCAGGAGATTTACTCGGGTTGCTGCACAAGCTGCACAAGCTGCACAAGTTGGATGCCTCATTTCTACTGTCTGATGACTATCCATCCCTGGGTTGATCCTGTTAGCTTTACCGATGCTCACCGCTATTTCTCCGCTAAGCCTAAAATGCTCACCTGGGGCAGATTCTGGCGTTTTGGGTTTCTCCACGTTCGCCCCGGTAAACGTCGCCGTAAACGTCAAGCGAGCGCCTACTAGCGAGTTGATACCGTTTCAAAGCGTAACTGTTGTCATCGTGGGCTAGTGGCGCTGCTCAAGTCTCGGTAAGATGTCTGCGGAACCTGTAAGTGACCACATTCAACTCACTGGGAACTTCAAACCTACGTTAAGGATCAGCTGGATGGTGAGCAGGAAAAAAAGCAAAGACGCACCCGCCGACGATCCGTACGGTGCTGCCCGGGAAAAGGTGTCGGCCAGAGGCAGTGTTAGAACACATCGACGAAAGTGATGACGTCATCGTCGGTGTGTTCAACCCCCATCGGGGTATAGCCGTCAGCCACCGTGCCGGTCCGGCGAGCCTCATAACGTAGGTGTCTGTGAAGAGGACACCTGGCGACGCTGACTCTGACCGAGACCTGATCCGGCGTTGCCGGCAAGGCAGCGCCGGCGCGTGGCGGCGGATGCTCGACAATTACGAGCGTTTGGTGTACTCCATACCCCTGAGGTACGGGTTATCCCGGGATGACGCCGCCGACGTCGCGCAGATCACCTTCACCATCCTACTTCAGAGTCTCGATACTTTGCCCGACGATAGCCGCCTTGGCCCGTGGCTCGCAACCGTCACGCGCCGCCACACATGGCGCTTCATGGAACGCAACCGTCGCGAGACCGCGAGCGAGCACCTGGAAGACACGCGCCTCGCCCAGAGCGCCGTGCTCCTGGGTAAGCAGGACGCAGATTCCATAGAGCATTGGGAACTAACCGAATGGTTAGACGCAGGCCTCTCGAAGATGGATCGACGTTGTCGAGAGTTACTGCTCGCGCTCTACCTCGAGCCCGAGCAGCCCTCCTACGCCCAGGTCGTTGAGAGAATGGGCATGCCTTTAGGGAGCATTGGGCCCACCCGTGCTCGCTGCCTGAAGCGTCTGAAACAGATCCTTAGATAAGGGCTAGCAAACGATTATTTGCGAACACACCAAAGATTATGTATTTTTAGTCTTCTTGAGAGCATGTAGTGTGTGTCACACGTCACACGAACGCTTTGGAGGTCGAGCCAGTGTTGGAGTCTGAGGGTAAGGAGTTCGCTCGATTGGTGGACTGGGTCGAGGGCCGTGTATCCGAGCGAGAGGCCCGGATCCTCGAGAAGCAGGTGGCGTCCGACGCTACGATGCATGACAACGTGATGTGGCTGCGGGCGTTCGCCCTGATCAGCGAGACCACCGTGATAGCCTCGCCTCCACCCGAGGTACGGGACACCCTAGTCGACCGCTTTGAGGAGTACGCGGCGGACAAGCAACGGTCTGGGTGGCTGAAGCGCGTGGTCGCGACGCTCTCATTCGACAGTGACCTGCAACCGGCGCTCGGCTTACGGACAACCGGCGCACAGGAGTCACAGCGGCAATTTGTCTACTCCTCCGAGGTTGCCGACGTCACCATCAACCTTCGAACGCGCCCTCACGACGGGTTAGCGGATCTCTACGGTCAGATCTTCCCCGTAGACGGCACGGACCCTGGCGCTTTCGGTGCGCAACTGCTAAACGATGCCTCCGAGGCCTTTACTACCGCTACGAACGACTTGGGTGAGTTTTACTTCGGGTCCGTGCCGCCCGGCACGTACGAGGTGCTCGCGTGCAGCGACCAGGCGGAGATCCGGCTTACAGGGGTCGAAGTACGCCGCGGGACGTGAACTTAGCTTCCGGCCATGAAATCGAGACCGAGCTGCTAAGCGACCTATGGTCCTTGCCAACGCTCGAGGAGCGATTGGCGTTATTAGATAGCGCAGGCTTGCTCAGCGCTGACGGCTTGGACCGGTTGCTCGATTTTGCAGAGCGGTTGGTACACGCCGATCCGGGCGAAGCGCACCGCTTGGCCGCCTTGTGCGCGGGCGTTGCCGACTGCGCCGCCGCGCGCGCCGCCGTGCCGCGCGCATCTTACGTGCGCGGCCAAGCGTACTCTCTGAACGGAGAGCTCGAAGCGGCGCTGCGTATGGCCGACGAGGCTTACGAGGGGTACGTTGCCCTCGGGATGAACCTGCAGGCCTTGCGCACGTACGTCGGTCGGATGTCCGCATTCAAAGAATTGGGACTCTACCGGGAGGCGCTCGATGCCGGACAGATCGTCCTGGACGCTCTGGATGGCGTAGGCGAACTGAGTGTGAGCCCTACGGATCAGCAGTCCAAGCTGCTGAGCGCGCTCGTGCACCAGAACCGCGGTCTCTGCTTTGAACACATGGGCCGCTACGAAGAAGCGCTCGGCGCCTACTTGGTCGCCGAGGAGCACTACCGGGCCCTCGGAATGAGTGAACGACTCGGCGAGATTCTGGATAACCGGGGTGGTATCTTCCTACACCTCGGTCGGGGCAACGAAGCATTGGCGGCCCACGAGGCCGCGGCGTCCGTCTTCGCCGAGGCTGGCCTCAGCCTCTCGCATGCCATAGCCCTCAGCAATATCGGAGAAGCGAACCGGCGGCTGGCCGACTACACCCGCGCCCTTGGCGCGTTCGAGCAGGCGCGTCGCCTCCTTGAGTCCCTCGACGCGCGGGTAGAGAAGAGCTCGCTCTCACTGGACATGGCAAATGCCTACCTCGAGCTCAACCTGTACTCGGAGGCGCTGGACTCTTACCGGGAAACGAACGAGCTGCTACGGGGTATGGGCTTGGCCCACGATAGAGCCCGGGCGCTGTGGGGTATGGGGTTGGCGCTAGTCGCCCACTCGCGGTTCGGGGAGGCTGAGGAGGCGCTGGGTGAGGCCGCGGACCTTTTCGCGGCCGCCGATAACGCGCCGCTGCTCTCGGGCGTGATGCTGGAACGGGCGTCCTTGATGGCCACTCGCGGGGAGCGGGAGGGAGCGTTGGATACGGCGCGGCGGGCGCTGAGCCTCGTCTCTGAGGGCGACTGGCCGGTGCAGCGCGTGTACGCCCACCTGCGTCTCGCCGACTTGCTGCTCCCGGACGGGACCGATGCCGAGAGGCACCTGCTCGCGGCTAGCGACTTAGCCGAGCGTCTATCGCTACCGCAACTGCGCTACCGGCTGAACGAGCGGCTCGGGCGGCTGAAACGCCTGCAGGGTCGTGACGAGGAGGCCAGGGCATTGCTCGAAGCCGCGGTGGCAGAGATCGAACGGTTGCGCGGCACCGTCACCCAGGATGCGATGCGCGCCTCCTTCTTGCGGGACAAGGTCGCCCCGTACGAGGACCTGCTGTTGCTGCACGTTGCCCAGGGAGACGAGGAGGGCCTGTGGCGCGCCTTTACCGTCGCCGAGAAGGCCAAAGCGTCCGCCTTGGTGGACCTGCGCACCGGCGTTGTGGAGAGAGGGCCTGCCGGGCCCATAGGCGCCGAACTGGAGCAGCGACTCCTTGATTTGCAGGCCGACCTCAACGCCACCTACAACCGTTTGTTCAGCTTTACGGAGGTTGAAGACGAGCAGCAGGCGCGCGGCCCGGACCTGCAAGAGCGTGCCGTCCAGCTCGAGCGCGAGATCAGCCGTCTGAGCCTGCGCGCCCCTTCGTCCGACCCGTTCACAGACCCCATCTCGTTAGCGGATGTCCGCGAAGGATTCCCGCCCGACGTGGCGCTCTTGGCCTACCACATCGTCGGCGAGGAGATCATGGCGTTCGTCAACGCGGGGAACAATATTCGGATCGTCCGAAACCTGGGTCCGGTCGCGGCGGTGGCGCAGCACTTGCGGCAATGGAGCATACAGATGGATCAGTTTCGTGCGGGTCCCGAGTTCGCCCGAAGACACATGCCGCTGCTCGAGCGTCCGGCACGACGCATACTGACTTCCCTTCACAGCGTGTTGTTGGCGCCGGTAGAGGTCGTCTTGGCAGAGATGGACATTCGGGATCCTAACGACGCCAGCGCACCGGCAAAGCTTGTTATAGCGCCTCACGGGCTGCTTCATCAGGTGCCGTTCCACGCCTTGTTCGACGGCGAGCGATTCCTCCTGGAGCGGTTTGAGATTTCCTACGCCCCCAGCGCGCGGGTGTACTCGCTCTGCCAAGAGCAGGCGCCGCGGAGGTCGGGCAAGGCGCTGGTGATGAGCGTGAGCGACCCCCTCATCCCCGCCGTCGGGGAGGAAGCTCGAGCCGTCGCCCGGTACCTCCCAGACGCCCGAGTGCTGAGCGACGAGCAGGCCACCTCGGATGCGCTCCGGAGCGCATCCACCGATTGCTCCATCGTGCACCTGGCCTGCCACGGCTTGTTCAGGTCCGACAACCCGATGTTCTCGTCGCTCAAGCTGCACGACGACTGGCTTACCGCCGCCGAGGTGATGCGACTGGACCTCGCGGGCGCCCTCGTCACCCTTAGCGCCTGCGAGTCGGGACGCAACGAGGTGTTCGCGGGCGACGAGCCCATAGGTCTGACCCGGGCCTTTCTAGGCGTGGGGGCCTCGACGCTGGTCGTCAGCCTGTGGCTCGTGCAGGACGAAGCGACGGCCCTACTGATGGAAAAGTACTACGAGCGGTTGCGCGGCAATATGGGACCAGCGGAGGCCCTGCGCGCCACTCAGCTCGCGATTATGGACGAGTATCCGCATCCCTACTATTGGGCGCCCTTCATCGTCGTAGGGAAACGGTAGCACGGAACGAGCAACAGCAAAGTGAAGCCGATGGAAGAGATGCCGCACCGATTACGGCATAGGGGCGAAGGTAACCCCCGAGATCACGTTTTCTTCGATCTTTTTCTTGCGCTTTGTGCGTATTTGTGGGGTTGTTCACACAAACGCCGGGAACCTTTTCTTTAGACTGCCAAAAGCAAACGTATTTTTCTTCGGTTAGCGTCGCATATACTAACCGTCGGAGGGTGAGTCTCCGCTGCGACAAAGGCAACCCCGCTGCAAGGCGGGTGAGCGCAAAGCCACGGGCCTCAAAGAGGTAGCCGGGTTACCGAACAATCGAGAAGCCCGAAAGGGTTCCCGGGAAGGAGATGCGGATGGGTTTTCGCCCTAGTGACGAGTTTGCGAGTCCCGAGAGGTCCTTTGCTTCGGTTTCGACCGCAGGACACCTCCCGACAAGAGGCCGAGCGCTGTCGCAACGCTCGATCGCGCTGGGGACGCTCGCCTTGTCCATGTTCCTGCTTGCGTTGTTCGTCGTCGCCGACCCCGCGCGAGCCTTCGTAGGGGGAAAGGACTTCGAGCCCGGCCAAGTCGTCGTGAAGCTCAACCCGACCATTGGCGCCTCCATAGAGGAGATCAATGCTGATTACGGCTCGACCACCCTCGACAAACTTCCGGGCAGCGATGGCATCTATCTGCTCGAGACGCCGGCCGGTTCGGACACGCAGGGAGTGGTGGGGCGGTTGGTGGACGATCCGCGCCTGTTGTACGCCGAGCCAAATTTCGTCGCCGAAGCGGCCGAGGACCATGCGGGGGACGGCAGACACAACGCCTGGGGTATAAGCGAAACTAGCGGATATTCCGAGGATTACGCGGCCTCCGCGCTTGGCCTGCCGTGCGCGGCCATCGCCAGCTTGGGCCAAGACACAACCGTGGCCGTCGTAGACACCGGCGCACAACTTGACCACCCAGCCCTGGAGGAGAATTTCGAGGGGGTTGCGCGCTACGACTTCGTGGATAACGACCGCAATCCCATGGAGCGCGCGGTCGGCCTGGACGCCGACGGGGACGGCCTCAAGGACGAGCTGGTGGGCCACGGCACGCACGTGGCCGGGATCGTGGACCGCGTGGCGGCCGCGGCCGAGATCATGCCGCTCAGGGTGCTCAACTCCGAGGGGAGCGGCAACATCTTCACGATCGCCAAAGCCATCTCCTATGCCCAGAGCAACGGGGCGGACGTGATCAACCTCTCCCTCGGCTCGTCGCGCCGGTCGGCTACGCTTCAAGGGGTGATTGAGGACGCCGTTAAGAGCGATGTGGTCGTGGCCGCTGCCGCAGGCAACTCGAACAGCCCCCTCCCGCATTACCCGGCGGCCGGAAACGGAACCGCGGCCTCCGCGGACGGATTGGTGGCCGTGACCGCAGTCGACATGTACTCCAAGAAGTCGGACTACGCCAACTACGGGACTTGGGTGGACATAGCCGCGCCGGGCAACGGTATCCGCAGTACCTTCCCGGTCGGCATGTACGCCAACTGGAGCGGAACATCCATGGCGACGCCGTTCATCTCCGGCCAAGCAGCGCTCATCCACGCGGTCTACGGCTCGCTCGATTCCGCGGGCATAGAGACGAAGATACGCCGCAGTGCCCAGTCGCTTGCTTTGCAGAACCTGACCTACGTCGGCATGCTGGGCGCCGGCGAGGCGAACGCCTGCGCTAGTCTCCAGTAGTTTCAATTGCAGGCTCCCTACGGCCCTCGCCTTTCGGCGGAGCGTTGTAGGCTCCGCCGAGCCACTCTCCTCGGACGACGTTTGGGTCGCCAGAACCCTCAAGGTGCCGGGGCAACCGCTTCGCCCCAGAAAGATCGCTGATTCGTTCTCTAGTGCCGATGGTATAAACGCAAGGATGAATCTGCCGAGTCGCCAGCAGCTCGAGGAGCCTGAGTACCTGCTCGCGGACGCCATGCGGCTCATCAGGGAGGCGGTTCTGATCACCACAGCCCAGTTGAACCCGCCCGGACCCGAGATCGTCTACGTGAACGAGGGTTTTTGCCGGATGACCGGCTACGCCCGCGAGGAGGTCGTCGGAGTGACGCCGCGCATCCTGCAGGGACCGAAAACCGACAGGGTGCAGCTCGACCGGCTACGGCGCCAACTCTCCTTGGGGGAACCATTCGACGGGGAGATCCTCAATTACCGCAAGGACGGATCGGAGTACGTGATCGAGTGGTACATAGTGCCGCTACGCAACAGAGCCGGGGAAATAACGCATTGGATAGCGAGCCAGCGAGACGTCACCGAGCGCAAGGCAGTCGAGGAACAATTGCGTTATCAGATCCTCCATGATCCTTTGACTGGCCTGCCCAACCGGGTTCTGTTTATAGAGCGCCTCGAGCACGCCTTGTCCTTGGCGAACCGGAACCCGAGGCTCAATGCCGTGCTGTTCGTGGACCTGGACGACTTCAAAGTCGTAAACGACTCCTTGGGACACGAAGCGGGTGACGATTTGCTCGTGCAGGTGGCCGAGCGCCTACGGGCCAGCCTCAGGTCGGAAGATACGGTTGCGCGCATCGGGGGGGATGAGTTCGTCGTCTTGCTAGAGGACGTCTTGGGAGCAAGCTACGTAACCGATGTCGCAGAGCGGATCATAGAAAGGCTGCGCGAAACTTTCGTTGCGGGAGGACGCGAGCTGACCATCACCTGCAGCATCGGAATCGTTTTGGCCGCTTCTTCCCGCGAGCCCGCCAGGGAGTTGCTGCGAAAGGCCGACATCGCCATGTACGAGGCGAAGCGGAAGGGCAAAACCCACTTCGCCAGGGAGTTGCTGCGAAAGGCCGACATCGCCATGTCTGGAGCCAAGGGGAGGGGCCGGGCCCGCTACCAGATGTTCGATCCCGGCATGAACGCTCGTACTCTGAAGCGCTTGAGATTGAAGAGCGCCCTCAGGCGGGCCCTCGTTAGGGAAGAGTTCGTGGTCCACTATCAGCCCAAGGTCTCCCTCAAGACCGGCAATATACTGGGCCTGGAAGCGCTGGTACGTTGGGAGCACCCGGAGTACGGCCTGGTGCCCCCCTCGGAGTTCATCTCCGTAGCCGAAGATACAGGTCTGATCGTCGACATAGGGCGGTGGGTGCTCAAAGAAACCTGCGTTCAGGTGCGTCTGTGGCAGGATCGCTTCCCCAGCCAATCGCCCCTGCAGGCGAATGTAAATCTCTCGGCGAGGCAGTTCCACCAACCCGATCTGGCCGGCGATATCGCAGAGGTCCTCGAGGAGACCAATCTGGACCCTCAGAACTTGGAGTTGGAGATCACGGAAACCGTGGTTATGGAAGACGCGCGGGCCACCCTTCTCATCCTCGGAGCCTTGAAGTCTTTGGGGGTGAGGCTGGCCATAGACGACTTCGGAACGGGCTACTCGTCACTCGCCTACCTGAAGCGCTTTTCGGTGGACACGCTAAAAATAGACCGCTTGTTCGTCGCAGGGCTGGGCGAGAGTGCCGAAGACGAGGTGATCGTGGCGGCCATGATCGGGCTTGCCCGCGATCTGAACCTCACAGCCATACCCGAAGGGGTAGAAACCTTCGAGCAACTCCGACGGTTGCGCGAGTTGCGTTGCGACGTTGCTCAGGGGTTTTACTTTTCGAAGCCGTTACCGACCGAAGAGGTAGGCGCTTTGCTTCGCCGTAACCTACTGGGTGGCGGTTCCTGGGGATCACAGAATTTATCGTAGGTCTCAATCTGACCAACTGAATGCAGCTTCGTCCCTACCCGCCTCCTGTTACACAGATTCGGCCAACTCTCTGCTTAGGTAGCCGCAAGTCCGATTCGACTCGGATCCCGATTTATTGGGTCGGATCGGCTCTTGCGCCGAGAGGTCTGGCGCATGGCACATCCACGAGTTCGGCGGGACCGAGTTCGGAGGCACACGCCCACCGTGATTCGCTTGTCCGTCCCCGCCACGATGCTGCGCAAAGGCCTTGATCATGCCATAGGGCCTCCGCTTATGCTACGTGTTTTACCCGATAAACACAGCTTTTCAGAGTGGACGATGCTGGTTTCGAATCAGCGACCTCTGTCGTGTGAGGACGAAGGGTTAATGCTGTAGTTGTTCGCCGGTGTTCGAGAATGCCCGCAAACTGCGGGCATTCTCCCCGAGAGTGTCTTGCAACTGTTCGCCGACCTTCGTGCAAATTAGTGTACCACTGGTGTAAACGTACCTCGGTGCGCTAAATCCCTGCTCTTGCAAGTTAGTAAGGATCCTGGCACACGTCAGCAGACCTGCGAGATACGGATCCGTCGTTCCCTGAGAGGTGTCATGCCCCATTACGGGCCGGTCTCATCGGACCGGGGCGTTGCGGGCCTCGCACGGCTCGGCCGAGGGACAGCGTCAGGGCGTATTTTGCCCCCGGGGTGTATTTTTTGCGGCGTGAGGAGGCATTGTCGTTGTAAGTAAGGGTGTCCACGAAAAGGCAAACCCGCCGCGAGGCGGGGGCGTAAAGCCCACGGGCCTCCCCTCGGGCGGTGGCCGGGCTGCCGAAAAGGGGTCCTACGTGTACCGGATAGAGGGTCGAGTGCCCGATCCCGAGCGTGGCGAAGAGGGGCAAGGCGACGAGGTCTTACCAGGGGCGGACCGCCGGTGCTCCGCTGGGGAGGGGTGCGCCTCCCACGCCGCATTGGGAGAGCCCGCCAAGCTCTCGCGGGGCAACCCCGGTCCCATGTGCTTCGCCTGCGGGGAGCGTAGCGCTGTCTCCGCGCCGGGTAAGGCGGCTAAAGCCAAGCCCGTGGCTGTCCCGCGGGACGACCGCAGACCGCTAGCCCAAGGCGAGGGCCGCAGGAGCGAAGTTCGCGCAGGCAGGGTCAGGAAGGCTCACGCGTGCTCCGAGGGTCACTGCGAAAGGCTCGCGGTCGAGGGGCCTCCCGGCGCACGCGTGTGTCGGGAGCATGCCGAGGTCCGCCGCGCCCGGGAGTGGCGGAAGGGCCGCGCCGAGTGGACCCACATTTGCGGGCGCAACCTGCGCGAGGCCCTCGCCGCGGGCGACGGGGCCATTGCGCGCAAGTGGTCCGCACTTTCGGAAGAGGCCGAGGCGGCGTTGGCCCGGGCCCAGGCGGACTTGGCCGCGGCGGAGGCCAGGGCGCGCTCGGAGCCTGGCCTTTCGTACGATACGCCGTGGCGGGTAGGCGCTTACGCCGCGGCCCCGAACCCATCGGATTGGGGGCGAGCGACTTCGCGCTGAGGAGGGCCTCCGAAGTCCGGCACCCGAACGACGACGCCGCGAAACCGGCTTTATCCCGGCGTTCACGTACGGCTCGCATCCCATATCCCAAAGACTAACGAATGAAATCGCTGCGATCATCTCCGCTCCTTCACCGGATGTCGGTCGTCTCTAAGTAAGACGGTTCCTTGGAATGTTCCTTTCATTGGCCTTGCTGCCGATTATCGGTGCCATATCGTCAGCGTCGTAATCTTTGAGATCCAATACTGCGGGATCCTTACAAATGTCGAGCAGATCCTGCCTTTTCTCTAGGGCGCGACTGATTTGCCTATCCTGGTGGTGCGGGGAGTAGCCGTCGAGCACGTCGCCGATACGCTGTTCCCGGCGATGACGGACTTATCTGCCCGACTGCCCTCCTTGGTGGTAGGAGAAGGCGGCCAGATCCCCGACCCCCGTGCGGTCGAGGATACCGAACTTCGAGACCCAGCCCCCGGCCCCGTTCGCCTCGCGCACGGGGCGGTTCTCCATGGCGGCCATCACCCCGTTCACGAAGACGAACGTGGGGAGCTTGTCGTGAGGGTCGGCGACGGTAACGTTGGCCCTTGCCCCTCCCCCGAGGTGGCCCAGTGACGGCCGCCTCTCCGGCGTGCTCGTCGCGGTGAAGGACCTGATCGACACGGCGGGCCTCAGGACCACGTACGGGTCGGACTTCTTCGCGGACCACGTCCCCGAGAAGAACGCTGCGGTCGTCGACGCGCTGGAAGCCGAGGGCGCGATAGTGCTCGGCAAGACGAACCTGAACGAGTTCGCCTACGGCGTGAGCGGGTTCAACCCCTTCTACGGTCCGATCCTCACCCCCAAGGACCGCTCTCGCACGGCCGG
>CADCVD010000049.1 GCA_902806055.1 uncultured Rubrobacteraceae bacterium
CAGCCCGCCAGCGCGTGGCGCGCCAGCTCCGCGGGAGAGGCGCCACTTCCCCCTAGCACCTCGAAAGCCCTGCGGTGCAGCACCCACCGCCGCGCCTGCCCGCCTTCGGTGTAGGCTACCTGCCTTATCTTCTCGTGGGAGAACGAGTAGGTGGCGCCAACGTACATTGGCGGCCCCTCCTCACCTTCTCGACCGCCGCCTTCCTCCAGCAGAAGGCGGCGTCCGACCAGCTCGTCCAGCCCCCTTAAACCTTCTGACTCTTCCAGGCTCGCCACGCCTACCAACGACTCGAAGCCAAAGCCTCGGCCCAAGACAGCCCCCGCAGCCAACAGGTCTGCAGCGGTGGGCGAGAGGCGTGAGAGGCGTGTGATGATCACTTCCCGCACGCTATGGGGCAGCAACCTGCTTAGATCGCTCTGCACCCTCAAGGCGGGGCTAACCCCCAGAACGCCCCCTCCATCCGGATGGGTCCGTACCACGAGTTTTCCCTCTTCAAGTAGTGCCTTAAGCGTCTCGATGAAGTAGAAAGGCTGACCGCCGGTCTCCGCAGCAAGCCGTTCTCCGAAGCGCTCCAGCTCGGCTCTCACTTTGTCCGAGCCCTCTGGCTTCTCATCTGGGTACTCCGGAATCCCGGCGGGCTCCGAGTCGGTATTCGTTAGGTGCCGGAGAAGACCCTCCACATCATGATTCCCCAACGGACCAAGGGTTAGGGTTCTCACGGGCATGCTCCGCCCCAAAGACGGGACCCACCTCTCAAAGGAGCTACTGGCCTCTGGTTCCTCCGAGCGGGCAGCGATAAGCAGCAGGACGGGTGCTCCTTGTTCCGCCCACCGCCTCCCCGCGTAGTCCAGCACCTCCAGGCTGGTGGCGTCGGCCCACTGCAGGTCGTCCAGAAAGAGCACTACCGGAGCGCGGGAGGACAGTTCCCCCACCGTCCTTGCGATCGCCTCAAAGAGCGCCCCTTTTGCCGTCTCCCCTTCGCCGGAGGCCGGGGGGGGAAGGTCTGGATACCTCTCTTTGAGTTCTGGTAGAAGGCGGGAGAGCTCGGAGAGCCAGGCGTCCTCCAGAAGGTCGTCGGGGGCCCTCTCTTTCTCCAGGCGGGGCCTCACGGCCTCCACCAGCGGTCCGTAGGGCAAACCCGCGCCCTCCGTGGCAGCCCCTTCCAAGGCGTCCGCTCCCCTAGCCTTGGCCCAGACGAGAAACTCCTTAGCCAGGCGCGTCTTGCCTATCCCGGCTTCCCCGATCACCGCGATGACGCGTGATTCTTCGCCGGAGAGGCAGGCATGGTACTCCGAAACGAGCGTGCCGAACTCTTCCTGGCGGCCCGCAAACGGGACCTCGAGCGCCGAAAGCGGCGAAGTAGTGGCCGCCGAGCGCGCCAGGCTCGTGCCCAAAGAAGCCCTCTGCTCAACCTCCTCGCGCAGGCACTCGGCCAGTTCGCGCATCCTGAGGGAAGGCTCGGTCTCAAGCTCCCTACTCAGGGTACCTCGGAAGTTCTCGTAGGCCAGAAGAGCGCGCTCGCTCTCTCCTGCGTCGGACAGGAGTTCCACCAGCCTCAAGTGTGCCTCCTCCTTCAAAGGCGCGTACCTCGTCCAGAGCCGTGTGGTCTCGGTCGCCTCCCCTAGCCGACCCGCCTCGGCCTGAAGCCGCGAGAGCCTCTCGCAAAGCTCCCCGAAGACCCCACGCCATCTCGCGCGCTCGGCCTCCAGCCACATTTCGAACTCGGGGGCATCCTCCAACGAGAAGCCTTCCATGAACTCTCCCCGGTAGGTCCCCAAAGTCTCTTCAAGGTGAGCGATCAGATCCCGGCGCCCTACAGCGTCGTGGTCCTTACTTTCTCCCGGCGAGGTTTGCGAGGTTTCGCTGCGGGCCAGCGAAACGGCCGCTTCGAGCGTTCGTAGATCGAGCTCGATTCCTCGCGGCTCTACCCCCAGGAGGTCGCCTTCGATGGCGAGCAGGCGAACCTCTAGCGTCTTCCTGATCCTGGTCAGGATGCTGCGCAGATCCGCCCGGGCGCGCCGCTCGTCGCTTTTTGGCCACAAAAGTTCGGCGAGCTCCCTCCTAGGGTACCTCCCCCCCTCGGTAGCCAGGTAGCACAACAGCGCGAGCGCCTTCTTTCTGCCGAACTTGAGCCCCCGCCCCTCGAAGCTTATCTCGGGGGGTCCGAGCAGCCTAACACTCAGCAGCACTTTTCCCGGACCTCTGCCTTGCGTCTCTCGTTCCACGTTGTCCCCACGCCCATGCAACGCCCCGCATCTAAAGTAACTTCATTGTGCTCCGTTTGATCATCAAAAACGATCTTACGCATAGCGTCCCTACTTTAGAGGTAGGGCGTGTAACCTATCGTAGAATCTACGTCCTCGTGTGCAGTGGATTCTTTGGCCCGATGTATAAGTATAGGCTTCGATAAAAGCTGCGGGCTTGTACTTCCGGCAAGAACGGCGAGGAGGTTGCGGAGTTTGAGACCCCTTTGGGTTTGTTTTTCGCTGCCATAGCGATCGGAGAAGCTAGAAGGTTTCTCCGGTACGGGCCCGAGGAGTTGCATATCTTTGATTCCCAGGTACGACGTTCGCGGTCTTCGCCCTTCTCCATGTCTAGGCTGGTTAGCTCCTTGACGCGGTCGAGGCGGCAGCGGATGGTATGGCGACGGGCAAAAGCGCGAGCGCCTTCTTTCTCTCGAACTGGGGCCCCCGCCAATCGAAGCTCACCTAGGGAGGGCTCAGCAGCGTGATACTCAGCATCTTTTCTTCCGGAACCTTCGTCTTCTCTATACTGCAACGCTTTCGCAACAGCCCGCTGCTAAGGTGGTTTAAGTGGGCTCCGCATGAGCGAGCGCCACCCTGATTGAACCTCCCCTTTGGGGAGATCGCAGCGGGAGGCATCAACGTGGATCTCAAGGATGGTACACACCAGAAAAGCGTAGACATCGGACGAAGGAGGCTGCGCATGGCAGCCAATAGTACTGGTGATGGTGGGTAGGACCTCGCTGCTGGTCTGGGATGTCCTGGCTGATCGGGAGGAGCCCTGGAGGCGGTTCTTGCAGGAGCTTTCGAGTTCTCGCTACGAAGAGTACGTGGAATCGAGCTGACACCTGCGCATCTCGGCCACATCCGTGTGGCTGGCATCAAAGCCTTCCGGGGGAGGGTGGCGATCGTTTTCTTGGAAGCCGAAGGCCCCGAGTGGGCGCTGCGTGAGTTGATGGCTGAGCTTGCGGCATCGAAGACTCCTTTTGGCAAGTGGCTTGGGAAGGAGATGCAAAACCTCTTCGGCTGCGATTTCACGCGGTTATCGCGTGTAGCGGACGGCGAGCTCCTTTTCGCCTGGCAAGAGGTGCCGGGTGAGGGGAAGCAGGAGCTACGGGAGGACTCGTGACCGAAGGCATTTCGTCGAAGGCGGTACTCGCAAAGCAAAAGGAGAAAGTGTGGCCGGACGGGAAAGGTATGACGTGAGCGCAAAGTACCACCCCGGGGAGATCGAGGTGCAAGAGCGCGCCGGCGTGCGCTCGATGGCAGAGCGCGTGGGCAACAGCATCCACCCCACCATCCCGCCGGCGGGGCGTGAGTTCCTGGAGGAGCAGCCTATAATCGTCGTGGGCTCCGTCGGCGCGGACGGCCGGGTGTGGGCCTCCCTGCTCGTCGGCGAGCCTGGTTTCGTGCGGGCGCTAGACGAGCGGACGGTGACGATTGCCGCCACGCCACTTCCTGGCGACCCGTTAGCAGAAGCCCTGCAAGGGGCGAGCACCAAAGTCGGCGTGCTAGCCATAGACCTCGCCACGCGGAGGCGTTTGCGTTTGAACGGCGAGGCTGAGAGGCGCCTCGACGGCAGGATCTACGTGCGGGCACGTCAAGTCTACGCCAACTGCCCAAAGTACATCCAGGCGCGTGAGCCGGAAACCGGCGGGGCCAAACCCGGTTTGCAGGACGGGTACACCCTACGCTCCCGCGGGCTCACGGACGAGCAGCGCCGCCTCATCTCCTGCGCCGACACCTTTTTCATAGCCAGTGCCCACCCCGAAGGCGGGACCGACGCCTCCCACCGCGGCGGTAACCCCGGCTTCGTCCGGTTCCTGGACGAAAACGCGCTGGAGTTCCCCGACTACTCCGGCAACACCATGTTCAACACCTTGGGCAACATAGCCGCCAACCCGAGCGCCGGGCTCCTGTTCTTGGACTTCGAGGGCGGCGGCACCCTGCAACTCACGGGCGCGGCGCGGATCGTCTGGGACGCGGTGCGCGAGGCGAGGTTCACCGGGGCCGAGCGCGTAGTCGAGTTCCAGGTACAGGAGGTTGTCGAGACCCGAGGCGCCGTCCCGCTGCGCTGGCGGTTCGAGGGCTATTCACCGTTCAACCCCGCGTAGAGTACCGGAGGGAGGGTAACGTGAGCAATGAGGCGGCAACCCGGCTGGTTTCGGTCAACAACGGTAGGCCGCAGGCCTTGCCCCCGTGGGGCAGGAACGTCCTGATCAAAATCATCAACTGGGTGATGAGGCCGCCCTCGTACTTCCACGTGGTACTTGGGTTCCTGGACCATCGGCGCAAGCAGCCAGGAGGGTACGGCCCCCTCGATCTTCGCCTCGACGTCACTTGCCACGCCGTTGCCACGCTCTTCCCGTACCTTGGTATCACCGTAAGGCGGCCATCTGCTACTACTCGTTACGGAAGGGAGCAGCAAGAAATGCCCGACCTCTTCGACATCTTCAGAAACGTCCCGATCCGGATCTCACGGCAGCCCGTTTTGCAACGTCGGGCGCCGACCCGATCAGCTTACCGCCATCGTGCTGTCGATCTTGCCGAAGGAGGCTACGGTCGAGTAGAGGATGTTACCGGCATCGGTTGCTCCGTAGGTTGGTCGAAACACGAGAGAGGGTGAAGGCGGATGCGAAGGGAAGCCCCGGTCGGCTCAGGCGTATCAAACGAACGACCTCGCGGCTCGGAACGTTACTGGCTCGTCGTGGGGCGAGACGGAGCCCGCAGCAAGACGCTCACCCTGCACTCGAGACCACACGGCGAGATCCTGCCGGTCTTCGGCTCCGAGGAGGATGTGGGCATGTTCTTGACGCCGTTGGGAGCGTTCGGCGGCGGGTTCATGGCGAGGCCAATCGCTGCAGAGGACCTGGCATCGCTACTCTGGGGCCCGCTCTCTAGCGTCGAGACCGTGGCGCTCGACCCGACGTCGGGGGTGGACACGGCCGCGGTCTTGGATCTCGTCAGCACGAATCGAAAAAGCTTCGTCGATAACCTGTCGGGTGAGAGAACACTCGCCGGGCGAGGAAGCCAGGACGTGTCATGACTTGCCGGGGTTATAAGCGAAGCGGAGCCGATTTGACGAACACAACTTTGGCGTCATCCTCGACTTGGATGGCGCACTGGTCGAAACGGAAGGGCTCAAGTCCCTCTCCTACGCCCACGCCGCCGAGTTGCAGCCCGACCTGGGCGAAGCGGAAGTGGTAGATGCCTTCAAGGACTTCGTCTGCCGGTCGTGTCGGGACGTCGCCACAGGGCTCTTGCGGCACTTCGGGCTCGAAGAGGCGGCCCGCTCCCAGATGGCCGAGTTCGGCGTCAAGACGCCCTGGCAGGCCTACGTCCTGGTCCGTTTGCACATCTACGACGCGTTGTTGTCCGACTGGTCTCTGATCTTCACCCACCGCTACCCCCACAACATCGCGCTCCTGCACGACCTGCGGGACACGGGCTACCGGACCGAGCTATCGACGATGTGGCACACCGAGCAGGCACGGCACGTCATGTCGATACTGGGACTGACAGACGCGTTCAACGCAATCGCAACACGAGACGACGTCGAGAACGGCAAGCCGGACCCGGAGATTGACCTGCTCGTGGCACACGAGCTGCGGGTAAGCCCTGAAGACTGCCTTGTGATAGAGGACTCTCCGGCGGGGGGCGCGGCAGCGCTCGCGGCCGGCAGGGACGCGAGCGCCGTCACCACCGCGCTCACCCGCCAGAAGTTCCGCGACACCGACCTCTAGGACCGTAGCGTCGTGGACGACCCGCGTACGCTGTCCAAGGTGGTGCGCCAACGCATCATCGTCCATGGCCAGCCCCGGGCGACTGAGTGAACCGGCGCCCTCCGCAGCGGGTCATCACGCCACGCCTGGTATTCAGACGACCCGGTACCATCATCAGGTGTTTGGCGAGGTGAACGATCATGTCTGATCCGAGGTCCAGGCAACACACACCACATAGTATGCTCTAATGATGGCCGATATCTCGCTCACGGGAGTACTGGTCGTCGCGGCGATAGCCTTCCTGGTGCCGCTCGTTCTCGGCCTCGTGCCTTCTTTGCGTCTTCCCTCAGTGGTCCTTGAGATCGTAGCCGGCATCGTGATCGGCCCCGCGGCTCTCGGGTTCGTAGAGGTCGACCTGCCGCTGCAGGTGCTGGCCTTGCTCGGGCTCGCGTTCCTGCTGTTCTTGGCGGGACTCGAGATCGACCTTGATCGTCTGCGAGGTGCGCGGCTGCGTAGCGCGGCCGCCGGTTTCCTGATCTCTCTGGCGGTTGCACTGGGCATCGGCCTGGGACTTTATGCCTCCGGTCTCATCCAGGCTCCACTGCTCGTTGCTATCATACTGTCCAGCACATCACTAGGCATCGTGATTCCAGTGCTCGCCGATGCCGGCCAGAGCAACACGACGCTCGGCCAGCTTATCATTGCCGGCTCGTCGATAGCCGATTTCGGTGCGATCATCCTCCTCTCCTTCTTCTTCTCCGGGGATTCGAGCAGTGTGAGCTCTACCCTCCTCTTGATCGGCGTTTTCCTGGTGCTGGTGATCGCTACGGGGCTAGCACTGGCCGAGGTCGAGCAATCGAGTCGTCTGCGTTCCGCCCTTGTGAGGCTGCAGGATTCTAGCGCCCAGATCAGGGTCCGGGGAGCCCTGGTTCTGCTCATCGGGTTTGTGGTGATCGCGCAGCTCTTCGGGCTGGAGGTGATTCTGGGCGCGTTCTTCGCCGGTGCGGTACTCAGGGTACTGGATCGCGACGAGATGATGACGCATGCGGGCTTCCGTACAAAGCTCCAGGCCGTCGGCTTCGGCGTATTCATCCCCTTCTTCTTCATCACCAGCGGGATGCAGCTGGATGCGAGAGCGCTTCTCTCCGGCGGGTCGGCGCTGGCCCTTGTGCCAGTGTTCCTCCTTGCCCTCCTGCTCGCTCGCGGGTTGCCGGCTGCCCTGTACAGACCGATGGTCGGCGACAGGCGCTCTCTGGCAGCCGGGCTTTTGCAGGCGACCTCGCTGCCGTTCATTGTCGCCGCCACGGGGATCGGGCTGGAGTTTGGCATACTGACTCCCGCGATCGGGGCCGCCATGGTGGTGGCCGGGCTTCTGTCGGTAGTGCTGTTCCCCTTAGGCGCGCTGATGCTTCTGCGGCGTGGCGGAAAAACGGACGCAGCCGTCCAGCGAGACGATCTTGACGATACCAGTGACCAACCAAGACCAACTTGATATGCATCGATCTTGGGGCGTTGGCTTCGCGTCTAGTAACGTAGTGGAGATAGGGAAATACCCAAACCTATAGTCAGCGCTCCCAATACGGCAGCTACGGTTCATGTGCCGGTAAGGGGCGATATCGGCATCTCGACAGCGGCATGCCGATTGAGTACGCTAGAGGCGTCAAGGTCTCGAGCATGGGCGAGGGAGAGGTAGTTCTCGTCGTGGGGTCCGGGCGTTACGAGTTCGTCGGTGATCACAAGGGTAGTGCGATGACGCTCGTACACGTGGACACGGACCTCAGACTTCATTCACCAGAGGAGCAAGCGGAAGGGCGTTCTCGGAGGTTCGCCTAGAAGGGGCTCTCGAAACTTCGGGACACGATGTAGGGCTTCGGGCTCCCCCTACGATTCGCCTGCCAAGGGCGACGGTTGCCCGATAACGCCAATACCCGTTCATCCTGTCCTCGTACTTATCGACGAAGCTTGCGCCGCCGCCACGGCGTTTCTAGTAGGGGGGGTGCCCCGACCTCGGTCAGCACGCCGACCTGACGCATGATCGTGGGGTGGTTGTAGTAGTCGGAGGAACGCCGTATCTTCTCGCCCTGAGCTCGTAGGCTGTCAAGCCCCGCACCGAGAAGGCCCTGCCGGCCGGCCCCTCGCCCGGGACTAAGCCCTCGTTCCGGAGAAGGACCACTCGGCCGTGGCCCGGTTTACCTCACATGAGGCGCCCCTCAGCTCCCAGACGAGACCACCCACCAGGTTGCTGGCGAACTCGTGGGCGAATGAAGATGATCAGCGCTTGGCCCGCGATCCTGTTCGCCCCGACGTTGGTGGGCGCCGTCTACGGGATGAAAGTCGATCACATGCCCAAGCTGCACTGGACCTTGGGCTACCCATTCGCATTGGCGCTGATGCTCATCGTCTCGGTGTCACTCAACCTCGCCTTCAAGAGACGCGGCTGGTTGTAACGGCCGCCCAAAAAGCCTATCGGTGTTTGCGATATTACTGTCCTAGCATACTGGTATATCTCTCGAAAGAGAGGAACAATATTACAAGGAAGGGTGATAATGGCGGGCTTCGTGGAAGGCATATTCCTTGCGCCAGAAGCTGGTGCACAGATGAAAGGTGTCCAGGCGGCTACCGCTCTCGAAGGCTGCGGTCTGGAGGGTGATCGCTACTGCGCCGGGACCGGGCACTGGAGCCGCTTCGGCCGAGTCTGCGAAGTAACCTTCATCGCAGCCGAGGACTTCCACGACATCGAGCGAGAGACCGGCGTGGGTGTGAAGAACGGCGAGCACCGGCGCAACGTCGTCACCACAGGGATAACCCTGAAGGCCTTGCGACGTGGCGAGCGGTTCCGTGTCGGGGAGATTATCTTCGAGTACCGGGGGCCACGCTCGGTCTGCCGATATGTCGAACGTCTCACCGAACCGGGTATGACGCAGGCCCTGAAGGGCCGTGGTGGTATCTGCGCGAGGGTAATCGAAAACGGCACGGTCCGGGTGGGCGACGAGATTGAGGTGCTGCAGTCCACTGAGTAGCCTCCATAGAGGCAACGGGTTGACCGACGAGGGACACAGAAAGGATAAGCTATGAGCGCTGTACTCCAAGAGGCGTTGATCAACAGGCCCTTGAGCGTCGTGTTTGAATGCGAGGCTACGCGCTCTACGTACCACGTAAGGCCGCTAGAAGCGCCTCGAACTTGCTACGACAGTCTGTACACTTGTCGAGGTGATCGCCAACCAGCGGCATCGCAGCGCCCGCCTCCGCTCCGGAGAGCTCCGTCTCTGCAAAAATATCCAACTGCTCGAAGCACTCGTCGCAGCCGATCTCGGCCTCGTGAGTTTCGGCTATAACCCTTACCAGTTTAACGACATCACCACGCTTCAGCATCGAAAACCTCTCGTCGCTTCTAAATGCTAGACCTGCCGTACCCTCTGGATCTTACCCCTCCTCAAAAGCAGCCAGCACTTCTTTTAGCGAGATACCCGCGGCCTCCATCTCTCTCTTCAGCTTTCTGCGGGCGTCATGCAGCAGCTTGTAGAGGGCATTCTGGTTGGTGCCCATGCGCCTGGCGACCTCCGAGACGGGCATCCCCTCCAGCAACACCGCCACCACCGCCTCTCGTTGCCTGTTGGTCAGTTCTTCGTCAACCATGCGGCGTAATTCTCCTAGCACTGTGTTCTGGAGTGCCAGTTGCTCGGGGGTCAGCTGAGTGTCCGCCGGCCCGCGGTCGGCCCCCTGGCGCTCGGCGAACAGTTCCTGCAAGGATACGTCGTGCCACCGCCTGCGCTTGAGCTCGGTGAGGGCGACGTTCATGGCGATCTTCTGAGCCCAGGTGGTGAAACGGCTCTCTCCCCTAAAGGAGTCCAGGTTGCCCGTTATCTTGATCAGCGCCTCCTGGGCGAAGTCCCCAAAGTTGGCCTCTACGCCGCCCCCGTAACCCCCGAAGGCCGCCCTCAGCCCGCGCACCAGCAGGTCGTAAAGGTCCCCAAGCGCCTCGTCAGGGTTCGGTCCCCTTAGGTCGGCGAGCCACTCTTCGTTTGTGCGTTCTCTCATGTAAGGCCGATACTACCCCGCTTTCTCTACCCACCGTAGCACTGATCCCATGAGAAGTAGGTAGGTGAGTGGGATCAGAACCGACCTGGAGGATGTATGGGGGTTAGGGGTAAGAAATCGGCCCCTTGAGTGGTCTTATAGACGAGGGCCAGAAAGGAGCATATGCACGGCACGCGAGGAGAAGATGCCCTAGAAGATCAGACAGCACGACGAGGGCACAGAGCATAGTGGTGAATTCGAAACAACACGAGAGGCGGTAGGCGAGATGAACAATCAGGAGATCCCAAACCCTCTTGCGAGATACTTCGGGCAGATCGGTCGTGGAAGGCTCCTTACGCACGAGGAGGAGATAGATCTCGGCAGGAGGATTAGAGAAGGTGATATGTCGGCGCGGTCCAAGCTCATCGAGAAGAACCTGAGGCTCGTCATCCCGATCGCAAAGAAGTACCGCGGTAGGGGCCTGCCCTTCGGGGACCTTATCCAGGAGGGCAACATAGGGCTCATGCGAGCGGCAGACAAGTTCGACCCCGAGAAGGGCTTCAGATTCTCCACGTACGCCACCTGGTGGATCCGGCAGGCCGTCCAGAGAGCCGTGGCCGACAAGGGCCGGACCATAAGGGTGCCCGTGCACATGGGCGAGAGGCTAAGGAAGATGGCTAGGACCTACAATGAGCTTTCGGCCCAGCTCGAGCGCGAGCCCACCGACGAAGAGGTTGCCGAGGGGCTCGGCTGGAACGTCGAGAGGGTCAAGGGCGCGAAGAGCGCCATACCCGACGCCATCAGCCTCAACCAGCCACTCTCCTCGGACGAAGGCAGTTCGGAGCTCGGTGATTTCGTCGAGGACGAGCGCGAGTCGGAGGAGGCCAGCGAGGTGATGCAGGAGCTGGAGACACGGCACCTCATGGAGTCCGTCGAGCGGCTCCCAGAGCGCCAGCGCCGCGTGCTCTTTCGTCGCTATGGCCTGGACGGCGAGAAGCCGGCTACGCTCGCCGACCTGAGTGAGGAGCTCGAGGTCTCCCGGGAAAGGGTAAGGCAGCTCCAGCGCGAGGCCGAGCGAGCCATCCGGGATGAAGGCGAATACGGACAGAAACTCCCGGCAGCCGCTTAGCCCCGGTAGTGGCGCCGGTTTGGACAGGGAACATGACCGACGAACCGCCTCACGCGGTTTAAGTTAAGGAGGCTGAGATGAATCAAAGAGGATCGCAGAGAAGCTTGAACTTTAGGCCAGAGAACTCAACGGTGAGGAGATAAGAGAATGTTCTTTAGTCGCCACAAGACCAAGATGATTACGCCAACCGAGGCGCTTCCCGGCCAGGAGCAGCGGACGTTCGCCGTTCCGGAGAGGCACGCCGTGCTCGACACGCCTCTCAATCCACCCTTTCCCGAGGACCTGAACACCGCGGTCTTCGGCCTCGGCTGCTTCTGGGGTGCCGAGCGTAAGTTCTGGCAGATCGACGGCGTTTATACAACGGCGGTTGGCTACGCGGGAGGCTTTACGCCGAACCCGACCTACGGGGAGGTCTGCAGCGGCCGTACCGGACACACCGAGGCCGTGCTCGTCGTCTTCGACCCCGAGAAGGTCTCCTACCGTGACCTGCTCGCGGTGTTCTGGGAGGCCCATGACCCAACGCAGGGGATGCGACAGGGCAATGACGTCGGGACGCAGTACCGTTCGGCGATCTACTTCGCCGACGACGAGCAGCGCCGGGCCGCCGAGGAGACCCGCGACGCCTACGAGGAGGCACTTAGGGGTGCCGGTTACGGCTCGATCAGCACGGAGATCGCGCCTGCTGGCCCGTTCTACTATGCCGAAGGCTACCATCAGCAGTACCTGCATAAGGTCCCGAACGGGTACTGCGGTCTGGACGGGACCGGCGTAAGCTGCCCGGTCAGGCTCGGCGTGATTGTCGATAGTGTCGAGCTGTCCCTCACTGACGAGGCGCTCGACCTGGAACGGCACTGCGGTTAGACAGAGAATTGACGCTGCGAGGGCTCTGTAGGTCCTCGCAGCCTCCTTCGAGAGTTGTCAGTTCGTACAGTGTAGAGGAGGTCACGAGCGCCCGACCGCTACACCAGCGTCAACTCGACCTCCGGCTCCTGGCCCAGCGTGGCGGAGAAGTGGAGCTCAGGGAAGCGTTGCATTTGGAACGCATATGAGCAAGTGCTAGCCGCCTACGCACCTTCCAAGGTCCCGCAACTTTATGTGACGCTACGAGATGGTTTGGTAGCTCTCGGCTCGCAGGGACCGTCGAGACGCAGGAACTCAGGCAAGTGTCAGAGCGTGAAGTAGAATGTCGGGCGGTCTACGCCAGTCAGAACGAGAATAGGGCGAAGTCTTCGCGAAACCGTGCGCTAGTTGACGAGAGGGCAGAGTAGAGGCGTTAGGTGCAGGCTACGCTTCGCCCCCCAGTCGCTCAAGCACTCCAGCATGAACTGCACCACGTTCTTGGCCACGGATATGCCTCCATTCCTACTAGGTACACGACGTCGACTATCCTGATTCTGCTAGGACGGTGGTGGAGATTACATGATGTCTTCCTCCTGTAGAGAGTGCCGAGCTACACCGCTGTCGCGGGCCGCTTCCTCTACCGCCTCGGCCATCGTGGGCACGATACGCTCGTCGAACACGCCAGGGATTATGTAATCCTCCGAGAGTTCCTCTTCGGGGATGACATCGGCCAGGGCGTGGGCTGCGGCGAGCTTCATCTCCTCGTTCATCTTTCGCGCCCGACTGTCCAGGGCGCCCCGGAATATCCCAGGGAAGCATAGGGTGTTGTTGATCTGGTTGGGATAGTCACTGCGCCCGGTGGCCATGATCCGTGCGTGCCCTTCGGCCTCCTCGGGTGCTATCTCCGGGTCGGGGTTGGCCATCGCGAAGATTATGGGGTCCTCGGCCATCGACTCCAGGTGCTGAGGCGTCAGCACGCCGGGTACGGACAGACCCAGGAAGAGGTCCGCCCCGACGATCACGTCCGCCAGCTCTCCCCTTAACCCATGGGGA
>CADCVD010000050.1 GCA_902806055.1 uncultured Rubrobacteraceae bacterium
CGCTTGAGAGTGGCGACATAAACGCCCTCTTGGACTTGCCCATCGAGAAAATCGACGGTACCGGCGCCTCGGCCAAGCTTGCCGCAGCTCCGGCCGACGTCGTACTGAACGGCATCGTCGGCTACGCTGGGCTCGCCGCTACGGTGGCGGCCCTGAAGTCAGACAACGCGGTGGCCCTCGCCAATAAGGAGTCGCTCGTCGCAGGCGGTGGTTGGGTGATGCGACTCGCGCAGAGTACCGGCAAGGACCTGATCCCCGTGGACTCTGAGCATTCGGCTATCTTCCAGTGTCTCGCGGGGAGGAGCGAGGAGGAGGTAGACGAGATTCTGTTGACCGCCTCGGGCGGCCCGTTCTTCGGGCGGACGAAGGCGGAACTGGCGGGGACGGGACCGGAAGCGGCGCTGAAGCACCCGACGTGGCGGATGGGACCAAAGATAACGGTGGACTCCGCGACCATGATGAACAAGGGCCTTGAAGCGATAGAGGCGCACCACCTCTTCGGGGTCTCCTACGATAACATTCGGGTCGCCGTGCACCGCCAGTCGTTGGTGCACGGAGGCGTCATCTTCGTAGACGGATCGGTAATACTGCACGCTGCGTTCCCGGACATGCGTCTCCCGATCTCCTACGGAATCCTCTACCCCGACAGGGTGAACGTCGGAGCGAAGCCGATCGGCTTCGGGGACGCACAATGGACTTTCGAAGAGCCCCAGAGCGATGTTTTCCGGTGCCTCCCGCTAGCCGTAGAGGCGGGAGAGCGTGGGGGGGCGTACCCCGTCGTTTTGAACGCGGCGAACGAGGTCGCCGTGCGGGCCTTCCTTGACCACGGTATAGAATTCTTGGGTATAGCGGATGTCGTTGAGGAGGTTCTTGAGGCTGTGCCGGATCTGGGTGCCATGGACAATATGGAGGCGATAGCGAACGCGGACCGCTGGGCGCGCGTAGAGGCGGAGAAGGCGGTAACACAGATACGATGACGATTCTCGCAGCCATCCTCGGCCTGATCGCCCTTATAGTCATCCATGAGCTAGGCCACATGCTCGCCGCAAAAGCTCTGGGAGTCCACGTCCCCGAGTTCGGCATCGGCTTCGGTCCCGCCCTAATAAAGAAGAAGATCGGCAAAACAATCTATTCTTTTCGCATAATACTTCTCGGTGGTTTTGCCAAGATGGAGGGTATGGAGGGTATGGCAAGCGTCGAGAAGGAGACGGGAGAGTTCGGTCCTAATGCCTATCCTTCCAAGCCGGCGTGGCGGCGAGCGATCATCATTTTTGCGGGGCCGTTCGCAAACCTGTTGGCGGCGGTGGCGATCTTCGCCGTTTTGTTCATGGGCGCGTCGCCGCCAACCACGGAGGTTGAGTCGGTAGTACCGGGATCCCTCGCCGAAGAGGTCGGCTTGCAGGAGGGAGACCGCATCGTCTCCGTGGACGGGCAGGAGATCGAAGACTGGGGACAGTTCCAGCAGACCGTCAACGCCCGTAGCCCAGGGGATGAGGTTGAACTCGTGGTTCAGCGCGGCGGGGGACGGGAGGAGTACTCGGGGGAGCTGACCGCCGACGAGCGGGACCCGGAGCGCGCGCTAGTAGGGGTGCAGCCCAGGCTCTCCGAGGAGAATTATGGGCCGCTTCAGGCTTTGGGGCTCGGAGTGGAGAAGACGGTCCAGACGATAGGGCTCTTCGGGTGGTTTGTCGGAGAGTTGGCAACCGGCGGGATCAGCTTCTACGACTCTGTCTCTAGTCCGATAGGGGTGGTCGGAGTGAGCAGCGACGTGGCCGCGCAAGGGGCCCAGAGCTTCGCGGGCCTCCTCGCGCTCATAAGCCTCAACCTCGCCGTCTTCAACCTTCTGCCCATACTGCCGCTCGACGGGGGACATTTGTTCTTTATCGCGGCCGAGAAGGTGCTTGGGAGGCCGGTGAGCGCGGAGACGGTAGCGAAGGTCGCGGCCTTCGGGCTTGCGTTAATACTCATGCTCTTCGTCTTCGCAACCTACGCAGACCTTAGTAAAATCTTTACGGGGCAACCGTTTATCCCCGATCCGTAGAAGAGAGTTGGGAGTGGCATGACAGAGGCAGTCGTACAGGAACGCCCGATCACGAGCCGTCAGATCACGGTCGGCGGGGTGCCTATAGGCGGCGGCGCGCAGGTGGCCGTCCAATCCATGACCAACACGAACACCTCGGACGTCGAGGCGACCGTGCAACAGGTCTACGACCTGAACGCCGCGGGCGCAGACTTGGTGCGCGTCTCGGTCAACGGGTCGAAGGCGCTTGCCGGATTCAAGGAGGTCGTGTGGCGCACGCCGGTGCCCTTGATCGCCGACATCCACTTCGACTACCGGATGGCGCTGGGCGCCGCTGACGCCGGGGCAGCTTGCGTGCGCATCAACCCCGGCAATATCGGCGGCAACGACCGCTACCGGGCCGTTATAGAGAAGTGCATAGAGACCGGCGTTGCGATGCGCATCGGCGTCAACTCGGGCTCCGTCGAGAAGAAGTACTGGGACCTCCCGAAGGCCGAGGCTCTGGTGTCGAGCGCCTTGCAGAAGGCGGAGATCGCCGAGGAGATGGGCTTCAAGGACTTCAAAGTCTCGCTCAAGGCAAGCCACGTCCCGGAGATGGTCGAGGCGAACAGGGAGTTCCGCAAGCACTCCGACGCCCCCTTGCACCTGGGTGTAACGGAGGCCGGCACCAAGCTCCCCGGCGCCATAAAGAGCGCCGCTGCTTTAGGCCAGCTCCTCCCGTATGGCATCGGTGACACTATACGCATCTCGCTCGCCGAAGACCCCGTCGAGGAGATACCGGTGGCGTACCAGATCCTCTCGGCCCTTAACCTCCGCCACCGCGGCCCGAACGTGATCGCCTGCCCGAGCTGCGCCCGCACTCTCGGCTTCGACGTCATCGGCATGGCTGCCCAGGTCGAGGATAAGCTAAAGCATTACGAGGACCACTTTACCGTCGCCGTCATGGGCTGTATCGTCAACGGCCCCGGCGAGGCTAGGGACGCGGACTACGGTGTCGCCGGAGGTAAGGACGACGGTGTAATCTTCTCCAAGGGCCAGCCGTTGCGCAAGGTCGGCCGGGATGAGATCTTCGACGCCCTCTTCGAGGAGATACAGAAGGACGGCTGGAAGTAACATCTAGTTAAAGCGTTTGGCAATTCCGCAGGAGCTTTACGTAGTTGGGCTTCCGGGGCGACCCCTTCTCGGAAAGTCGTATGCAATACTCTGCATACGAGCCTGACTTCAATGGTGAGTCTATATTGTAGTAACGTCGCTGCTCCCTGTGAGTCATCAAAGATATTGTGTAAGTGCATAAAGATGAGTTGTGGCGATAGTCGTTTTCTGCTAGTTGACTGCTGATTACATGAATTGGGTCCGTAGTGGCGGCAAACCTTACCGCTCGTCGACCGTCTTGTAACCTAGATACTCTGCGGTATAATCTTTTTGCTGTACTGGAGCAAGGGGTCTCTAGGGACCCGTTGCTTTTTTAACGTCTCAATAAGGGGAGCATCAAACGGCGAGTTTGGAGAGATTGACGGAGGTCGTAGAGGGGGCCCTCCCGGAGAACGCGGAGCTGGTAGAGGCTCGCTTCTGTGGTGGGCCTCTTCTCACGTTGCTCGTGGATCGGGAGGACGGACCCGTTGACCATGAGTTTACCTCGGTTGTGACCTCTAAAGTCTCTCCCCTCCTGGAGGAAGAAGGCTACGACGGCCTCGTAGAGGTCTCATCTCCGGGCGTTGATCGCCCGCTGACTAAGCCGGAGCATTTCCGGCGCTTTGTCGGGCACGAGGCGAAGGTGAAGGTAGCGGAGCCTGTAGATGGTCGGCGAAACTTCACTGGCAGGATCGAGAACGCGAACGAGACGAGTTTCGTATTAAAACTCTTAGAGGGGGGAGCGGAGGTGGAGCTGCCGTTCGGCTCCATAGCGCGCGCGAACCTCAAGGAGGACATATAACGGCATGAACACGGCATTACTGTCTGCACTACATGAGATCGAGATAGACAAGGGCATCCCCTTTGAGATCATAAAAGGGGTTCTTGAGGAGTCCCTGCTCGCGGCCTACGAAGGTCGGGAGGGCGCGGTCGAAGGAGCCGAGGTGATCCTCGACCGGGAGACCGGGGATCTGAGGGTGGTGAAGGACGGCGAAGACATTACGCCGCATGACTTTACGCGGATCGCGGCGCAGGTGATGCGTCAGACTTTCTATCAGCGTCTGAACGAGATAAGCAACGACCAGCTCTTGCAGGAGTACGGCGGGCGCATGGGCGAGGTCGTGACCGGTATCGTTCAGCAGGCTCACCGGCGGATGACACTGGTGGACCTCGGGCGTGTCGAGGCGCTTTTGCCCGCAAGCGAGCAGGTTCCTAACGAACGGTACGAGAACGGTCAGCGGATCAAGGTGTATCTGCTAGAGATTCGGGAGCCGGGCAGGGGACCGAGCATGACCGTTAGCCGACGTCACGAGGGGCTCTTGAAGGGACTCTTCGAGCTTGAGGTGCCGGAGATTTACGATAACCTCGTCGAGATCAAGGCTGTTGCTCGTGAGGCAGGGCTGCGCTCTAAGGTCGCGGTCTGGTCGAACGAGCAGGGGATAGACCCGGTTGGGGCCTGCGTGGGACCACGGGGTAGCCGCGTGCGCGCGGTGGTCTCCGAGTTGAGAAACGAGAAGATAGACATCATCCAGTGGGACCCGGATCCGGCCCGCTTTATAGCGAAGGCCTTGAGCCCCGCTCGCGTACGCGAGGTCTACCTGGACGAAGACGAGAAGCAGGCCGAGGTGATCGTGCCGGACGACCAGCTCTCGCTCGCGATAGGACGGGAGGGGCAGAACGCCCGGCTCGCCGTCAAGCTGACCGACTGGAAGATAGACATAAAACCGGAGAGTCAGGCGACGGAGTATGACGAGGAGGAAGAGGGCTGGGAGCCCGACGAGGACTCCACGATGCACCGTTGCCGGGCAGTACTCTCAAACGGGCGGCGCTGTGCGAACACGGCTCTGCCAGGATCATTGTTCTGTGGGATACCTTCGCATCAGGCCCAGGCTGCGGAGTTCGAAGGCCTTGTAGAGGGCTCGTAGGGGGTTAGATGAGCAAGCGCGTTTATGAGATAGCAAGAGAGTTGTCGCTGGATACTAAAGAGGTAATCGATCGCCTCAAGGATGCGGGCGTCGAGGTGAAGAATCATTTCGCCGTTGTCGAAGAGCCCGTCTTTGAGAAGGTCTTCGGAGACGGTCAAAATGCTGAAGCAGCAGTCTCGGTGTCTACCGACGGCGCCACCAACGGGCGAAACGAAGCCCCGGCGGAGTCTGCCAAGGGAGCAAAGGGCGGGCGCAAGCGCCGCAGGGTCGTCATAGACGCGAGCGCCACGAACAGGGCGCCGCGACCGACCGCTGTCGAGACGCCGCAGAAGGAGGCGGCGCCCAAGGTCGCAGCCGCCACGAGCGAGGCGAAGCAGGAAGAGCAGAGCCTGATACGCGTCGAGCCGGGCGCGTCGGTCAAGGACTTGGCCGACGCAATGGACGTTGCGCCGACCCAGATCATCAAGGTCCTAATGGGGCTCGGCGAGATGAAGACCATGACCCAGACCCTCTCCATCGAGGAGATAGAGCTGATCTCCGAGGAGATGGGCGTAGAGGTGGAGGTCGCCGCCGTAGAAGAGCCCGACGTCGACCCGGCCGCCGACGACGCACCGGAGGATCTCGTCGAGAAGCCGCCGGTGGTAACGGTGATGGGCCACGTCGATCACGGAAAGACCTCGCTCCTCGACCGCATCCGTAAGGCGAACGTGCAGTCGGGCGAGGCAGGCGGCATCACGCAGCACATCGGAGCGTACCAGGCCGAGAGCGGAGGCAGAAGGGTCACGTTTATCGATACTCCAGGCCACGAGGCGTTCACCGAGATGCGCGCCCGCGGGGCTCGCGTGACAGACGTCGTAGTCCTCGTCGTAGCTGCTGACGACGGCGTAATGCCCCAGACCGACGAGGCCATCGAGCACGCGAAGGCCGCCGGCGTCCCGCTCGTCGTGGCGCTCAACAAGATAGACGTGCCGAACGCGAACCAGGACCGGGTTCTCGGTGAGCTCTCCGAGAGAGACCTCGTCCCGGAGGCGTACGGTGGTGATACGGTAACGGTGCCGGTCTCCGCGAAGACGGGCGAGGGCATAGACGATCTGCTGGAGAATATCCTTGTCGTCTCCGAGCTTGAGGATCTCAAGGCGAACCCCGACGCTCCTGCGAGCGGCTACGTTATCGAGAGCGAGCGCGACCCGGGCCGGGGGCCGGTGGCTACGCTCCTGGTGAACCGAGGTACCCTTCACAAGGGTGATGTCGTGCTAGCCGGGACCGCCTACGGTCGCGTCCGGGCGATGCTGGATTACACGGGCAAGCGCATCAAAGACGCAAGGCCTGGCGAGCCCGTGGAGATACTCGGCCTCTCCGGCGTTGCCGAAGCCGGGACGCGCTTCGAAGTCGTCGAGCACGAGCGAAACGCCCGAGACAAGGCCCAGCAGTCGGAGGCCGCCGCGAGGCGTCAGGAGCTCGCTCAGGGCGGCACGCGCCGTACCCTGGAGGAGCTACTCGGCGAGGGCGGAACCCAGGATCTCAACCTCGTAGTCAAGGCGGACGTCGCGGGCTCCGTCGAAGCGCTCAAAGAGGCCCTCGCGAAGCTGACCACCGAAGAGGTGCGAGTCAACATCGTACGCTCGGGGGTAGGGGCGGTTACGGACTCAGACGTAATGCTTGGCTCGGCCAGCGGCGGTATCGTGCTCGGTTTCAACGTCCGGCCGACGAACACCGCGAAACAGGTCGCAGAGCGCGAGGGCGTCGAGATACGCACCTATGACGTGATCTATAAGGCCCTCGAGGAGATAGAGGCCGCTATGCGCGGCATGCTCGCCCCAGAGACCGAGGAGCGCGAGACGGGGACAGCGGAGGTGCGCCAAACCTTCCGGGTCCCGAACGCAGGCTTGGTAGCAGGCTGCTACGTGACTAGCGGTGAGATCTTTCGGAACAACCGCGTTCGCGTCGTGCGGGACGGTACCGTAGTCTATGAGGGCAATATCGCCTCCCTCAGGCGCTTCAAGGACGATGCGCGATCGGTGCGTCAGGGCTTTGAGTGTGGCGTGGGGGTGGAGAACTTCAACGACGTCAAGGAAGGCGACGTTTTGGAGTTCTTCGAGACCGTCGAAGTACCGAGGTAGATAGAGCTAATTGTTCTGCATCGTCAGGCTGGAGCTGGAGCTACCCTTCAGCTCCAGCCTCAAGCACAAACGCCAGATAGTGAGATCTCTAAAGGACCGCCTCCGCCGCAAGAACGTCTCCGTAGTCGAGGCGGACAACCAGGACTCCTGGCAGCGGGCAACCGTTGAGTTCGCGCTCGCCGCGGTCGACCGGAGGGCGGCGGAAGAGAAGCGCGAAGAGGTCCGTCGGCAACTCCTCAACTACGAGGAGCTCGCGATATTGGAGTGGCGGGAGGAGTTAGTAAAGCTATGAGTGACCGGATGCGCAAGGTCGAGTCGCAACTGAAGGAGATCGTGGGCGAAGAGGTCGCTACCCTCTCCGACCCGCGCATCCACGGCCTCGTAACGGTGACCGGCGTCAGGGTGAGCCCGGATCTCGGGTCTGCGACTGTATTTTACAGCGTGCTCTCCGAAGAGGACCTGGAAGGAGCGAGGGAGGGGCTACAGAGCGCCGCCGGACGTATTCAGGCCTCGGTTGCCCAGCAGACGCGGCTCAAGCGCACACCTCGCCTCCGCTTCGAGCCCGATCCGGTGGTGGAGAACGTAGATAGGATCGAGACGACTTTGAGAGACATCAGGGAGACAGAAGTAGATGGCGGAGCCCAAGACAAGTAACACGAAGCGCGAGGTAGCGGAGTATCTGGCAGGTTTGCACAAGGCCGCCGTTACGACTCATACCGGCGCGGACGGCGACGCGATTGGCTCCGCCGTCGCCCTCGTGTACCTGCTGCGCGCTTTGGGCGTCGAAGCCGTCTTCTCCTACGCCGAGGAGATCCCGAGCTACCTCCGATGGCTTCTCACGGATGAACCTTTTAAGGAGTGTCCGCCGAACCATGACCTGCTCGTGGTGGATACCTCTCGCCCCGATCGGGTTGGGGTCGCGCACGAGCGCGTACACCCGGTACGCCTCAACCTAGACCACCATGAGGACAACCCGCTCTACGGCGAGAAGAACCTCGTCGACTCGGAGGCGGCGGCGAGCGCCCAGATCGTGGCCTCCTTATATACGGAGCTTGGACTATCGCTCGAGAGAGAGCCTGCGGAGGCGATCTATACGGGCATTTCGACCGACACGGGTGGCTTCCGCTTTCGAAACGTCTCGCCTGCGGCCCACGAACTCGTCGCCGACCTGCTGCGCGCGGGCGTCGTCCCCGCCGAGATAGACGACCGTCTGAACCGCACCGGTACCGTTGAGCAGCTAAAGATAGTTGGTACCTCTCTCGCGAACGCCGAGCGGCACGGGGAGGCCCTCATCGCCACGGTAGATAAGGAGGACTACGCCCGCACCGGCGCCACGGAGCTCGATTCCAAAGAATCGATAGATCGCCTCCGGACGGTGGCCGGGGTCGAAGTCGTTGCCCACCTCAGGGAGATCGAGGGCGGAACCAAGGGCTCTCTTCGCTCCGAGCGCGTGGATGTCGGCGAGATCGCCCGAACTTTCGGCGGCGGCGGACACCGACTCGCGGCTGGCTACACCACCTCGAAACCTCCTCGCGAGGCGAAAGAGGAGTTGCTGGGAGCCCTGAGGCGCGTCGTCGACCTTCAGGACGGTTATGGCGGAGGCGTCTGATAGGCGCGCCCGCCCCTCTCGACGGCGCGCTCCTCCTGGACAAGCCGTCCGGCATCACCAGCACCCGGGCGGTCTCATGGGTCAAGCGCTTCTTGCCGAGGAAGACGAAAATCGGGCATACCGGCACCCTTGATCCCCTCGCTTCCGGCCTCCTCGTCCTCCTCATCGGTCGCGCCACCCGCCTCTCCCGCTACATCACCGGGCTCGACAAGTCCTATACCGCCACCGCCCGGCTCGGCGCCGTCTCCGATACTCTAGACGCTGACGGTAACGTAACTCTCCTGCCAGATTCCTCTCTCCCCGAGGAGCCCGCCATGCGCGCCGCCACGCGCCGTTTTACGGGGAGGTTTCTTCAGACTCCGCCTATGGCATCAGCCGTCAAGGTAGGGGGCGAGCGCCTCTACAAGCTTTACCGCCGCGGCGAAGAGGTCGAACGACAAAGCCGATTCGTAAGCGTGCACTCCTTCGAGCTGCTTTCCTATGATGCTCAAACCGCCGCGTTCGCCGTCTCCTGCGGCAGCGGCACCTATGTGCGCACCCTGATAGCTGACCTCGCCGAATCTCTACATACTGGCGCCTACCTGACCGCTCTGCGCCGGACCAGCGTCGGACACCTCACGATAGAAAAGGCCGTAGAGTCGGAGGAGCTCTCTCCCGAAATCCTCGTACAACGCATAATACCGATGAGAGAGATAGTGGGTTTTCTGCCGCTGGTAGAGCTCTCGGCGCGGGAGCGGTCTGGGGTATGTAACGGACGCAAGCTCGGGGCGTTTGGTCTCTGTGGCAGCTACCGGGTCGAGCAGGGGGGAGAACTATTGGCGGTTTACAGGGACTTGGGCGAGCAGGCCAGGCCAGAGGTCGTGCTATGCGCAGGGGTATCGTAGTGGTGCGGAGTGATGAGGGACGGGCATGAGCGGTTCGCTGGCGGGAGGCGTCGTTGTTGCCCTCGGGAACTTCGATGGCGTACATCTCGGGCACACGGCCGTGGTGAGGCGGGCGGTCGAGGAGGGAAGACGGCAGGGTGTAGGTTCAGTGGCGGTTACCTTTGATCCACACCCGCGAGCGGTTCTACGTCCGGGGAGTGAGCCGAAGCTATTGACCGTACCGGACGTGCGTGACGTGCTGTTGTTGGCGTGTGGGGTGAGCGAGGTGCGCACCATCCGGTTCGACAGGGAGCTCTCGGAGAAAAGGCCGTGGGAGTTCGTACGGGACGTACTCGTGGGGGAGCAAGAGGCCTGGGCGGTAGTAGTAGGGGAGAACTTCAGGTTCGGATACAGGGCCTCAGGGGACTTCGAGGGTTTGAGGCGATACATGCGCGAGCTAGGCGGGGAGGCTTATGCCGTCCCTATCTACGCTTTAGGAACGGACGTCAGCTCGACTAGGATACGTGAACTGCTTGCAGAGGGCGAGGTGCGGGAGGCGGCGCAGCTCCTTGGGAGACCATATCTTCTGCGCGGCAGGGTCGTGGAGGGGGACGGGCGGGGGCTGAGTATCGGGTTTCCGACGGCCAACATCCTGGCCGACCCGCGCTCGCTCTTGCCGGGGCGAGGGGTCTATGCTGGGCATGTGATCCTCAACGGCGAATATCACGCGGCGTGTACTAACGTCGGAGTCGCACCGACTTTTGACCGGCGGGAGAGCAAAGTCGAGGCGCACCTACTCGGTTTCGACGGGGACTTGTACAGAGAGGTCGTGGACGTAACTTTCGAGGAGCGTCTGCGGCCGGAGATGCGGTTCGAGGGGGTAAGACAGCTAAAGGAGCAGATAGCACGAGACGTCGAGGCGGCGCGGAAGCTGGTCGGCGGGAATGCTTGATGCATGTGGTAGCATATGTATGACTAGAGAAACAGTTTGATCGAGCAAGAGAAGAGAGCAAAGAGGAGAAGAGGCAGTTGGCGGTAGTGGAGAACAAAGAGGGAATAATTCAAGAGCATGCGACTCACGAGGGGGACACGGGGTCGCCTGAGGTGCAGGTCGCGATTCTAACCACGCGCATCAGGCACCTTACCGAGCATCTGCGCGAGCACAAGCACGATTTTCATTCCAGGCGTGGTCTCTTGAAGCTGGTTGGCCAGAGGCGCCGTCTCTTGAAGTACCTGCAGAAGAAGGACGTCGAGCGTTATCGTACGCTCATCTCGAAGCTCGGGCTGCGCCGCTAGGGCGAGCGTTCCTTTCGCTGCATCGTTAGAAACAAAGAGGAGAAAAAGAATATGCGTTTAGAGATACCTGTAGGCGAGCGGACGATGGTGCTCGAAACCGGGAAGCTCGCCCGGCAAGCGGGCGGTTCCGTCACGGTTCAACTCGGAGACACCGTCGTGCTGTCGACCGCAACGCGGTCGCAGAACCCGAGGCCCGGGGTCGACTTTTTGCCTTTGAGCGTCGACATCGAGGAGCGGATGGCGTCGGCCGGAAAGATCCCGGGCGGTTTCCTGAAGCGTGAGGGGAGACCGAGCGACAGGGCCGTGCTCACGGCGCGCCTCACGGACCGACCGATAAGGCCGCTCTTTCCGAAAGGCTACCGCAACGAGATACAGGTGATCGGCACCGTCTTCGGGGCAGACCAGGAGACGCCGTACGATACCGTGAGCATGGCCGGCGCTTCGGCGGCGCTCTCCCTCTCGGACCTGCCGTTCGACGGGCCGATTGGCGCCGTTAGGGTAGGCCGCTCTCTCGACGGCGAGTTCGTCCTCAACCCGACCTACTCTCAGATCTCAGAGAGCGACCTCGACCTCGTGGTCGCTGGGACGAAAGAGGCGATCACGATGGTCGAGGCCGGGGCGAACGAGGTCCCCGAGAGCGTAATGGTCGACGCCATGCTCCTCGCCCAGGAGGCGATACGCCAGCAGGCCGCGGCGATTGAGGCCTGGGCCGCCGAGCACGGCAAGCCCAAACAGGAGTTCGCAGCCCCCGCCGAGAACCCGTTCCTCGCCGACCTGAGGGAGCGCTACCTCGACCGCGTCAAGGACGCCCTTATCAACCCGGACCGCAGGGGCCGTCACGAGGCGCTCGACGAGTTGCGCACCGAGCTTACAGAGGGGCGCGATCCAGAAGAGGCCGAGCAGATACACGCCGCAATAGGCACTTTGCAAAAAGAGGCGTTCAGAAAGCTGTATGTCGAGGACCGCAAGAGGACCGACCTCAGGGCGATGGACGAGATCCGCCCGAATGCCGCAGAGATAGGCATAATACCGCGTGTCCACGGTACGGGGTTGTACACGAGGGGCGAGACGCAGGTCTTGAGCTCGCTCGCGCTGGCGGACCTGGGGCTCTCGCAGAGGCTCGACACTATAGAGCCGGTTACGGGCAAGCGTTACATGCACCACTACAACTTCCCGCCCTACTCCACCGGCGAGACCGGCAGGGTCGGAAGTCCGAGGCGGCGGGAGATCGGGCACGGCGCTCTGGCCGAGCGGGCGCTGATGCCGGTGCTTCCATCGGAGGACGTCTTCCCGTATGCCCTGCGAATCGTCTCGGACGTTCTGGAGTCGAACGGCTCTTCCTCTATGGGGAGCGTCTGCGGCTCGACGCTCGCGCTCATGGACGGCGGTGTGCCGATCAAGGCTCCGGTGAGCGGGGTTGCGATGGGGCTCGTCAAAGAGGGAGACGACTACGTCATCCTGACGGACATCCAGGGCCTTGAGGACCACATGGGCGATATGGACTTCAAGGTCGCGGGGACGCGGGACGGTATCACCGCGCTCCAGATGGACATGAAGATCACGGGCGTTTCGGCGGAACTCTTACAGGAGGCGCTCGAGCAGGCCAAGAGAGGTCGTCTACAGATCCTCGACATCATGCGCGACGTAATAGCCGAGCCGAGGACCGAGGTCTCCGACTTCGCGCCGCGGGTCGAGGCCTTGAAGATACCGACCGACAAGATCGGCATGCTGATCGGTCCGGGCGGGAAGACGATCAACGCGTTGCAAGAGCAGTTTGCGGTAAACATCTCCGTCGAGGATGACGGGACGGTCTACGTCGCAGGCGAGGGCATCGCGGCCAAAGACGCCGCCGGGGCGATAAACGGCATGATGAAGGACGTAGAGGCCGG
>CADCVD010000051.1 GCA_902806055.1 uncultured Rubrobacteraceae bacterium
ATCGAGATGATAGACGCCGAGGTCGTGCAGCTAAGAAGTCGGGTGCCGATAAACTCCACCCTAACCGCCCGGGACCTTTTGTACAAGCTAGAGCACCGGCGTCTCCTGGAGCGGCTCCCGATCGACGAGGTGCTCCCGGAGCTGAAGGTCGAGCTCTCCGACGTCGCCGACTACAGGAGGCTTGCGAACCAGATCGAGGCTCACGGGTTCAGGGTGAGCCAGCTCTGGCGGCGCTACGTCTCCCCGGAGGAGGCCCTGGCTGACTGGTACGAGCACTCTTACAAGCCGATCGCAGCCATGATCCGGGAGGAGCGCATTCTGGATGCCTTCCCCGAACGCACCGAGCTCGACCTGTACCTTTGGATCCTGCGCCACCGTGAACAGCTCGCCCTGGAGGCACGCGGCGAATCAGTGTCCCCCTCGGCCGCCAAAGACGACATCCTCAAACGCCAGGGCCGGAGGCGCCGCCCCCCGAGCTCCACGAACATCTACGGCTAGAGATGCTCTCTCTGGTATAAGATCTGGCGTGGTTATATCGGCGTGGAGAGGGATCTCTTGGATGCGTTAGCGGTACTCTGGGCCCCCGTAAGGTCGCTCTCGCGCGTGGCGGAGGAGCGCCGAGTGCTGCTCGGTTTCGGGGTCGTGGCGCTCTACGCGACCCTGCAACTCATCACCGGCGTCGTGGACATCCTGAGCGGCGTGAGCGCAGGAGCTTTCGAGCCCGAGGCTTTCCCCGGGGTGCCGCCGGATCTCGTGGAGGATATCTCGCGGAGCACGGGGGTGGCTACCCTGCTCGGCGCGGTTCTCTCGCCGTTTGTCGGGTGGGCCGTTGTCTCGCTCCTCATGCAACTCGTCACGCGATTCTTCGGCGGGACGGGACCGCTCTCGGGGACTTTCGCCATCGTCGGCGTCGCCGCGGTACCGCTCGTGATAATGGCCGTGATAAGGATACCCGCGACCGGCATCCAAGCGGCGGCGGGGCCGGCGAGCACCGCGACCGCCATCGTGGACCTCCTGCTCATCCTGCTCTTGATCGCAGCCTACGCCTGGAACATAGCCCTGGTGGTGATCGGGGCCGCCTTCTCCCGCCGGGTAGGCTACGGCCAGTCCGCCGGGTCTTGCGCGATCTCTTGCGCCGGTGTCGTGGGCCTTATAATTCTCGTCGCTCTGATCATCGGCGTCCTTGTAGCCGTCCTAGTCGGAGCGGCTAGTTCGGCGGGAACGCCTTAACGCCCTCAGCCATTAAAGGAGGAACGCGCCTTGGAAGCCGGACACGGCCAAAACAGAGAGAATCTACCCGACAGCGCCGAGCCCAACGGGCCTCCCTCGGGCGGTCCTCCTTCGGGACCGCCGTCTCCTCGGTCCAGGCGGAGAGGGTTGTTGATCGGTGGCGCTATAACCCTCTTGCTGTTGCTCTTGACGGTGGGGACTATAGCGTTGGTCCTCCTGGCCGGTCCCGGCGGGCGGGAGGGCAGGGGGAACACCGCGGCCCCCCAGAACTTCGAGGAGGAGTACGTCTCGGGCGAAGGGCCTGACAGGATCGCGGTGCTGCCCGTCGCCGGCCAGATAAGCTCCGCGCAGGGTAGTTCCGTCGGCTCACAGACGGCGACGCCGCAGACCTTGCGAGACCAGCTCACGCAAGCTGCGGAAGACGACCGCGTCAGAGCCGTGATCGTCGAGGTCAACTCACCCGGCGGCGGCGTTGTGGCGAGCCAGCAGATGCACAAGAGTATCCTGGACTTCAGGGATGAGACCGGCAAGCCCGTCATCGTCTCCATGAGCGAGACTGCAGCCTCGGGCGGATACTACCTCGCTACCGCCGCCGACCGGATCGTCGCCAACGAGACCACGCTTACGGGCTCGCTCGGGGTGATCTTCTCGTACCTGAACCTTACAGAGGCGGCCGAGGAATATGGCGTCGAGCAAGAAGTTATAAAGAGCGGGCCGTACAAGGACATCGGCTCCCCCACCCGCGAGCCGACCGAGGAGGAACTGGAGATACTCCAGAACCTCGTGAACGAGTCCTACGACCAGTTCGTAGGAGTGATCGTCGAGGGCCGCAACCTCCCGGAGGATGAGGTGCGCGGGATCGCTGACGGACGAGTCTACTCCGGGCTTCAGGCTGAGTCTCTCGGTCTAGTGGACGATCTCGGCGATCTCGACCGTGCCGCCGAGATCGCGGGGAACCTCGCGGGCGCCGGACGTACGACCGTCGTACGCTACGAGCGAGAGCCGGGCTTCGCCGAGCTCTTGCGTAACCGCCTCGAACCGTCAGAGCCCCAGGCGCTCGAAGCCCTGGAGGGTGTCGGGGTCAACCTTACTCCCGAGCTTCAGTATCTGTACCGACCGTAGACAAGCCCTACATGTTGTCCTCGGGAGAAGATCTCCGGTTTGTTGTTGTATTTCGGGCACCTTATAGCAACAATTACGCGAGCAACCGCATCCGCCGGGGGGACGGCGCGGCGACCGAGTGCGGAGACAGGAGCGGTTTCGTCGTGCTTGCCGAATATTGTAGGGTTATAATAAAGGGTAGCTGATATGGTTACCTATACTGGCAGCCTAACGCGTACGTCCTGATCTCCGCGGCCGCCACCCTGGTCCTCTTGCTCGTCGGTTCATACGCCTGGAGGAGACGTGGCAGGCCGGGCGCCGCCGTGCTTGCGATCCTCATGATGCTCTTCGCGCTCTGGGGCTCTCTGTACGCTGTGGAATCCCAGTCAGCTCATGCAGCTAATAGATATGGGGTGTGAGATCGCCCAGGATAACTACTTTGCAGAGTCTCTCTCCCACCGCGCTACCTCCGCCTTCCTGGTGGCGGATCTATACTACTAAAGCAGTTAGTCTCGGGCTCTCCATCTGCTCTTACGCCTCACGCTCCTCTCAACACGCCTGGCGACTCGCGCCTTAGCTAAAGACCCGCAGCGCGAAGATCCTGTTAACATATACTCTCGTCCAGATAAAGAGGAGGTAACACTATGGCGAACGTAGAGCGCGAAGCGCATGTAGTCTGGCAGGGAAACCTGGCGCAGGGCAGCGGCAACCTCTCCGAGGGTAGCGGGGTCTTGCAGGATACGCCCGTAACCTTCGCGGCGCGCACGGAGCAACCCGGCGGCAAGACTAGCCCGGAGGAGTTGATCGCGGCCGCTCACGCCACCTGCTACGCGATGGCGCTATCGGTTACCCTGACCCAGCAGGGCAACGAGCCGGAGCAGCTGGAGGTGGACGCCGTATGCGTGTTGGACGACCAGCAGCTCAAGATCACCACCGTCAACCTTAACGTGCGCGGCACGGTTCCGGGCCTGGACGAGCAGAGCTTTGAGGACGCGGCTCACGAGGCCGAACAGCTCTGCCCGGTCTCAAACGCCCTGAGGGGCAACGTGGACATCCAGCTACAGACGAGCCTGGCGAGCTAGGCGGTCTACAACCGAGAGGTCGGCAGGAACCGCGCTCAGAACGCCGTCCCTGCCGGTCTCCTCGGCGCGGTACCTCACGCAACAAGTCCTATTCAGAGTAGGGAAAAGTCCGAGACTATACAGGTCCGGCCCGCCAGCCTAGACCTCCATCGTTTCGTAGAAGGAGCGCTCGCGACCCTCAAGTCGCGGAATCGCATCGCAAAAGCCGTGCTGCCGGACATGCTCGGACTCGATGTGGGCTTGGTAGGCGTCGGCGTCAATGTACTGTTCGTAGAAGAAAAAGACGTTTGGATTCCCTGGGGAGCGATGTGGTTGGTAGAGAAGAACCCCCGGCTCTCGCCGCGAAAGCGGTGCGAGTTTTCGGATCGCTTCCGCAACCTTATCCGCCTCGCCCTCTTTCGCGGTCCACTTCGCGCAAACTACGTACGCCATCCCTGTCCTTTCTCTCGTCCAGAAGCCTGCAACGTGCTTGGCTTGCTCAAGCATCGCCGGTATCAAAATACCGTATTCCACCAACCCGCTCGCGCAACTTTCGCTCAGATACGGCAGCCTATCGCTACATTAGTTAGTGCATCACGCCGACGTACATTAGTAGGTAACCTGTTAGTTCAGTCAAACCCTCCCCCTCTTGTGTCAAGCGCATTACTACTAACTAATAGGCTCAACCCCAAGCTCGTAAATCGCCTGCATCTAACGTAGATACTATGCTCCTGCACCTTGCATAGCGCTTCGTCACTCTGACCCGCATCGCGCTTGCTAAAAGGCGTTCCCGAACTAACGCGTGCGTCTCTACAAGACCCTCTTGATGGCTCATACGCGCCTCTCGCCTTGCGGTAGCCTGGCTTCTGAAACAGAGCGTTTGTGCTCTCCTGCTTCGGGTAAAGCCGGCTAAGCGAATAAACAAGTCTTGAGGAGGAAAAATTGAGGCGCGAAGTTGTAGAAGCGAGATCGGGTAGAGCGTCATGAGCCCCGTGGCGATAGTCACGGCTTCTGATTCGGGGATCGGTCAGGAGTCGGCCAGGGAGTTGGCGGAGAACGGCTTTGATTTAGGGATTACCTACCATGAGGATGAGGCCGGAGCCCGAGAGACGCTCGCGGCTGTCGAGAAGGCGGGCCGCCGGGGAGAGATACGCAGGCTCGACCTCACCGGTCTGCCCGAGGCCGCAGAGGTCATTGACGAACTCGCGGACTCTTTGGGCGGCGTGAACGTCCTCGTAAACAACGCCGGGACCGGCGACCCCACGGGCGACTTTCTGCAACTCTCCTACGAGGAGTGGAGCAAGGTACTAAATACGAACCTGAACGGGGCTTTCCTCTGCTCCCAACGGGCGGCGAGGAGGATGGCAGAGGACGGAAACGGCGGCCGCATCATCAACATCACCTCCGTACACGAACACATCCCGCGCATCGGGGCCTCCGCCTACTGCGCCTCGAAGGGCGGGCTTGGCTTGCTTACCAAAGTCATGGCGATGGAGCTCGCCGACCACGATATCCTCGTGAACGCTATCGCCCCGGGCGAGATCTCTACCCCGATGACCGATCAGGAGGATACTGACCCGACCACGATAGAGCGCCCCAGCCTGCCGCTCGGAAGGCCTGGTCACGCCCGCGAGATCGCCGCGTGGGTCGCCTTCCTCGCCTCGGAGAGAGCCTCCTATGCCACCGGCCAGTCTTTTGTCGTGGACGGCGGCCTCATGCTCATGGCCGCAGAACTCTCTAGCTGAACACTGACCGCTGCTAATACCTTTGTAGAGGAACCCCACGGTATGCGCCCCACACCCACAGCATAGGCTCGACGAGCGGTGGCGTCATACCCGCGAAAGAAGACCCACTACGCACAGCCGGAGCACTTTTAGAACAGCCTCTCCCCGGGGCCGTAGTCCAGGTCTTTCAACTCGTAGCCGAGATCCCTGGCCGACGCCTCGAAGAAAGCCTGGTTGCGGTGGGCGAACGGGAGCCACTTCTTGTATTGATCGTAGTCCTCTTCGGCGTCGGCAGGTTCTTTGATCCTGGCGAGCTTGTACATGTAGCGCTGCATCTCGAAGAAGCGCGCCACCCAGTGGTTCTCGGGCTCCTCCTCTTGCTCATGGGCGGAGCGAAAGGTCTCGAAAGGAACGGGGACGGGAGCTTCTTCGAGGTTCTCAGAGAGGAAGCGCTCGTCTAAAAAGGAGATCGTCATGTCGAGACCCCTGATGAGGGCCGGCAGCCAGGGTGTCTGGCGAGCGGGGTGGCCTTTGGGGAGCCCCCAGCGCAGGGCGCCGGCCACTCCCCCCATCATCCGGAAGGTGTAGGGTAGCGAACGGTAGGCCCGGCGACTGTAATAATAGTAGACGATGGGATACCGGCGCAGCCCCTCGTAGAGCCCTACGAGAGAGCTGTGATGGGCCACGACTTGAGGCTCTATATCCCGGGGCTCACCGCCGGGGAAGTGCGGCACCAGGATGCTCAGAGGTTCGGAGTTGTCGGAGGCCTGGTGGAGAAGGCCTGCGGCGGCAACACCTAGCTGCTGCAAGACTCCGTATATGCCCACGACGTAGCTTATGGCGAGCGTGAGAATCCCAAAGCCTATAAGCGCCTCGGAGATGGCGAGAGCCTGATAAACGCCGGTAGCCGGGGTGATGTCGCCGAAACCAAGCGTGGAGATCGCCGTCCCGCTGATATATAGCGCCTCACTTAGTGAGGGCTCGAGGCCGGGGTTCGAGAAGTTGAAGCTCCGCGAGTTCATCCCGGCGTAGTAGACGAGCGCGTAGCCGACGAGCACGAGAACTATCCAGACCGTGATAGTAACCGGGACCATCAGAGGGGCGGCCATCGAGAGCCCGAGAGACCGGAGCCGTTGGGGGAGGGGACGCGTGAGGAGACGAACCGTCTTGAACAGGCCGCCATAGAGACGACTGCTCAAAAAGCCGAAGCCGTCCGGGTGAAGCACGGTAAAGAAGACGTCCGCGATACCGGCTAAGATCAACAAAACACCGGCCCCGATTAATAGTCCGCTCACGACCGTTATTATGCACGTCACAGCGGTGAAAACAGAGAGCAACCGACCCGCCGCGCTCGCGCGCACTACTGACGGGGAGCCGGTGCAGGGTTCCGACGTCCGAGCTTTCGGCTATCCGGCGGACTCTATCTCGGCCAGGACCGCCCCGCCGGGGACGCGGTCGCCCTCAGCGTAAGGCAGCGACACTACTCTGCCTGCGCGGGGGGCCGCCACAGACTGCTCCGTCTTCATCGCCTCCAGCACGAGCAACGTCTGGCCTTCTTCGACCTCGTCTCCTTCCTCCACCAACACCTTCGCCACCGTCCCCGGCATCGGCGCGGTCAGACTTGCCCCGTCCACCGCCTCCGACGCCGCCTCGTCCACGTCCGGCGCCGCCGGCCTCTCCAACGTGTACGCCGTACCTTCGAGCGAGACCATCACGCTGCGTTCGTCGGCGGCGAAACCGCCCTCGACAACGCGGCCGTCCACCAAGGCCCGTATCTCCCCGTCGCCCACAAAGCGCGCCTCTACGAGCGACGCTTCGCCGTCTGCTACAAGCCTCCAGGCCTCGTTGCGTCCGCTCTCGCGCCGCGTCTGGACCGAATACTCTTCACCCTCCATCCCCCGGAATATGAGCCGTGCGACGTCACCAAGCCGCCACGGTCCCGCCCCGAAGGGATCGCTCCTGTCGGGCGCGCGAGTCCGGGCCAGGTCTCCCGCCGCCGCCAGGAGCAACGCCTCTCGCGGCAGCGGAGGCGCGGGGAGAGGCGTGTCGAGACCGTGTTCTTCGATGAATCCGGTCGTAGTCTCGCCCGCGGCGAAGGCAGGTTCGTTCGCTATGCGTCGCAGAAGCGGCAGGTTCGTCGCAGCCCCGAGTACCGTGTAGTCCTCTAGCGCCCGGCGGAGCCTCAGCACCGCGGCCGCCCGGTCCGGCCCGCTGACGATTAGCTTCGCGAGCATCGGATCATAGCTCAGGGAGACCTCATCGCCGACCTCTACCCCCGCGTCGTTGCGGATGCCGGGACCGACCGGCGGCGACCATGCGCGGAGCATACCGCCGGAGGGCAACCCCGTGTAAGGGTCCTCTGCATAGAGGCGCGCCTCGATGGCGGCGCCGCGCGTAGCGACGTCCTCCTGAGCGAAAGGCAGCGGCTCTCCGGCGGCTACCGCGATCTGCAGGTGCACAAGGTCCAGGCCGGTCACGAGCTCGGTGACGGGATGCTCGACCTGCAAGCGGGCGTTCATCTCCAGGAAATAAAAGTCCTCGCCGTCTAGGAGAAACTCGACCGTGCCGGCGTTCCGGTAGCCCGCCGCCGAGGCCAACCTTACCGCAGCCTCGCCCATGGCCTCGCGCAGGTCTTCGGAGAGAACGGGAGAGGGGGCCTCCTCGACTATCTTCTGGTGGCGGCGTTGGATAGAGCACTCCCGCTCGTAGAGGTGGAGTACGTTCCCATGATGGTCGGCGACTACCTGCACCTCGATGTGTCTGGGGTTCTCGATGAGCTTCTCAAGGAAGACGGCCCCCGTCCCGAAGGCCGCCTCGGCCTCCCGTTTCGCCCCCCGGACGGCCTCGACGAAGTCCTCTATACTGTGCACAGGCCGCATTCCGCGCCCGCCGCCCCCGCCGCTCGCCTTGACGAGAACCGGGAAACCGATCCTCTCCGCCTCTTCGAGCAGCCGCTCCTCGTCGGCTTCACCTCCCTCGTCTTCCTCGGCGGCGTAGCCGGGTACGGTCGGCACCTCCGCCTCCCGCGCTAACTCCTTCGCCCGCACCTTGTCCCCGACTTTCTCCATCGCCTCCGCCGGCGGTCCGACCCATACGAGCCCGGCCTCCTCTACCGCCCGCGCGAAGCTCGCGTTCTCAGAGAGGAACCCGTACCCTGAATGCACCGCCGCGGCCCCGCTCTCCCTAGCGACCGCGATCATCTTCTCGACGTTCAGGTAGCTCTCCGCAGCCGGGGCGGGACCGATCAGGTACGCCTCGTCGGCGAGCCGGACGTGCATCGCACCGTCGTCCGCTTCGGAGTAGACGGCCACGGAAGAGATGCCGAGCTCGCGGCAGGCGCGTATCACGCGTACCGCAACCTCCCCACGGTTGGCGATTAGCAACTTGCCGAACGGCGGCTCGCGCAGGTGGTTGTAGTTCCTGCTCATCAACGGTCAGCGACCGGTCTCTGCCTGGCAACCACGTCCCCAAAACCAGCTTCGGCCCGAACGGCGCCGGCTATCTCTTCCACGCTCACCACTCCTCCAAACGGCTGGTTGTCACATTCTGAAAGTTCCGAAACGCGTATCTTCAACCGGGGCGTTCGCGGAGGCAGAGAGGCCCAAGGCCAGAACCATCCGGGTATCGACCGGGTCTATTACGCCGTCGTCCCAGAGACGAGCGGTCGAGTGGTAAGGGTTGCCCTCCTCCTCGTACTTCTCGAAGATGGGCTTCTTGAACTCCTCACGCTCCTCGTCGGTCATCTCCTCACCTCCTTCGCGCGCCAGACCTTCCTCGCGCACCGTCAGGAGTACGTTCGCCGCCTGTTCACCGCCCATCACGCTGATGCGGGCGTTCGGCCACATAAAGAGGAGGCGCGGCGAGTAGGCTCGTCCCGCCATACCGTAGTTGCCCGCCCCGAAGGAGCCGCCGATTATTACGGTAAACTTCGGTACGTTCGCGTTGGCGACGGCCATCACGAGCTTCGCTCCATCCTTGGCGATGCCGCCGTTCTCGTACTCCTTACCGACCATAAATCCGGTAATGTTCTGCAGGAAGACGAGCGGTATGCCGCGCGAGGCACACAACTCAATAAAGTGCGCCCCTTTCAGGGCGCTCTCGCTGAAGAGGATGCCGTTATTTGCGAGTATGCCAACAGGGTTACCCATGATACGGGCGAAGCCGCAGACCAACGTCTCGCCGTAGAGCGGTTTGAACTCGTGCATCCTGCTGCCGTCCACGATGCGCGCGATGATCTCCCGGACGTCGTAGCTCTGGCGAGGGTCTCTCGGAACAATGCCGTAGAGGTCCTCTGGATCGTATAGAGGGTCCTCAGACTCCGTGAGGGTCCAGGGTGAATCTTTCTTCCGGTTCAGGTTGGCGGCTATCTGGCGGACTATCGCGGCCGCATGCTCGTCATTCTCGGCCAGATGATCGGCCACGCCCGAGATGCGCGCATGGACGTCTGCCCCGCCCAGGTCTTCCGCGCTCACCTCCTCGCCGGTCGCGGCCTTCACCAGAGGTGGTCCGCCCAAAAAGATCGTGCCCTCCCCCTTGACTATGACCACCTCGTCGCTCATCGCCGGCACGTACGCCCCGCCCGCCGTGCAAGAGCCCATGACGGCGGCGATCTGGGGTATCCCCTTCGCGCTCATCTGGGCCTGGTTGTAGAAGATGCGCCCGAAGTGCTCCCGGTCCGGGAAGACCTCGTCCTGCAGCGGCAGGAACGCCCCGCCGGAGTCGACCAGATAGACGCACGGGAGGTGGTTCTGTTCGGCTATCTCCTGGGCCCGGAGATGCTTCTTGACGGTCATCGGGTAGTAGGTGCCGCCCTTGACCGTAGCGTCGTTCGCGACGACCATGACCTCCCGCCCCGAGACGCGCCCGATGCCGGTAACTATCCCGGCCGCCGGCACCCTTCCGTCGTACATCCCGTAGGCGGCTAAAGTAGAGAGCTCCAGAAACGCCGTATCCGGGTCGAGGAGTTTGTCTATGCGGTCGCGCACCGGCAGTTTACCCCGCTCCTCGTGTCTCTCTCTGGCCTTCTCGCCGCCGCCCTTACGCGCGTCCTCTGTCCGGTCGCGCAGCTCATCGAGGAGCTCTTCGTAGGCTTCGGCGTTCGCCTTGAACCCGTCGCTCTCCCTGTTCACGAGGGTGGGAAGCTTGCTCACCGCGTCGCCCCCTCTCCGGTCTGCTGGTCGCGGAGTACGTTGCGGCGGACCTTGCCGGTGGGCGTCATCGGCAACTCCCCGACGAACTCGACCTCACGCGGGTACTCGTGCGCGCCGAGACGCTTCTTCACGAGGTGTTGCAACTCCGTGGCCAGATCCTCGGTCCCCTCGCATCCCTCTCGCAGGATCACGAAGGCCTTGACTACCTGCCCCCGGGTTTCGTCCGGCTTGCCGACCGCTGCGGCCATCAGGACGTCCCTGTGTTTGGCGAGGGTCTCCTCGATCTCCACGGGACCGATGCGGTACCCGGCAGAGATTATAACGTCGTCGTTCCTCCCCACGAAGCGGAAGTACCCCTCGTCATCCACAGAGGCGAGGTCCCCAGTCTTCAACCAATCCCCGACGAACTTCTCGTGTGTAGCCTCCTCGTTGTTCCAGTACCCGAGCATCATCACCGGGTCCGGTCTCTTTACGGCGATCTCACCCTCTTTACCGAGGGACAGCTCGTTGCCCTTCTCGTCTATAACAGCCACACGGTGCCCAGGGACAGGACGGCCTATCGATCCGGGCCTTGCGGTTGCCAGCGTGTTGCAGTTAGAGAGGACGAGGTTGCACTCGGTCTGTCCATAGAACTCGTTTATGGCTATCCCTAGCTCCTCTCTAGCCCAATCGAAGGTCTCCTCGCCTAGAGGCTCCCCGCCGCAGCCGATAGTCTGTAGCTCAAGCGCCCATCTCTCCCGAGGATTTTCGATAGTGCGCATCACCTTGAGCGCTGTAGGCGGGAAGAAAGCGTTCTGTACGCCCCAACGCTCCATCAAGTCGAAGGCTTTCTCCGGGTCGAAGCCCTGCATTCGAGTGGAGACCACGGGGAGACCCCAGTGGAGAGCCGGGAAGAGGACGTCGAAGAGACCCCCGATCCAGGCCCAGTCGGCCGGCGTCCAGAATAGGTCGCCCGCGCGCGGCGCCAACTCATGCGGCAGGCTGACGCCCGGCAAGTGACCCAGCAGTATCCCGTGCCCGTGCAGAGCCCCCTTCGGTGAGCCGGTGGTACCGGAGGTGTAGATGATGATCGCAGGGTCCTCGGGACGGGTCTCTACCGGCTCAAGGCTCGGAGAGGCGTCCCGGACAAGGGCGTCGAAGCTCCGCGTTCCCGCGCGCTCGCCGTCGGTTAGGATGATATGTTCGAGATCTGGTAGTTCCTCCCCCAAGGCAGCGACGACCTCGTGGTGATCAACATCGGTGACGATCACCGTCGCCCCGCTGTCCCTTAGCCTGAAACGCAAAGCCTCCTCACCAAAGAGCGCGAAGAGCGGCACGACGACGGCGCCAAGTTTGTAAGCGGCGACATGGGCTATCGGTAGCTCGGGCGACTGGGAGAGCAGTACTGCTACCCTATCGCCGCGACCAACACCCAAAGAACGTAGGGCGTTCGCGAAGCGGTCTGATGCGCGTTTTAGCTCGAAGAAGGTCCACTTCCGCGCCGTGCCGTCCCCGAGGTCGTGGATCAGGGCGAGCCTGCCCTTGTCGTGCGCGTGGCGGTCACAGACGTCCGCGCCGATATTGTAGTTTGCAGGCAGATCCCAGGAGAAGCTCTCGTAGAGGGTAGGGTAGTCGAGGTCTCTGGGGAGGCGGGACGCGAGTGATTGCCAGAAATCCAAAGCTACCGGTCTCTCTCGTCGTTAGATTCAGCCACTGCTCATCTCCCAAGGTCTCTCTGCTACTGCGCCGTCAGCTTCTCTTTGGTCTTCTCAGCGCTCTCGGAACGCGCCAGAAGGGAGCGGGCGATGATCTGGCGGTTGATCTCGCTGGTCCCCTCCCCGATCTCGTTTATCTTCACCTGCCGCCAGTAGCGCGCCACCGCGCTCGTCTCCATGAAACCCTCGCCGCCCCAGATCTGGACAGCCTGGTCCGCCGCTCTCTTGGCCGTCTCGCTGGCGAAGACCTTCGCCATGCTCGCCTCGCGCCCGAAATCTCGCCCCTGGTCCTTAAGCCACGCGGCTTTCAGCACCGTGTTCCTCGCGAGCTCTATCTCCATCGCCATGTCCGCAAGCTTGAACTGGATGGCCTGGAACTCCGCTATGGCCCTGCCAAACTGCCGCCTCTCTGTGGCTCTCGCGAGCGCCTCGTCCAGGCAGGCCTGCGCCAGCCCTACCGAGAGCGCGGCGACCGCCACCCTCCCCGCATCGAGCGTCTGGAGGAACTGCCGGAAGCCGCAGCTACGCTCGCCTAAAACGTTCTCTTCTGGCACCCGGCAGTCTTCAAAGTAGAGCGGGTGCTGGTCGGAGGCGCGCCAGCCGGTCTTCTCGTAGGCCGGTCCGCGCGTGTAGCCGGGCGCCTCCTGCGGCACGATTATGGCGGTCAGCTCCGGTTTGCCGTTCTCGCGGATGCCGGTACTCGCCATAACCGTAACGCCGCCGGTTATCTCCGTACCGGAGTTAGTGATCCACTTCTTCGAGCCGTTTATAACCCAATCGCCGTCCTCTAGCTCAGCGGTGGTCTGCGTTCCCCCGGCGTCGGTACCGGCGCTCTCCTCGGTGAGGCCGAAGGCCCACAGGCGCTCGCCGG
>CADCVD010000052.1 GCA_902806055.1 uncultured Rubrobacteraceae bacterium
AGGCCGGAGCCAGGGCTTCCTGTGGGGCTGGATCGGGAGCCGCCGCAACCGCAGAAACGCCCTGAGGAATATCGATCCTTCCATGCCCTACAGGGGAGGTGCGGGATGAGCTCGGACCTCGTCATCGTGCTGACCGCCGTCCTGGTGGCGATCCCTTGCGCGCTCCTGGGCACGCTGCTCGTGCTGAGGCAAATGTCCATGATGGGTGACGCCATAAGCCACGCGGTCCTGCCCGGCATTGTCATAGCTTTCTTTATCTCGGAGAGCCTGGGTGCGCTCACCTCGCTAATCGGGGCCGGTGTCTTCGGCTTGCTCACCGCGGTGCTCGTTGAGGCGCTCCGGAACACGGGAAGGGTCAAGGAGGATTCTTCTATAGGGATCGTGTTTACGGCCCTGTTCGCGCTCGGGGTATTCCTGGTCTCGAAGTTCGCCAGGGAGGTGCACCTGGACCTCAACCATGTGCTCTACGGCGAGATCGCTTTCGCCCCGCTCAACTCGCTGCTCGTGGGGGGAGTGGACCTGGGACCACGCTCTCTATGGGCTATGGGCATCGTGACCGCGCTGGCCGTGGGGCTGGTGCTGCTGCTCTACAAGGAGTTGAAGATAGCTACCTTCGACCCCGGTCTCGCCGCCGCCGTCGGACTCTCTCCGATATTCGTCCACTACCTGCTTATGGGGGCGGTCTCCGTGACGACCGTCGGTGCGTTCGACTCCGTCGGGGCCATAGTCGTCGTCGCGTTCCTGATCGTACCGCCAGCGACGGCTTACCTGCTGACCGAGCGCCTCTCGCACATGATGGCCCTCGCGGTACTCCTAGGCGCCGGCTCCGCCGTTGCGGGTTACTACCTGGCCGCCGTCTTCGACGTGGCGATAGCCGGGATGATGGCCGTGATGGCCGGCGGGTTCTTCATGCTCACGTTACTGCTCTCGCCCTCCCGTGGCCTAATCGCCAACCTCAGCCGCCGGCGCAGGAATCGGCGTTCCTTCGCCCGTGATCTCTTGGTGACAAAGCTCGAAGAGATGGGCAGCCGCGCCACCGAAGAAGAGCTCGTTCATCACCTCAACTGGAACCACAATGACGTTTCCGAAGCTCTTCAGAACGCTTCACGCTGCGGTTTCGTGCACAGATCAGGAGCAGGAGAGGTGGCGCTCACCGACGAGGGGCAGGACACTGCACATCGAGTTTTGGAGAACAATGCAGCCGCTACGTGACTCTCTGTAGGCTTCGATGAACCTTTGCTTTGGGGCGACAGCCGTTTTTTGGTCTCCGAGGGTCGGCAACACGACTAAGCTCGTTCCAAGTATACGTAAAATAGATCGTTTAGGAAAAGGGAGCACGGAGAGATGAGTTGGATCCGAAAGAGCCTGCCGAGTACGGCATCGCCGGCGGTAACCCTGATTCGGCTCGCGGTCGGGGGCGTGTTCCTTACCGAGGGCATCCAGAAGTTCCTCTATCCGGACGCGCTTGGGGCGGGGCGGTTCACCAAGATCGGGATACCAATTCCGGAGATTTCGGCTTCGTTCGTTGGAGTAGTCGAGATCGTCTGCGGAGTTCTCCTTTTGCTAGGTTTGCTCACGCGGCTGGCCAGCATCCCGCTGATTGTCGATATGCTGGTCGCGATCACCACGACCAAGATCCCGCTGTTCTTCGGGGCCGGTGCGGAACCCAACAGGCAGGGTGATGAGTTTGGGTTCTGGGCGGCGCTGCATATGGGACGCTTGGACTTCGCGATGCTTATGGGCGCCGTCTTTTTGCTCGTCGTTGGTGCCGGACGGTGGTTGTCTTTCGATGCGCTCTTTGCGCGGGGGGCGGCGCCGGCAGAGGACGATCGCTCCGGGAGCAGGGCATCCGCTCCCCGCGCCACGTAACTCGAGTGCATGGCGAGCAGAGGCAGGGGCAGTAACCTTCGTACGAAAGGATGCGTTGCGCAAGCGGGGGATCAAGGCGCACATCTCCCGACGCGGTATCGACCCTGGCGAGCGGTTGGGGTGCCGCCGATGGGCGATAGAGTGGACGCTGGTGTGGCTTCCACAAAAGACATCTCTACGCCCGGATCTCCGTCTCTCTTTGACAGATGGATCTGCTTCGCGGGAAGGTGGACTCGCGAACCGCAGGCGGGCACAGTGTTCCTCTCGGTGGCGGCGGCAAGGCCAACATCTATAGGTGCTACGAGATCAGAGACTGGAAGACGGAAGGTGGAAGATCGAATGCAAGCCATAAAAAGCAGTAATGAGTCTTCGAGCGTCCGCGTTCCGCTCACGGGGGTGGGCGCTCGCTTCGAGGAGGAGCTTTGGACGGAGTAGTTCTCTCCAGCCTCGGACTGTTCGCGGCGCTCTTTTTCGTTGCCTTGAACGGTTTGTTCGTGTCCGCGGAGTTTTCGTTCGTGAAGATCCGGGCCACGCAGGTGGAGCGCCTCGTGCAGGAAGGCCGGGCCTCGGCGAAGCTGGTCCAGACGGCCATCCGGAAGCTCGACGCCTACCTCGCCGTGTGCCAGTTGGGGATCACGATCTCGTCCCTGAGCCTGGGCGCTTTGGGGGAGCCGGCCATCGCGAGCCTGATCGAGCCTTTGCTCAACTCGGTACTGCCGGAAAACTTCATCCACGCCGTCGCTTTCGGCGTAGGTTTCTTGATAATAACTTCCCTGCACGTGATCTTGGGAGAGTTGGTGCCGAAGAGCGTGGGTATACAGAGACCCGAGGGGACCTCCCTGTTTATAGCGCCTTTCATGAGGGCGTTCTACTATCTCTTTCTGCCACTGACCATCATTTTCAATGGAGCGGGCAACGCCATAGTCAGGGCTTTTGGCGTCCTGCCGGCCTCCGAGACCGAGGAGATGCACTCGGAGATCGAGCTGCGTACGCTCATCTCCCAGTCGACTCGCCAGGGTGCTCTTCAGAAGAGGGACGAGGACATGTTGGAAGGTGTCTTCGAGCTGGGAGAGACGGTAGCGAGGGAGATAATGGTCCCGCGTCCCGACGTCGTAACGCTGCCGTCAGAGACGCCCCTCGGCCAACTTGCACGGGTGACGGTCATGGGGAATTATACTCGTTACCCTCTCTTCGAGGGCGAGAACGTAGACCAGATCATCGGTGCGGTGCATGTAAAGGACATCCTGCAAGCTGCGGAGGCCGCCGGTAGCTTCGAGGCCGACGTCGTGGCTCGCGACCTGATGCGAGAGCTCATCACCGTCCCGGAGAACCGGCTCATAGAAGACGTCCTGGCCGCGTTCCAGCGGCGGAGGATCCACATGGCTGTGGTTATAGACGAGTGGGGATCTTTCTCGAGGGGATCATCACCCTCGAGGACATCCTGGAGGAGATCGTCGGGGAGATCCGGGACGAGTTCGACGAGGAGGAGCCGGTCATCCGGAAGATGGAAGACGGCAGCTACTCTATCGAAGGCCGGATACCGATCAAAGCGGTCAACGAAGTCCTCGGCTCCACCTTCGAGAGCGAGGACTTCGGCACTACCGGCGGTCTGGTGCTGGGGCTGCTGGGCCGCCCCCCGAATGTCGGTGACGAGGTTGCCTTCGACGGCCACATCTTCCGAGTGGAGAGTGTGGACGGCGCGCGGATCGCTCAGCTCAACGTACGAGACAACTCGTCCGGGGAGAGGCCGGATGCGTGGGGTAGCGACGCACGTCGGATCTTCTTACGGCCTCAGGCTGTATCCCCGGCCGGTCGCCGAGCCGTGCTCGAAAAGATCGAAGCCCTGCTCAAAGATCGCCCGGACGAGGAGGTCGAGCTGGTAGCGGAGGGTCCGGCCATGGCGCTCGCCGGTCAGGGAAAGCCGCTGCTCGGTCTTCTTGTGCAAAGTGGTCTCAGCGTGGCGGTCCACAACAACCACTGGAAGGTCTGGCGTCGTCGGCGCACCACGAAGCTACGGAAGCTACCAGTCAGGAGAGCGGACGTTTGATCTCGCAGCCAACATCATCCCCCACCGTGCCTTCAGGCTTCACACACCAACAGGAGGTTTAGTCATAGTCGCGAAAATACACACTGGCCTTCCCACATCAGCGGATCATGCGTGGCGCGTGTTGGCCAGGCGCGATACGTTCCTCTACGCCACGCGCGGCACGTTTGGCTACACAGGCGCGGATCGGTATCCCGAGAAGCTCCACGAAGGGCAGGAGATCCAAACCCGGATCCTCTTCTTTCACTTGATACCAGCCTGGAGGCACCACCTGCGTCTGGTCCGCGTGGACGAGAAGCGGCGCGAGATCCTCTCGCAAGAGCGAGGCGGCTTCATCCGTGCCTGGAACCATCGGATTCACATCGAGCCCGAAAACACGGTCCGCTGCCGGTACACCGACGAGATCGAAATTCGGGCAGGTATCCTGACCCCACTGGTCTGGGCCTTCGCCCACTTGTCGCTCCGCTACCGCCAGTTGAGACTCCGGAGGCTGATCCAATGGCTTGTAAAAGCAACCTTGTTGCGTCGTTAAGGAGGTCGATGAAAGCCGAGAGAGATAGTCCATGATTCCAGGCCAGAGATTGCCGGATGAGAGGAGAATGCCGAGCCTTGTCAATAGATACTGGGAATGGAAACGTCGGCGTGCTCTGAGGGCCCTGGGACGCCGCTACGATTTGGCGGCTTCTCTTGAGCGTATTGAATCCCTCCGCGATGCGAGAAGCGTGAGCGCGCTGCCATTTTCGAGATCTCAGGGAGGAGAATCCATTGCAGAGGACCACAATTACACGAGGATACTCGTAGTAACAGACGGCTCTGGCCCCTCCCTGAGGGTGGGCGAGCACGCAGTGTACCTGGCAAAAAGTCTTGATGCGGAGCTGTTCGTACTGAGGGTCGTCAATAAGCACCTGGCGTTCCACTCAGGTCTCTACTACGGTAGGCTCATGGCGGAGCTGGAGCTGGAAAGCGCGGCCGCCGCGCGCGACATAGAGAGGATGGCTTCGGAGAGCGGCGTCAGACACGAAGGATTGGTCGCCCGGGGCCGGCCCTGGCAAGTGATCGTGCGAGCGGCCGAGGAGGTAGAGGCGGACTACATAGTAATGGGACCGCTCAGAGCCTCGACACTGCTCGAAACCTCGGTGTTGGATCGCGCGTTGACCGGAGGGGCGTGCGGACAGGTGCTTAGGTACGCTGGATGCCCCGTTCTATTGGTCCGTTGATGAGAAATATGCATGAGGGCCAAGATAAGCACAAGCTTTCTGCGCAGCTGGCAGGATCGTCTCCTGGCAAATGCTCGGGGAGGTCCAGACAGTCCACTGGAAATATTAGAGCAGGCTGATAAAATTTTTAGCGTTGGCTAAAAACAATAAAGGAGGCGCAGGGTGAAGAACTACCCGAACGGCGGTTTCCCGGAGCTCTTCGAGTTGCTCGAGGACTACGCCGGGGGCCCGGAAGATCGGCAGGCGATGGCGCTCAAGGTTATCGGGGGGGCGTACCTGCCGGAGATGGAGGCTGGTTGCATGAGGGACGCCAAACAGATAGTCGAAGGCATTCTGGAGCAGCACGGTTACTTCGTGCCACACGGCAAGAGCGGCGGTTTGCATCCGCAGAGCGTCTACGCGGTGATGAACGTCGCCAGGTACAGTGGCAAGGAGGAGGACATTAGATGGGGGGCTAGCCGCCTGTTCAGGATCATGGAGGCTCTGGGCAAGAAGGCGAAGAGCGGAGAGGGATACCTCAAGTACGCGGCGGATGCGACGTTGCTGTCGACCGGTCTGGTGCAGCTCTCCAGCGCGGCTCAGGCGTCCCGGGCGAGGTTCATCAGCTCGACGAACTGATCTGGCGACAGAGGAGATAGATGGGCAGCCGCGCCACCGAAGGAGAGCTCGTCCATCACCTCACCTGAGAACACGGCAGCGTCTCCGAAGCTCTCCGGAATGCCTCACGCCGTGGTTTCGTACGCAAGTCCGGGGCAGGAGAGGTCGCGCTCACCGACAAGGGACAGGATACAGCACGCCGATTCGTGGAGAACAATGCAGCCGCTGCATAATTTCTTTGAAGCCTCGACAACCCTTCAGGGCCGGCCTTCGCTCTTCGGTTCCGGCTTCTCCCGATGAATCGAAGCTTTCTTTAGTCAAGTACTACAGCGGTAGTCAATGCAGTTGAGCTAGCTCCGTCGCACGGGCGTTCGAGAGCGGCTCGGGAGCCGTCGGGGCTCCCGCCAGAAGGGTGCAAGGCGCGGCGAAAAGTTGGCGGTCCAATGTCACCGCATGCCGCTACACTGCTTTGTAGCTTTAGCAGGTATTAAAAAAGGAGGCATTCTTGGACGAAAGGGCGAATATCCAGGGGGAGCTCATCCGTCTAGGGCGGCCTGGGGTTGGTTCGACGGTGGCCGCTTGCGGGGGCGGCGGGGGTTCCTAGAGGGGATTGACCTCGATGAGGGAAGGCCCCGTGTCACTTCATCCGCGCCCCTGCGTCAGCGGTAGACGCCGTTGTGGCCGAGGCTGAAGCGGCCGGGGTTGGGGAAGTAGGAGATACCGTGTGGACCGGCGCCAGTGTAGATCGTGGCGAGCAACTCCCCGTCGGTGGTGTCGAGCACGTAGACCGCCTCGTCGTAGCGCCCGGAGACCCAGAGCTGCTTTCCGTCGGGCGAGAGCTGGAACATGTCGGGGCTACCGCCCGTGACCCACGTGTCGACGATCTCGTTCGTCGACAGGTCCACCACTGAGACGGTGCCCGCGTCCCGGTTAGCCACGTACATCAAACTGGTGTCCCTACTGATCTGTAACCCGTGTGCACCCTCGCCCGTGGGGATGAACCCGACTTCCTCCATGGTCTCGGGGTCAATGACGTGTACCCCGGCGGCGGCGCCCTGGTTGGCGACGTAGAAGACCTCGCCGTCCGGGGAGAGCCTGACGTCTATTGGCAACCCGCCGACTTCGACGAAGTCGACGAGCTCCATCGTCTCCGTGTCTATCTTTGCCAAAACCCCACCATACTCTGTACCCGCCAGCAGGTAGCTGCCGTCGGCGGAGAAGTCGAGGTGGTCCACGCCCGACCAGGGGACGTAGACACTACCTATAAGCTCCCAGGTCTCCGTGTCGCGAAACTCAAGCGTCTGGAGGCGTTCGACCACTATGATCGCCTTCTCCCCGTCAGGGGTGTAGTAGAAGTTGTAGGGGAAGGAGGCGGAGACAGTGCCCGAGGGTCTACCCGTCTCGGGGTCTATGACCGTAAACGTACTCGATTGCTCGTTATTGACATATAGACCGCTCATATCCCACGATGGCGTGATGTGGTACGGGATTTCACCCACGGCGAAGCTGTCCACGACCTGGAACGTCTCGGGGTCGATGACATCGACGGTACCGTCGATGGTGTTGGGGACGTAGACCCTCTCGGGCAGGTCGGCCAGCGAAGCCTTGGTGTCATCCTCGGACATCGTCGCGGCGTAGACGTTGACCGGCTCCGCCTCCGTCGGCTGCCCGGAGGCGGCCTCCTCCTGATCCTCTTCGGCCAGCTGCTCCTCCTCTACCGCCGGCGTCTCGGGGGCGGCGGCCTGCTGCTCCTCTTCGACGGGCTGGGCGCCGACCCCGGTGAGCCGAGTGAGCAGCTCGTTGTCGGGGGGCGAGTAGGTCAGGAAGAGAAGGGCGGCAAGCGTAACAAGTAGAAAGATAACGACCAAGCGCCGCCTTCTCCGGTTCCCAACCGCAGCCTTACGGTTCTCATCGCCGAGCCTCCTCGGAAACCCGCTGCTTTTCTCGGCGCGCACCTCCCTGCGGGGACGCTTCTGTTCCTCCCGGTGCTGTTCTTTCTCGAACTCTTGCATCAGGCTGTCCCCACCCTCTCCTGGTATAAGTTTCGCCTCCGCCACCGGTTCCGGGCCAACTCTTTCGCCCGGCTCGCAGCCCGTTCTCTCTTCTAGCGGAAGGATCCCGGCTCGTTCCTGTAAAGCCTTCTCCCACCGGAACCTCGGCGGGCTCCTGCCAAAACGCGGCACTTTGCCCCGAACGATCGCGTTAGTCGCGGCCGAATATACTTCCCGGACCGAATGCCAAGACCCCAAATACGACCGCCAGAGCTGCGGTGGCTCCGACGAGCGCCAGCGCACCCGCCAAGAAAGTCGCGGTGGCGCCCTCGACAACAGCCTTGCGACGAGCCGAATCGCGAAGGCCCCCACGTAGAGGCCCTCGTATAGGGCGTCGCCCTGTCGGCGAGGACCGGCTCGAACATCTACCAAGCGACATTATCGTCCAGGGCTCTCCGCCCCGTCTCCCTTCGGTTCACTCACGATGTACTGGCGTTCCCGGGCGGCTGCTGGCGCAGGTAGGAGATGAACGCTTGGAGGCTGCTCAACGTGAACAGCACGGTCAGTAGCATCGCCGGGTCTTCCACGCTCAACCCCGGGTCGTAGGTTTGTACGTGCGCCAGGCTGTACGTGGCGAGACTGAACGAGAGGATCGTTAACCCCAGGAGGGCCCGTTCTTTGCTGCGGAAGTGCCAGCTTCTTATACCCACCTTCGCGACAAACAGCGGGGTTCTGATGCGCCGGCCAAGTAGGGCGTCCACGCCGATGATGGCCCCGGTGCCGCCGATGAACAGCGCCACCTGGATCACGAAGTAGAACGCGCTGGGGTTGGGGGCGCCGGCCAGTATGAAGTTGAGGTTCATAAACAGCCCCCCGAGCAGCGCGACGTTGGTGAACAGCCCGACCAGGATCGCGGCCCCCATCAGCAGCTGGCCGATCACCATGATCCAGCTGAGGACAGAGGCGTTGGGCAGGAAGACGTCGGTGATGAGAGTGCGGTAGAACGGGAAGACTACGTGTTCCCCGGCGAGCTTCTCTTCGAGGAAGGCGGCGAGGATCGTGCCGCCGAGCCAGTCGGGGTCCACGATCTTCTCGGCGGAAGCGCGGAGCCATCCCATGCCGATGAAGAGCCGGAGCGGCAACAGGTACGCACCCTCTTTCGAGAGTTCGCGTTTGATGAATCGTAAAACCCTGTCGTCGATCGTCTGCGAGCTCACGTTGGATTCTCTGATCTCTGCGTTCATACTATTCCGTTTCCTTCCGCTACAATTTTCGACAAGAACGGTTCGCCCCTACATGATCAGCCGCCTAACCCTCTTATCCCTTTCTTACTCACTCGTCCGCATCACCTCCACCGAGTAGATCAGTTAGCGTTGGGCATATTTTTAGTCTCGGCAAAAAATAACTTATGCTATGTCTAAAAGTCAAGAGGTTCCTACCTTGATAAAAGATTTTTAGGTTGCTAAAATACTGTTTAGCGATGGTTAATCATGCGATAGGCCAAGATCAAGAGGCAATCAATCCTGTGACAGACCAAGATCGAAATCTCTCTCCTTCTGTGGGCGACTACGTGAAGGCCGTGTGGAAGATCGCTGGACCGAACGTCACCTCCACCAACGAGATCTCCTCCCGGCTCTCGGTCTCGCCTGCGTCCGTCACCAACATGCTCGGGCGCTTGCAGGAGGTGGGGCTGATCGAGTACGAACGCTACCGCGGGGCTTCGCTCACTCGCCGCGGGCGTATCGAGGCCCTGCGACTGGTGCGTCGCCACCGGCTCATCGAGAGCTTCCTGGTCGAACATCTTGGATACTCGTGGGAAGACGTACACGAGGAGGCCGAGACGCTCGAGCACGCCGTCTCGAACGAGTTCACGGAGCGCTTGGCGGAACTCTTGAGGCATCCCGATCGCGATCCCCACGGAGATCCTATTCCAAGAGCGGATGGTACCCTGGCGGAGGAAGACTCCTATCCTCTTAGCGAAGCTACGGCCGGTGCGCGGATTTGCATCATTCGGGTGAGCGATGATGACAACGCCGCTACTCTGGCCTACCTAGGGGAACACGGACTTGTTCCTGGAGAGGTGGTGAGCGTGAAGGAAGTTCGCTCCTTGGACGGCGTCATTACTGTCGAGGACGAGGATGGGAACCCTCATTCGCTCGGACAGTCTTTGGCGCGTTCGGTCTTTTTCGTCCCTGTCCAAGGCGTTTCGGAGCGTGCGCATGGCTGAGAAGCCTTCATACCCTCCTCTGACAGACCCGCGTCGTAAAGAGGCGGGCCGCGTTTGCGAACTGCACGCAGGACGCTTATTTCGTTTGCATAAAAGTATTTGCTTTACACAACCCCTCGTATACAAGTAAACTTCATGTTAATCAGCGTAAGTCGGGGGAGTTCGCTCAGAATGGAGGTGCGGGAATGGCTCTTGAGGATTATCTGGAATCCGAGGTAGTGGTCGCCGTTGCGGCGACTGCGGCGGTCTTTTCGCCGCGAGTACGCGGGGTGTTGCGCCGGGGCGCGGTCTATGGGTTGGCGGGGGTGCTCATGGCCGGTGACGCGGTCTCTTCGGCCGCCCGCAACGTGGCACCCGGCGTCCAGCAGGCCGCCGCTTCGGCTGCAGGCACGTTCCAGGGCGCTGCCCAGCAAGTAGCCTCTTCGGCCGCGAGCGTGGCCGAAGAGGCCGCCGAACGGGCGAGGGCTGCGACAGAGGGCGGTGAGGACATGCAATCTCCGAGAGGCGAATCTTGACGGACGAGGTCCGGGACGAGGAGGTCCGGGAGACAGCGACAGAGAGGCCGGCGACGGAGCGCGCCGAGGAGTTGGTGGACCGTGCGGCGCGGGGAGCCGGCTATCTTGTCTCCCTCGTTGGCCTCCGCCTTCTCAGGGGCGTGAGCCTTGCCCGCGAGGAAGCCGAGGACATCTGGGCGGAGGCTCAGAGCCTGCGCCAGGAGAGGCATGGGGCCGAGCCCGACGTGGCCGAGCCCGACGTGGCCGAGCCCGACGTGGCCGAGCCCGACGTGGGCGGCAGGAACATTGCGAAGACCATCAAAGCCACCGAGGCGGCCCGCCGCAAGGCCGAGGAGTTGGGCCTGGACCTTGCGCAGATCCCGGGAACTGGGGCAAGGGGTCAGATCACCATGAAAGACGTCGAGAAGAAGGCGAAGGCTGAAAGACCGTAGGCTGGGCCTCCAACCGCATAGCTTCGCGACGTTTTCGGAAAGCAAGGAAAAGGTAACTTGGGGTGTCGGACGGGGCGCTGAAACTGTGCCCTGCCTGCGCCCCACCTTAGGGATCATATGAAAAGTCTGGAGATTGAATGAGTTTAGCCGTTGCTGGGGAGCCGCGCGTCGTCCACGCGATACCGGGCCGGATGCGGGTACATCTGCCGGGCTGGGAGGGGCGTGGGCCGCGCGGCTTGGAGGCCCGGCTGCGCCGGGTGCAGGGGGTAAGCAGCGCGCGGGCCAACCCGCTGACCGGCAACGTCCTGATCCGGTTCGACCCGACCACGACTGACGACGAGGATGTCCTCTGGGCAGTGCGGGAGGTGGAACCGGACGACGAGCCAGCCGGTGAACCCGAAGAAGAACCGGCGCCCCCACCAGTACAGCACGAACGAAGCGGACAGTTAAGACGCGCGCGCATCGCCATGCGGGGCCTGGATCGTGACCCGGGTCTTGCCCGTGAGGTGGTCGAGGACCTCGAACGACGACCGGGGGTCGTGCGGGCGAGCGCGAGCCCGCTTACCAGTCGTGTGCTGGTCGAGTTCATCGAGCACCAGGTGGCCCTGGAGGACCTAGTAACCGAGGTCACGAGTCTGGAGCTGCCGGCGCACTCCGACGAGGACCGGCCCAATCACCCACTCGACCTTGGTCCGGCGAGACAGACCGCAACCCGTGCGGCAGGGGCGGGTCTCGGGCTCGGGCTGCTTGCCACGCGACGGCTAGCCGGCCGCGAGGGACCACCGACCCGCAGCGCTATCCCCATCGTAACGGGAGGCGTAGTCAGTATCCTGCGAGGATTCCCCGTGTTCAGAGATGGACTACGTGAGATCCTCGGGACGGATACGGCCGACCTGGTCTTCAGCGCGGCTGGCATAGCCCTCCAGGTCCTCTCCGGAAGCCCTCTCGGCCTGGCGCTCAGCGCCGCGGAGGCGCTGCGCCTCTTCACCGAGATCCGTGCGCGAAGAGCCGCCTGGCGCCACTACGAAGAGGAGGTAGAGAACGCCCCCACGGCCCGCCCTGGTTCGGTGATACGCCTGCAGGCGGGCGAGCGCACCCCGCTCGCTGGGGAGGTAATAGAAGGCGCGGGCACTGCAATCGGCCCCGACGGCCTTCCCGCGCCGGTCGCGCCGGGCGTCGTCGTCTCCGCCGGGGCGCGGCTTCACGGCGGGCCGTTCGTGCTAGAGCTACGGAGCGGCGAGCCGTTCCTATTCGAACCCCGGTCGGCCCCGGTAGCCCCGTCGCTCTACGATCGGTATCTGCGAGGCGTGGGGTCGTTCGCGTTTGCGTACGCCGTGGCGACCGCTCTCTCTACTCGCTCCCTCTCCCGGGCCTTCAAGGCGTTGCTGCTGATCAACCCCCGCGCGGCTATCGCAGGTGCTGAGGCTGCCGACTCCGGCGCGTCCGCGCGGGTGCTGCGGTCGGGGGTTACGGTGGTCGGTACCCGCCCGGACCGGAGCGTACGTCTGCCAGGTGTCCTCCTGATCGATGGGCCCCGCATGCTCACCGACGGTCTCGAGATCGGCGACGTGCTGCCGTTGAAAGAGGCCTACGACGCCTCCGGGGTTCTCGCCCGAGCCGCGGAGGTCTCCGCTGCAGCCGGATCACCATGGGGAGATGCTTTTCGTGCCGCTGGGACTGCAACGGCGACCGAAGGGACCTTCGACGGCGAGGCCGCCATCGCGCAGGTACAGGGAGTTAGGTATTCTCTCCGGCCTGTCGAGGACCGGG
>CADCVD010000053.1 GCA_902806055.1 uncultured Rubrobacteraceae bacterium
GACAATCCGCTGAGTCCGGCGGCCGTCGGAGTAGCCTTGTGGTGGTCCGGCCACACGACGGACGAAGACGAGGCCGTGCCTTTCGATGGCCTGCGGGCTACTCAACTCAAGACCTCTAGTGGTTGGCCGCAAAGCGTGCGTTTCGGTGGTGTAGATGCATGGAATCTGGTGGCCTCCGGGAGGGGGGCTTCGCGAACGGTGCGGGCCGGAGAGTTGCCGGCCCAGGAGCGGGCGGGTTGGCGGGAGCTTGGCATAAAGTCCGTCCTTGTTCTACCGCTGGTCGCGCCTGGAGGAGAGAGGATCGGGTTGCTCGCCGTAGCTTCGCGTGATCGGCGACTCCCGAGGAGCACCGTCCGCTCGTACCAGACCGTCGTCGCCCAGGCGGCGCTCGCGCTTGAGAACTTACGTCTGGTCGAGGAGGCGCGCAGGACGGGACGGCAGGCCGGGGTCTTGAGAGAGCGCCAGAGGATGGCACACGAGATCCACGACACTCTGGCGCAGGGCTTTACGAGCATCGTTATGAACCTGGAGGCGGCGGAAGGCAGTATGTCCCCTGACTCCGGTCAGCTGCATCGTTACCTCGACCAGGCGCGGCTCACCGCGCGGGAGAGCCTCACCGAGGCGCGGCGGCTGGTCTGGGCCCTGCGCCCGGAGCGGTTGGAGGAGGCGTCGCTGTCCCAGGCCCTGGCCGCGCTCGCCGAACGCTGGTCGAGAGAGAGCGGTATCGTCGCCAGCGTCGCTACAACCGGCGCCGAGCAACCGCTGACCTCCGAGGCCGAGTCAGCCCTGTTCAGGGTGGCGCAGGAGGCCCTGGCGAACGTCCGCAAGCATGCCGGAGGGGCGAGCCGGGTGGCGCTAACGCTCTCCTACATGGGAGACGCCGTGACGCTCGACGTTCGCGACGACGGGGCGGGCTTCGATCCTTCACGGGAGAGCAGAAGGGTGAGAGACCGCGACTCCGGCGGTTTCGGGCTCAAGGGGATGCGCGAGCGGATCGAGGGAGTCGGAGGAACCTTCTCCGTCGAGAGCGCTGTAGGAGAGGGAACAACGCTAACGGTCAGGCTGCCGGTGATCACGGAAGGCCCCGAGGCGTAGGATTCATGAGGACAAGGGAGGCTCCGTGAGCGTGCGCATCTTGATCTCCGATGACCATCCGGTGGTGCGGGCCGGTCTGCGAGGGATGCTCTCTAGCGAGCCGGATTTCGAGGTGGTGGGGGAGGCCCAGAACGGCAAGGAGGCCGTAGCCCTGACGGGTGAGCTCCGGCCCGACGTGGTGCTGATGGATCTGCGCATGCCGGAGATGGACGGTGTCACGGCGATAGGACGCATAAAGGAGAAGCAACCGGAGGTCCAGATACTGGTCCTGACGACTTACGAGAGCGACGCGGATATTATCCGGGCGGTGGAGGCGGGTGCCACCGGCTTCCTCTTGAAGGACGCCCCGCGCGAGGAACTCTTCGCGGCGATAAAGGCGGCGGCGGCGGGCAATTCTCCCCTGTCTCCGGCGGTTGCCGCCCGGCTGATGCGGAGGATGCGAGGCCCGGCGGAGGAGGCCTTGAGCGTCCGGGAGATCGAGGTTCTCGAACTGGTGGCGCGCGGCACGAGCAACAAGGAGATCGCCAAGCAGCTCTGGATCAGCGAGACTACCGTCAAGAGCCATATGCTCCACATCTTCGATAAGCTCGGCGTCGCCGACCGGACCGCTGCCGTTACCGCCGCGCTGAAACGCGGCATTATCCGCCTGGAGCCGTAGCTACTCCCCGAAGATCTTACGCGCCACAAAGACCCCGGCCACGAGGAGCGCGCCGCCGCCCAGAGCTAGGAGTGGAGAGTTCACCCTACTCTCGCCGCTCGCAACGGTATCGTTGACGGTTCGTACTCTGGTATCATCGGAGGAGTTCCCGGTTGCGGTGTTCTCCTTCCCGGACTCAACCATCTCCTCTCTGCCAGCCGACGCCTCTTCTCCAGCCGACGCCTCTTCTCCAGCCGATGCCTCTTCTCCAGTCGATGCTTCTTCTGCTTCGCTCGTAGCCTCTTCCTCTGTATCGGCGACTACCATATCTTCTCCTCCAGCACTCTCTTCCTCGTTTTCGGAGGCGAGGGCGACGTTGTCTTCGTCGGCGGATCTTGCCGCTTCGAGGACGATATCGTAGGCGCTCTTACCGTCGGCACCCTCGGAGCCGCCGATGATCTGTGCCGCCTGCCTCCCGATATTGACGCCACACTCGCCACAATCGGCGAGCGGAGGAGCGGCTCTGGCCTCAGCCCCTACCTGACAGTTGTACTCGACATAGTCCACGCCGGACCGAGCTGCGAGCTCTTGCCTCTTCGCCTCTTCTACGGCGCGTTGTATCTCAGGGTCCGGCTCGTTCTTTATCTCGTCATAGACGACGTACTGCACGAGAACACTCTCTACGGTATCGACTACGTTCGCTTGCGGCGCGGCGTTCATGGCCTCCTCCGAGCCGTAGCCCACCAGGAATTCGCCTGGTGCATGATCGCAGGCGATGGATCCGCCAGGCGGTCCCGGCGGAGAAGTATTCTGGTCGCCCGAGACGATGTTAGACGCGGCGGGAGCCTGAGCGGCAAGGGCGGGAACGGTCGCGAGTAACATCGCCAGCGAAACCGTGATCAGCGTTATACCGCGCTGTCTCCTCCGTCTCTCGCTCCTGCTCCCCATACTACCGCTCCTTCCCGAAGCTAACATATGAGCTTTGCTGTCTCCTCCGAAGCCGCCCTACGAATATATCCTGTCCCGAGACCGACGCACAGCCCGGAGAAGCGGTACCTCTTCGGGCAGAGCCTACTTTACGTCTGCTATATGCGGCTCCTCGCCTGCCCGGCAATCTGGGATGGATTCTTACAGGCCCGACCCCGGCGCGCATCCCCCAATAGTATGATTAGCTTCACCTGAAGGTATGATCTACTGTATCCGGCAACTCGCCGACACTCTCCCTAGAACCCGATCTTCTTGTCGCCCCCTGGCTCTTTACTCTCCTTATCTTCCTCTACCTGCTCCTCGTCGAGGTGCTCGACGCCGCCGAGCAGTAGTTGCGGCTCGACTTCGAGACCAGCGGCCAGCTTGCGGATCGTCGTCGGATAAGCCTTGCGCCTGCCCGTCTCCAACTTGGAGATCGTATCCCGCGCCACGCCGCTCCTCTCTGCTAACTGCTCCTGACTCAAAACCGCCCGCATACGCGCATCCCGCAAGTGCGGAAGATCCATGTTAGACTCCAATCACCACATAAAACTTGCAAAAACGCTACAACAATGCTACTCTGTTAGAGTATAGCCAAAACCAGTGGGAGAGGAGACAGGAATGCGGTTTGACGATCCGTCCATGGTGATCCCTTACGTTACGGAGCAGAGTCCTCGCGGAGAGAGGACGATGGACATTTACTCGCGGTTGTTGGCTGACAGGATTATTTTCCTCGGCACGCCGGTCGACGATCAGATAGCCAACGTAGTGATGGCGCAGCTCCTGCACCTCGACTCCGAGGACCCTGACCAGGACATCAACATCTACATCAACTCGCCGGGCGGTAGCGTGTACGCGGGCATGGCGATCTACGACACCATGCAGTTCGTTAGCTGTGACGTGGCGACGACGGCTTTGGGTATGGCCGCGAGCATGGGGGCGTTCCTGCTCTCGGCCGGGACTAAGGGCAAGCGTAGCGCGCTACCGAACACGCGTATACTCCTGCATCAGCCGAGCATCGGCGGGGGGTTGGGCGGTCAGGTATCGGACGTCGAGATACACGCTAGGGAGCTCATGCGGACCAAACAACGCCTGAACGAGCTGCTGGCGGAGATGACCGGACAGCCCGTGGACAAGGTCGAGCGCGACACCGACCGGGACTACATGCTCGGGGCGGAGGCGGCCGTTGAGTACGGCGTGATCGACCGGGTCGTCAACCGCCCGGGGTAGGGAAGGCGAGGCTTCGAGACCTGACGAAGTCGGGGGCCGTGTACGACTACATTCACCAGGGCGAATGCTACCGTTACGGCGTGGGGTGGGCGCGTATTCGGATCTACCCGGCCCATGTGTCGGGGGACGCGCCCGTGGTCCTGTGTAGCGACCTACCCGAGGAGCGAGGCGACGAGATGGTCGAGCGTCTGGCGGCCGAGGTCGTGAGGGATCGCTTCGCCTCCGGCCTCCCCGACCTGCCGCGTCCCGTACTCTGGATCGAACACCGCCCCTCTCGTAGGGGACGAGGTCCGGGACGCTACGACCTCCTGACCTTCCCGACCTACTGCCCCAGGCACGAAGGAGCAGGCTTTGTCCGGCGTATCACTCTAGGAGCCCCGAACCGTGAGCCGCTCACGTTAAGGGAGGTAGAGATCCTGACTGGTTCCTTGTGCGAGCGCTGAGACCTCTGCAAGCTTTGAGTACTCTTCGAGGATGGTGGCTGAAGAGGAGATCCTGATCGTCCCGGACGCGAAGGAGTGAGCGTGCCTGCTCCCGGCCTCTATGAGGTCCTTGTCGAGGTAGTGGCGGAGTCACTAAACGACCCGCGTCACAGGCGCAAACCTTGGCGCGCAAAGGCTCACAGACGGGAGCGACGCTTCAGTCTCGCGACCCAAAGGGTCAGAGGCGAAGATCCAGCGCTCGTTCTCGATAGCGATAGAATAGTCCTCGGTCTTTGACGCGAGCTACTCGCGTTCTGTCGACGTTTTAAGGGCGAGGCTGCCGCAGCTAACACCCGGGAACAAGACCCGTAAGCGCTTGAACGCGTCTTAAAATAGCAGAATGCTTTGTGGCGAGATCTTGGGCGGGTTACCGAAGGACGTCGATGTTGGGCCAGACGTGGCGGCATTCGAGGGGGAGAGAGGGTGAACCGTCAAGAGCGGCGCGGGGGTAGGCGGCTGCTGCGTGGCCTAGTGTTGGGTCTGGTCGCGGCGGCGCTCTGCGGGGCGGCGTTGGTAGCCGTCGTCTCCATGGACTTCGGGAGGCTCGCCCCGGGGTCTTGCTCCTGGGGCTTTGGCGGGGGGAGGGGGGGCGGAACCGGAGAGGCGGGAGAGCTGTTGGAGAGTCCGAATTTCGAGGCATCGCCGGCGGCGGCAAGAGACTTGAGGTCGGGAGTCGTGGACGAGCGCCTCGTAAGCGCGCTGCTGGAGGTGACGGAGGAGCACAGGATCTGCGTAGACGCCTTCAAGGAAGGTCATTACTTTCTGCCGGGCGTAACGGACGGACCGTTTATCCCGGACGGCTACGGTGAAGCCGGCGGCCTGCCGAACACGCACTACCATGGCAGGGCGGCGGACATACGGAGGGTAGACGGCAAGCCCGTGCGAGGCAACGGCTCAGACTCGGAAGTCCTGGGCGTCGGCGAGGTTCTCACGAGGATAGCTCCTGATCAGAGACCCGACCAGACCATCGGCCCGCCGGACTGGACGGAGACTCTGGGACGCTCGCGAGAGGAGGGCTGGGTTCTGGACGAGGACCAGCTGGATCTCCACGAGGCCCATCTCCACCTCGGCTACCGCTCCAACTCGGGCACGAACAACACTCGATAAGAGATGAAGTATCTCGATGATAACTCTGTGGAGCGCCGTTACGTACGGCGGTTCTCGTACAGGATTCTTCCTCGCGCCTTCAGGACGTGCCGCTCGCCCGGCGTATTATTCGGGAGACAAAGTCGGTCTTGGCTGTGGTGTAGGCCTCCCGGTCGCTGCGGTGACGGTCGGCCAACTCGTACTTGAGACGGACGTACTCCGTCGCCGTCTCAGGGTGGTCCCGCAGATAGTCTCTGAAGAGCAGATGCTCCTTCCAGTACCGGCCCCCCGCCTCGACCAAGTGCAGGTTGTGTGTGCGAGCGGTCCTCTCCGGGTTGGCGAACCTTACGAACAGGCGGTGGTGCGGCTCCGCACCCTCGACCCAGTAGGAATAACCTAAGTTCGTGAGGGGTTCTACGCAAGATCCGGCATCATACATGGCCCTCAGCCCGACCATCAGATCGACGACGGGCTTCGCATCAAGGCCATAGATTGCGGTGCTGCCCACGTGCTCGATACTCTCTACCCAACGGCCCACCACCTCCTTCACAAGGATTCGCTCTCTGGCAAAGAGCGAGGGCCAGTTCGAGTCGTAAGGCACTACATGCACCGGCTCCACCGTCATGGCAAAGAGTCTACCTTTTGCTATCCGGGCAGTTCACGTCTCACGACCGGCTGCCCCCTGAGCTGTGACAACCCGTAGGCTCATTAACTCTCCGGCTGCTGGGGCGTCTGCCGGTCCAGGCTGCGCTTGACCAGGTAGTTCACGACGTACAGGGCGAGCCCGACCAGAAGGAGTATCCCCGCCCGCAGAAAGATCGCGCCTTCCTGCTGGGCTAACAGGACTAGGATGGTCGCGATAGCGAGGAACGGGATCACGGCGGGAGCCTTGAAGTGCGAGTGGTTCACCCGGTCACGGCGCAGAACCAGAACGGCGATGTTGACTACTATGAACACCAGCAAGAGGAGAACGACGGTGGTGTTGGCGAGGTCGCCTACGCCGCCGGTCGAGACCAGGCCGAGCATGATCAGGGCGACGAAGACTATCGCTATCCATGGCGTATGTCTCCCTCGATGCACCGTGGCGAATATGCCAGGCATCACGCCCTCGCGGGCCATCCCGTAGAGGACGCGGGAACTCATGATCAGGTTCGCCAAAGCCGTGTTGGTGATCGCCACGAGCGCGATGATCGAGAAGAGTTGGGGCGGGAACGCGAGCGGCCCCTCCGTCAGCACCAGACGGAGCGGAGCGGACTCCTCCCCGGCGAGCCTGCCGGGGTCCACGATCATGGTCGAGGTGAACGCCACCAGGAGGTAGACTACGCCCGTCAGCGCGATCCCGCCGAAGAGCGCCCTGGGGAAGGTGCGGGTCGGGTTCTCGGTCTCCTCGACGACGTTGACCGAATCCTCGAAGCCTATTAGAGCGTAGAACGCCACCGACGCTCCGGTGAGGACGGCGAGCGGCAGGGCCGCGTCGCTCGTAAACTCGAACGGCCGGGTCGGCTCTGCCTCTCCGCCGAAGAGGGCCAGAGCCCCGATTACGATAATCAGCAAGAGCCCGCTCAGCTCGATCAGGGTCAAGACCAGGTTCGTTTTGAACGACTCTGAGATGCCTATGAAGTTGATGAGCGAGAGCACGAGCACGAATAACATGGCGACGAGCAACGTCGGTAGGCTAATGAACTGCGCCAGGTAGTCTCCGCCGAAGGCCCGGGCCGCCGCTCCAGCGCTCGCCAGCCCCGAGCAGATCACCGCGAACGCCACCATGAATGAGAACAAAGGACTGCGGAACGCCCGGTTAGCGTATAGTGCCGCCCCCGCGGCACCAGGGTACTTCGTCACCAACTCCGCGTAGGAGAAGGCCGTAAGGGCGGCGAGGATGAACGCCACCAAAAACGAGACCCAGACAGCCCCCCCGACCTCCCCGGCCACGGCGCCGACCCGGACGTAGATGCCGGTCCCCAGCATGTCCCCGATAATAAAGAGCAACAGCAGGCGCGGCCCGATAGCCCTTGCTAGCCCGCCTCCCCCTTCTTCGACCCTGCTCTCCGGCACCCTCGCTGAGTCCAACCTCGGTCTCCTTTCCGCGGCCCCTCAAGGGCTCGCCAATCGAGTTGCTTTGTTAGTCTACAAACCTCAGACCAGAGACGGCCGGCGCCTCTGCCGGCTCCTCGACGACCTCGAAGCTTTTCGCGGTTATCTCCGACAAGTCTTCCTCCCGCAGACGGGAGAGCCTACCTCCGACGGAGAAAACGTTGATACGGTTGAGCCTGTAGACGCCGGGAATAGTCTCGGGAGGTACCGGAGCCTCTAGAACAATTCGGCTCGTCTTCAGTACGCCCGCCTGCCGTTCCTCCATTAGAGGCATGGCCTCAAAGTAAAACTCCGTCAACGGGTCGGTTTCATTGGTAAAGGCAACAAAGACCCTGCCAAGATTCGTCCGGTGCTCGAGATCCAACTCCACACGAATCAAGTCACCCACCATGTACCGCTGTGGTCCCTGGACGTCGCTCAAAGCCCACTCTCCCTCGTCTGCAGGACTACCCTAGAACATCCTACATAGGGTCTAAGCCTCCCGCTACGCCCTGTTGCGAGCGGACTCCGCAGCGCGTGTAGAATAGCCATGGCAACCGAAGCTTTTTGGAGGATCTTTGGATAGTCTCTTCGAGTCGGCGGAGGGCGGCGAGAACCGCGAGGAACGGCTCGCCGAGCTCGCCCGGCAGGTCTCCGTGTGTACCAGGTGCGATCTCGCCCTCAACCGCACCAATACTGTCTTTGGAACCGGCGATCCTTACTCACCACTCATGCTCGTCGGGGAGGGGCCGGGAGAGAATGAGGATGCTACGGGGCTGCCGTTTGTGGGAAGAGCTGGCAAGCTTCTCGACGATATACTCGCGGCCGTTAACCTCACCCGTCAGGACGTGTACATAACCAACACCGTCAAGTGTCGGGCGGCGGCGCAGGAGGGGGGCAGGTTAAAGAATCGGCAGCCCCGCACGACAGAGATTCGGGCTTGTAACCCCTACCTACAGGGCCAGATGGAGGCAATAAGGCCGCAGATAATCTTATGCCTCGGCGGTCCCGCTGCAAAGACGATCATAGACAAGGACTTCAAGATCACCAAAGACCGTGGCAAGTGGTATGAGGTAGGCGGCATGAAGGCGATGGCGACCTTCCACCCGGCCTACGTTCTCAGGCAGCGCGGCGACGACCTTCAGAGCGCGAAACGCGCGGTGTGGCAGGATATCCAGAGCGTCTACGCTGAGTATCAGAAAGCTCTCGAAGAGCGGAGTTAATCTCTGAGCATCTTCCGGCTCTGCCTGCTCGCCTTTTCTCTGGTGCTGTTTTAGTAGCCTGTGAAGGGGAGCAGACGTCCGGAGACCAGGGAGATGTTCAGCAGGACGGAGGACAGGAGGAGACGACCGGCGCACCGGTTGTCGACAATGAGGATAGCTGACGTACAGGTGCACCGTTGCCGGTTCCGGTAAGCGAGATAGCTGTAACCGAGCTCGACGGAAAGATCTAGGTACTGGGCGGCTACACCGCTGAGACGGCATCGTCTACCCTCAACCAGGTCTACGACCCGGCGACTAACACCTGGGAGGAGCTCGCTCCCATGCCTCTTGGTCTCAACCACGTCGGCGTCGCCGGGTACGACGGCAAAATCTACGCGATCGGCGGATTTGTCGGCGGAGACGTGGGGGCTGTGGCGAGCGTCTACGCCTATGACGTCGCGGCCGATGCCTGGGAGGAGCTCGCGCCTCTGCCGGCCCCGCGCGGCTCGGTAACAGGATCCACGCTATAGGAGGACGCGACATCGCGGATGTGAATACCCACGAGGCTTATGACCTGGCGACCGGCACCTGGGAGGAACTGGCGCCTTTGCCGATCGCTCGCGAATATATGCCCGCCGGGCCGCTGGGCGGCAAGATCTACGTGCCCGGCGGGCGCTTTGAAACCATCGAGTACATCACCGGCGTTCATGAGGTCTACGCTCCGTTGACAGGCTCTTGAGGAGAGGCCGCACCCTTGCCCGCGCAGCGGCCCGGCGGGCGCGGCGCTGGACGGGCGCGTGCTGGTCTTCGGCGGCCAGGAGCCTGTAGGCGTCATCGGGAAGAACGAGGCGTATGATCTGGCGACCAACACCTGGAAGGAGTTAGCGCCCCTGCCGACGCCCCGCCATGGGTTCGGCGCGGCCACGATCAGCGGCGCCGTCTACCTCCCGGCCGGCGCGCCTGTAGTGGGCGGTGATCTCCAGAGCAACGTACTCGAAGTCTTTACGCTGCAGTAGAACGGCACGAAAGCTAAGGATCGGTCAGACTTTCGACTGCATGACCCGTTCACTACTCTCGCCGGAAGTAAGAATATTACTAACCAATTCTTAATCTCCCTGTTATTATGCGGGAAAAGTAGTACATAAGCGTCGAGAAGGGCCTACAAATCTTGGTCAGCACAACCTCCAGCACCCGTATGATGGACTCCGTAGACAAGGACTTGCTAAACCTGATGCAGCGCGAGTTCCCTCTGGAACGGGAGCCGTTCGCGGCGCTGGGTCGTCCTTTGGGGCTCGCTGGGGACGAGGTGATAAGGCGTATAGAGTCGCTCAAGAGGGGGCGGGTGATACGTCAGATCAGCGCGATATTCGATACTCGTGTATTGGGGTACCAGTCGAGTCTCGTCGCAGCTTCGATACCCGCTAGCAAGCTCAACTCCGCCGCCAAGGCCATAAACTCCCACCCCGGCGTCTCCCACAACTACGAGCGAAACAACGATCTAAACCTCTGGTACACTGTCGCCGTTCCTCCTGACTCGCGGTTAGGGCTAGAGGGGACGGTGGACGTGCTGCACAAGATCAGCGGCGCGGAGAAGACGCGTATCCTACCGACCCTGAAGCTCTTCAAGATCGGGGTGACGCTCGACATGAACCAGGGCGCGACCGCCAAGAAGGAGGCCCCGCAGTACGGTGAGGCCGACCGCGCTGGTGCGGACCGCAACGTCTCCGAAGACGACAAAGCGGCGATCCGGGCGTTGCAGGAGGACGTGCCGCTCACCCCGAGACCGTTTGATCTGTGGGGACGGCAGGTCGGGCTCTCGTGTGAGGAGCTTTTGGAGCGGGCGTACGACTTGCAGCGGCGTAAGATTATGCGCCGCTTCTCGGCCGTGCTCTACCATCGCAAGGCGGGCTTCCGGGCCAACGCGATGGGCGTGTGGAAGACGCCGCCGGACCGTGTGGAGGAGGTAGGCCAGATCTTCGCCCAGTACCAGGCCGTCTCCCACTGCTACCAGCGCCCGGTCTACGAGGACTGGCCCTACGCCCTCTTTAGCATGGTGCATGGCCGGAGCGAGGAGGAGTGCGAAGCCGTCCTTGACGCGATGGCCGCCGAGACGGGTCTGACCGAGCGGGCCTCTCTGTACTCGACCCGCGAGTACAAGAAGACGCGCGTTCGCTACTTTACGCCGGAGATGGAGGCTTGGGAGAAACTCTACGCCGGCGTTCTGCGCTAAGACAGCGCCCGGTCTAGAGTAGCCGGTCTTTTATTCCTGATACCGGCGCGGGCATCCCGATCGCTGTAGGGTAGAGTGGCATGTTCACTTGCTAAGCGCGACGTTACTGGTGGCGCTGTTAGCAGCGTTCTCTGCCGGGTTCGCCTCCGGGCTTACGGGGTTCGGGTTCGCCCTGATAAGCGTGCCTCTATTCTTGCTGGTCTACGACCCCTCGAGGGTCGTAGCTCTTATAGGCGTGCTCGCGGTCTTCATCAACATAGAAGTGGTAAGGGATTCTTACAGGGACGTCGACTGGCGGTCGGTGCTGGCGTTGCTCCCCGTCGCCCTCCTCGGGCTCTTCGTCGGGGTGAAGGTACTGATAGCCGTGGACGCTGACTATATACGGCTCGGAGCGGGCGTCGTCGTTGCCTCGGCTTTACTGCTGTAAGAGATAAGCCTGCCGGGGGTAGAGGGGAGGCTCGCTCCTGTCGTCGCCGGGTTCGCGAGCGGCACGCTCTCCACTTCTGCCGGGCTTGCCGGACCTCCCATAGCCTTGCTCTTCACGGCTCGTAAGCTGCCGAAGCACCGCTTCCGGGGGAGCAGCGCCGCTTACTTCCTCATCCTTGGTGTGGCGGGCCTCGGCGTACTCGTCTACGCCGACGTAATTGTTAGGGAGAACGCTCTTCTGGCTGTTGCTCTCGTACCCGCTTCCCTACTCGGCAAGGTTGCCGGAACGTCTCTGCTGGCGAGGCTCTCGGAGGAGGGTTTCCGGCGATTGACCCTGGCTGTCGTGATTCTCACCGGTTCACTGGGCGTCGCGACCGCCGCGCGGGCGGTCTTTTAGTAGCCGTCGCTTCAAGCGCCAAGCTCCTCGGCCAGCTCAGCGAAGTCTTCGGCGACTATGTCGAAGGATGGGTCTGGTTCCTCCGGCTCTATCCCGGGGCCCCACTCCAGGGGACGGGTGACGTAGGCCGTGCGGAGGCCGTGAGATTGGGCGGCGCGCAGGTCGTCGGGGTGGGCGGCGACAAGCATTACCTGCTCGGGACGCAGGTCGAGCAGGCTCGGGGGCATGAGGTATGTTTCAGGATCGGGCTTGTAGTGGCGGACGAGCTCGGCTGAGAAGATGAGGTCCCATGGCAACCCGGCCCTCTTAGCCATGTTGGTCAGCAGCGCGACGTTCCCGTTGGAGAGGGTGGAGATGATGTACCGGTGTTTGAGGCGTGTGAGCCCGGCGACGGAGTCCGGCCAGGGTTCGAGACGGTGCCATGCTTTGTTGAGGTGGTCCTTCTCTTCTTCGGTGAGATCCGTGATTGCGAACTCTTCGATCAGCTCTTCGAGGGAGGCGCGGTGCAAGGCGTCGAGGTTTCTCCAGGAGGTCTCGCCTTTGCGCACCCTGTCCATCGAGGGCTTGTACCGTCTCCGCCACTCGTCGGCGAAGGCGGACCAGTCAACGTCCAATCCCTTCTCCCTGCCGAGCTTCTCGCCCTCCCGGATCACGGACCCGCGCCAGTCCACTACCGTGCCGAAGACGTCGAAGATGAGCGCCTCGATGTCCCGAACCCCCGTCACGCCTCTCTCCGAATCGGTGTTAGTGTGCCTCCGGTGGCGTCCCTGCCTCCAGAACTTACGAGTTCTAGTCCCATCGCTCCGACCTCCGTGTTGTTTGAGACATCTTGTACGCTGGCAGGGCTGCCCGTTAACTCCGCTTAACTATCGAGCCGAGGTAGCCTTTTGCTGTGTGCGGACGGCTCCTACGATTTTGTACTGACGAGGTGGTAGCGTTACCGGTCTCCAACTCGGAAGCAGTATAGTAGGCAGCCTGCGAACAGCCAAGCCAGACTACCCCTCTACATCTTCTAGGGGCTCTATCCTGCTTCCTGCGCTACCATCACGCCGGCCTCCCGCAGCACGGCTTCGACCTCCCCACGCGCTTCCTCGGGGAGGGTGGGGGCAGGGCCGCGGACGGTCGGGGAGATGGGGACGTCGAGCGCGTTCATCGCGAGCTTGACGGCGCCCAAAGGAGTGTCGCCCAGAGAAGCGAGGGCCGTGAGCGAGAGGACGCGCTTATGTAGCTCCGCCGCTTCTCCGAGGTCACCGTTTCGGACGGAGCGCACCAGGTTGACGAAGAGGTCGGGGGCGACGTTGGCGAGGCCGCAGATGGAGCCGTCGCCGCCGGCGAGCATGGAGGGTAGGATCTGGTCTTCAAACCCTGCCAGGACCGAGAAGTCGTACCTTACCTGCCTGACCTCGCGCAGCACGTTCACAGTATGGGAGTACTCGGTTACCGTGTCCTTCAGTCCGGTTACGTTCGGGTGTTCGCGGGCTACCCTAGCGACGAGCGAGGGTGAGAGGTCCACGCCGGTCAGGAGGGGTAGGTTGTAGATCAGGGTAGGGATTGAGACAGCCTCGGCTACGGCTGCGAAGTGCTTGAAGAGCGCTTCCTCTCCGACCTTCCAGTAGAACGGTGCTACGACGAGTACGCCGTCCGCCCCCGCCTCTTCGGCGTTACGAGCGAGCTCGACGCTCTCCCTGGTGCCAGGAGAGCCCACCCCGACTATGAGAGGGATACGCCCGGCGACGATCCTCGCCGTCTCCCCGGCGAAGCTCTTACGCTCGCCCAGGGTGAGGTGCGAGAACTCTCCGGTACTGCCAAGCACCGAGATGCCGTCCACGCCAGCCGCTATAAAGCGTTCGATCACTGCCTCCGTCGCCGCGAGGTCTACCTCCTCACGCTCGTCGAACGGCGTCACCATCGCCGGTATCAGTCCCGTAAACATAGGGTTTGCGCCTCCCGTTCTCGTCCCAACCTGCATGCATCCTACACCGCGGCGGGCCGGCGAGCAGGAGGCACGCCGCGTCCTTCCGGGAGTAATAGATGATCAACCGATCTCTGATGCGCGGCCTGCGGCCTCCTCAAGCGCTTTTAAGGCTGATGCTTGATCCATTCCGGTGCTTCTGAGCAGGTCCACGGCCGCCGAGCGGATCTGACCGACGAGCACGCTCGTGGCGAGGTCGTGCCTCTCTTCGAGTATCTTGGTAGCGCGGCGGGCGGCCTCTAGCGCATACCGGCGAGCTTCGTCGGGCGGGCCGGGCCGTTCGAGGAACGCCGCGAGCGCCCTCACCGCTCGCGAGAGGTCCAGCACTGCCTCCGGCAACGACGGCGGTACCGAGTCCCCGCGCCTGACCGCGTTGGCGGCGCCTCGGGCAAGGACGCGCGTGTTGATAACGGCTAGCTCTACCCTGAGACCCGCCTTGGAGTAGAGTTCGAGGTGTCTCAATGACCTGCGATAGGTGGGGGAGAGACGGGCGGTCTCGTAGCCGGCTGTGATCGACTCGTTGAACGCTTTCACCATCTCGTCGATCCGGCGGGCTCTCATAAGCGTATCTACGGCCTTCTCCGGATCGCCTCCTCCAAGCGAGGCGGAGACCTCTTCCAGCACGGAGGCCAGCTCGTCGAAGATCGGGCGGGCGTTGCGCTCGACCAGACGCTCGGGGTTTACCGGGAATAGATGGTTGACCGCCAGGGCCACCGCTCCCCCTACGAGCGCGCTCACGAAGCGGTCGGGCGAGAAACCCGATGCCGGTGGCTGCAACACGATCACCAATATCGCCGAGATCGCCGCCTGGTTGACGAAGAGGTTTCTCTCCGAGAAGAACACGGCCGCGGCCATCGCGAGCGCCACCACGAGCCCGACCTGTACCGTGCCGATTCCCATAAGGAGCACCAGCAAGTCCGCCACCAGCAGCCCGATGGCGACCCCCAGGACCACCTCGACCGTGCGTCTCCCGCGCTCCCCGAGCGTCAGTCCCAGAGAGATCACCGCCGCTATCGGGGCGAAGAACGGCTGCTCTTGTCCTAGAGCGACGGCAGCCAGAAGATAAGCCAGGCTCGCGGCTACCGCCGTCTGGACTACCGGCCAGACGTTGGCCCGCAGGCGCCTGGCTCCCACGACCAAGCGGTGGCGTATCCTGGTGAAGAAGCTCGTCTCTCTCGCGGTACTCATCTCGTCACACCAGAGTTTCGCTTTGGTTGCTACCCGGAAACACTACCGGTCACTCGCCTCCCGCGCCAGCGTGAGCCGCGGACCGGACGGAGGGCGTCGCATCGGTGCGCTACCGCAAGATGTTGCATAACAACTAGAAGCTCTGCTGAGGGGCGTAAGCGCCGGTTAAACTTGTGAAGCTGTCGCATGAAGGGCGGACGTTTGGGCCTCAAAAACCCGAGAGAAGAGCTTGAGACCGGGCGTAGGCTCGAACTACGGGACTTATCCGATCGCTTCTCGGACTTCACGCGGAGCAGCCCGCCGAAGCGTAGAGGAGGTTGGCGGAAGGTTCTCGTCTTCGTGCTCGCTGCCCTCTGTATGATCATGGCCCTGCTTCTCGTAGTGGATTACTCGATGAGCTACGGCAGGATCCACCGTGGCGTACAGGTCGGTAGCGTGGACGTCGGCGGCAAGACGCCCGAGGAGGCCCGCCGGGTGGTTGAGGAACGGGCCGCGGGCGTGCCCGAGAGGGTCCGGTTCTCCAGAGGCTCCGGCGAGTTTACCTATACCGCCGATGAGCTGGGCGTAGACTTCGACATAGAGGCGAGCGTGGAGCAGGCCTACGCCGTCGGGCGCGAGGGGAGCTTCTTCGAGCGGTTCAAAGACCGGATCGGGGTGTTCCGGGACGGGACGCGTATTCAGCCGATGCTGGGGCTTGACCGGGAGCAACTGCGAGATGCCCTCTCGGACATGATCTCTACGTTCACGGTCAGGTCCGTGGAGGCGGGATACGAGGTCGAGAACGGCAGGGTCTTCGTCACCGAGAGCCGGAGAGGCAAGAGGGTCGACGAGGAGACCCTGTTGAACGACGTCGAGGCCGGTCTCTTCGAAGGCAAGGCCGAGTACGAGGTGCCGGTCGAGATCGACGATCCCCTCCTCACCACCGAGGAGGCGGAGAGTTTGAAGCCGACGAAGCTCCTCGGCAGCTACCGGACCAACTACACTCTAAGTACCGACACGAGCCCCGAACGGGTGGAGAACCTGGAGATCGCCTCGGGCGCGGTAGAGGGCACTCTCCTGGCTCCGGGTGAGGTCTTCTCGTTCAACGAGCTGGCCGCCCCCCTGAGCTACAACTCTACGAAGGTTATAGTCGAGGGCCGGGAGGAGTTCGCCAGCGGCGGCGGGCTGTGCCAGGTCTCCTCGACGCTGTACGTCGCCGCTAACTACGCAGGGCTGGAGATCTTGGAGCGTAACCCGCACAACGCGATGCTACCCTATATCCGACCCGGCTTCGACGCCACGGTCTGGTTCGGCCTGCTGGACATGCGGTTCCAGAACACCACGAACGGCTACTTGCTTCTCAAGGAGCGTGTGGACAAGGACGGCTACATCTACGCCGAGGTGTGGGGCAGGCCCACCGGCAAGAAGGTAGCCATGAGCTCCGAGCCCTCCTATACGGGCGCCGACTCGTCCACCTGGATCACCTACCAGCAGGTAGAAGAGGATGGGAAGACAACCTTTGACGGTCCCGTCTACACCGACACCTACTACGCCTTACAGACCCAGGACGGGTACCTGGTCTCGCCAGCATCACTGCAACCCGCCCCCGCCGATCCCTAGACGGAAGGTTCGACCTGTGTGGATGATCGTGGATCATGGGTAGGCGTGCCTGACCGTAGAAGCCATAATCTCCGGTTGCAGTGACTTTTAAGAAAGGGAGGCAAGGGTGAAGGTACGGGTGGGAGCACAGATTCAGCCGCAGCACGCTGAGTATGGGCAGATGCGCGATACGTGGCTGAGGGTGGAGGAGATGGGGGCGGACACGCTCTTTAACTGGGACCACTTCTACCCTCTGTATGGGGAGCCGGAGGGGAAACATTTCGAGTGCTGGACGCTGCTCGCGGCCATGGCCGAGGTTACGGAGAGGGTGGAGTTCGGGGCGCTCGTCACTTGCAACTCGTACCGGAACGCCAACCTAGTCGCGGACATGGCCCGGACCGTGGACCACATCTCGAACGGCAGGCTGATCCTCGGGATGGGTAGCGGGTGGTTCAGGAAGGACTACGACGAGTACGGCTATCGTTTCGGTACGGCGCCGGAACGATTGAAGAGGCTCGACGCCGCAATGCCGGTCATCGAAGAGCGGTTCCCGAGGCTAAACCCGCCCCCGACGCGTCAGATCCCGGTCCTCATCGGGGGGGGCGGCGAGAAGGTCACCTTGCGCATAGTGGCGGAGCACGCCCATATTTGGAACGGCTTCGGCGACCCGCAAGAGGCGGGTCGTAAGAGCGGTATCCTCGACGGCTGGTGCGAGAAGGTCGGGCGCGACCCGAAGGAGATAGAGCGCTCCATCCTACTGCGGCCGGACCGGGTTAGGGACCTGGACGCCTACGTCGAGAACGGCATCACGCACCTTTTGGTCGGCCTCTCCGGTCCCGACTACGACCTCTCGCACTTGCAGAGACTCATCTCCTGGCGCGACTCGCGCAACGGAGGCTAGAATCTCTAGAAGGGTCTAGATCTTTTCTTCCGCCGGCGACGTCTCCGAAGCAGCAACAACGTCCCGAGCGCGAGCGCTCCGAGAGCGTAGGGCAACCCGCTGGACCCGGTGCTCTCCTGCGCCTCCTCTTCCTGAATAGGCCCTTCGGGAACGGAGCAGGCGAAGAGGAAGGCGGGCGGTATGTTGAGCGGCGAGAGGCGTCGTTCTATCGGGGAGAAGAGGCGTTGCAGGTACGGGAGTACGGCGGTTGAGTACTGGAGCACGAGCATCCTGCCCTCCGGCTTTAGCGCTTCGCGCGCCGCCCCGAGAATGCTCTGCCGTGGCCCAGCCGGGAGCGAGGTGAAGGGGATGCTGCTCACGATGTAGTCGGCCTTCGCGCCATCGAGGTATTGCTCGACGTTCTCGGCGGAGTCGTTGATAACGCGCAGCCTCGGGTCGTCCCCCAGGCGCTCGGCGACGGCGGAGGCGAGGTCCGGTTCGATCTCGAAGGCCAGAAAGGTCGCGTCCGGGTGGAGGCGTTCCAGGATCTCACCGGTATAGACGCCGGTCCCGACGCCGAACTCCACCACGGTACGCGCCTGGGGTAGATCGCCCATACCCAGAAGATCTCGGACCGCCCACCGGGAGGTCGGCCAGACAGCACCCACCCTGCGAGGGTGCGAGATCATGGACCTCAAAAAGATCATACGCCGCCGCAGATCGTCTCCAAGATTCCCTTGTCCGTTGCCGTGCAGAGTGATCCCCCCTTTGTTTGCCGGCCGTCCAGACGCTCGTATCTTAAAAACGTGGTACGGCCCTTTACGAGCGCCAAACTCTACCCTTACCGTCATCCCGGTTCAAGTGCTGCCGAGAACACCTTGCGTTCTGCTTCACTACTCGCCGACAGCCCGGCGGCTAGTATTAGGGACATGCAAACAACACGTATATACTCCTCTGAACATCTAGTAGGACGGCGGCACGCGGTCGTCGTCGGAGCAGGGATGAGCGGCCTGCTCTCCGGTCGCATCCTTGTGGATTACTTTGATCGGGTGACGATTCTAGAGCGCGACGACTTCTCTTCGGGGGCGCACGGGCGACTCGGGCGTAAGGGCGTGCCACAAGGCCGTCATCTGCATAGCTTGGCGGCGAGGGGGAGCGAGATACTGGAGCGTTACTTTCCCGGTTTGGATGAAGAGCTAGCTGCTGTCGGGTGCCCACTGGTCGATCAGGCGCAGGACTTCATTACCGAGACGTCCGCCGGCCGTCTGCCCCGGTTTCGGTCAGGGATCATGATGCGCGCCGTGAGTCGGTCGCTCCTCGAAGAGCGCCTCCGCCGTCGCCTTGAGAAAGAGCCGAACGTCCGCCTTCGTTCTGGCTCCGAGGTCCTGGGCCTCGTCCTCGCCGGTAACGAGCGGGTAGCGGGGGTGAGGATACGAAAAGCTGGTGGTTCTCCGGGGCTTGCGGAGGTTCTGAGCGCAGATCTGGTAGTGGACGCGAGCGGGCAGGGCTCTCGGGCGCCGCGCTGGTTGGAGGAGGCCGGCTACCGCGTCCCCGGAGAAGAGGTAGTAGACGCTCGTCTCGGGTACGCGAGCCGGTGGTTTAAGGTGCCGGAGGGATTCTCGGAGGACTGGGAGGGCATCTCGGTGCTGCCGGGATGGCCGGACAATCCTCGGGGCGGCACGCTCCGGCGGGTCGAGGGCGGCGTATGGACGGCCGTACTGATCGGATTCGGCAGCGATTATCCTCCAACGGGAGACGAGGGTTTCCTCGAGTTCGCCCGAAGTCTCCCGAGCCCTTCTCTTCACCGCGCCATAGAGAGCGCCGAGCCCGTTTCGCGAGTGTACGGTTACCGTCGCACGGCCAACCGACGTCGCTCGTATGAGAAGGCTCGCCTCCCCGAAGGCTTCCTCGTAACGGGCGACGCGTCATGCTCCCTCAATCCTATCTACGGGACCGGTATGACCGGGGCCGCCCTCTCCGCCGAGGCGCTAGACGAATGCCTACGCGAGCGACGCCGCTACGCCCCCGATGATCTCGCCGGCCTCGGCCGTCGCTTCCACCGACGCCAGGCGGCGGCCGTCGCTTCATGCTGGACCCTAACGGCCAACAGCGACCGGCTGTGGGCGGCGCAACGCATAGAGGACCTGAACCCGGCACGCCGCTTGCTCCACAACCTCTCTGGAGGCGTCTTGAGCCTCGCCGTCGAGCGGGAGGACGTCGCCAGGACTTTGCTGGAGGTGAAGAATCTCCTCAAACCACCTTCTGCTCTCCTTCGCTTCGGGATCCTCCTCCCGGCGTTCCGGCGTGCGGGGCTTTCCCTCACCAAGACGCATACGGCTGAGAGCAAAGAGTCTGAAGAGAGCACGAAGCCCTTGCGAAAACGTGTTCTCTTCCGCACTCGAAGCCCTGTAACGTCCGAGAAAAGGGACTACGCTCCCGATCAAACCGTCTCCGACGTCAACGGGCAACTCGGCGAGAACCGAACGAGTGCGTTGAGTAAAGAAGCTTCGTAATGCGTTGAGCAGCATCCGCTTACAGGCAATCGTTAAAGCGGTTACAAACAAGAGTATGCGGAACACGAACACCGGATAGAATTACTAAGTGTGACAAGGCGTTGGGCGGGAGGATGAGAGGAGTACTTATGTATTCGGAGATGTTGCAGTTTGGGGCGATGGTAGCCGTATTCGTAGTTGCGCTAGTATTGTGGTTGCGTATCGTGTACCTGCCAGGACGTACTCTAGAGCGTTGGGAGGATCAGAGGGTCAAGGCTAAAGGGGAGCAGGTCCGGCGAGACCCTCCGGCGGAAGAACATCGTCGTCTTTAGCCGCTGCTGAAGTGGCGGGACCAGATAGCTCGGTCCTGGCGATCCTCGATCGCTGCTTTGAAGTGTTCGTTTAGAGGCTTTTCGGGGTCTTCGATGGACTCTTCGAGGACCTCGTTGAATTCGAGGATGTAGTCTCTCATATTGACGTCGCTCAGGAAGGCCCCCGCTGAGGCGGGGTCCATGCCTTCACGTTCGGCGAACTCGTGGATCACGGCGTTCATCAGCGCCATGAGGAAGCGCTGGAAATTCTTCTCTTCGGCGATCTCCGGGGGATTCTCGCTCATCCGCTCGTCGAACTGCCGACCGAAGATCAGGGCGGCTGTGATGATGCGCCGTCTGTCCTCGAACGTCTTGTCCGGTCCCCACGCGCGGGTCATGGTCTCCTCGTCGAGCCTCTGGAGACAGGCGAGGGCCGGGTCCGTATCATGTTTATCTCGTTGCTCTCCTCCGCCCACGAGAAGATCCTATCACTCTGTTCCGCCGCAAGCCTCTCGCCAGATGCGTGGCACTATCGGTAAGGATCGCCGTAGGACCAGGGGTATTGCTTGGCGCGGCCGTCGGAGCATGGCTGCTCTCCTCGTGTATGGTTCCACGGGCCGGCGCGGCTCCGGCGTAGGCTCCTTCACTCCTTCCCGTCTGGCTTGGAGATACAACTATTACAGACGGCGGCGAGAAGAGGAGCACCGGGTATGAACATAGTGATGTGGGGAAGGGCGCTCAGGTTGATCCCGCGTCCCACCAAGGAGGAGTGGCGCGGGCTCGACTTCGTCTCGCGCTGGCTTATCGCGACCCGTGCCGTGGTCCTCGTTATCACCCTGATCTCCTCCGGCATAGCCGGACTGCTCTCCGCCAAGGAAGGCAGGTTCGACCTACTCCTCTGGTCTCTCGTCACGCTCGGCCTTCTCGCGGCTCACGCGACCAACAACTTGCTCAACGATCTGACAGACCATTTCAAGGGCGCGGATTCCGGCGACTCGTTTCGCACCCAGTACGGCGTACAGCCTATAGAGGCCGGGCTCATGACGGCGCGCGACGTGCTCCTCTACGCGGTGGGTACGGGCCTCGTGGCGCTAGCGGCCGGGACGTATCTCGTCTACCTGCGCGGGCTGCCGGTGCTGGTCCTGCTCGGGCTCGGGGCTTTCTTCGTGCTCTTCTACACCTGGCCCTTGAAGTACGTGGGGCTCGGGGAGCTCGCGGTCCTCGTGGTCTGGGGACCGCTCATGATCGGGGGTGGATACTACACTATTACGGGAGAATGGAGCTGGCTGGTCGTGCTCGCGGGACTGCCGTACGCCTTGGGGACCACCGCCATAATCTTCGGCAAGCACATAGATAAGCTCGAAGCCGACAAGAGTAAGGGCATCCGCACCCTGCCCGTGCTGATAGGCGAGCGTCCCTCCCGCTACGCCGTCCTCGGCATGATGGTCCTCCAGTACCTCCTCGTCCTCTATCTCGTTCTCACAGGCTTCTTCACCCCGTTGATGCTCGTCGTGTTCCTCTCGCTCTACGGGTTCTTCAAGCTTATTGTCCCGGTATACAAGGGCTCCAGGCCCGCGGCGATGCCCGAAGAGTACCGCGCTGACGTGTGGCCCCTGTGGTACGTCGCCTTCGCCTTCCTCCACAACCGCCGCTTCGGTACCCTCTTCGCGCTGGGCCTCCTGGCAGAGGTCGTCTTGAAGCTAGCTGGCTAGAGCAGCGGCGCGAGGGAGGTAACGTGCGAAACCTGGAGCTAAAGGTGCGTTGCTCGGACGATGTAACCCTCGATATGTTAGCGGGACGGGCGATAGCCGGGGGCGCGGCCTATGCACGGACTATAGGGCAGCGCGACACCTACTTCGCGGTACCGCGCGGCCGCCTGAAGCTGCGCGAGTGGTGGCGCGAAGAGGATGGGGTAGGCGGCAGCCGGCTCGGCCACGCTTACGAAGATGGCGAGGCGGGGGCGGCTCTGATCTCCTACGCGCGTCCTGACCATTCCGGCTCGCTGTACAGCGAGTACGGGATCCTCCCGGTCGACGACCCCCAGGCCCTCGTCCCCGTGCTGACCGGGGCGTTGGGCACGAGGGCCGTGGTCGAGAAGCGGCGCGCCCTCTACCGCTATGGTATCACCCGGATACACCTGGACCTCGTGACGAGCTTGGGCGCATTCGTCGAGCTGGAGACTTTACTATTACCGGGCAATGGGCAAGCGCCTGACGAGCACGCCAAGAACGAAGCCGCGGCAACGGTCGAGCACAGGGAAGTTATCGTGTTGCTAGAGCTTGACGGCCTCACTTCCGTCGCGGGTTCGTACTGCGACCTGATCGCGGATGCCCCCACTCGGCTCTCTAAAGGAGGATGAGCGTAGTGGCGTTCGGCGATTATAAGAGTCTGCCCAACAAAGATCGTCTCGGGTTTGCCACGCGCCCTGGAGCCGTGCTGAAGGCGCATCGCGTGTAACAGGTCTTCACGGAGGGTAACGAGCACGCACGAGAGAATTCAAAGGATTCGGAGGAACGCGTGTCTGATCCGAAACGAGAGACCCCTGACTTGACCTCGCTGGGCGCCCCTAGCCCGCTGGGGAATCGCCGGCAGCTGGATGAGTACAACTACGAGCACTTCCGACCTAAACACCTGCTCGCTGACCTCTGGAAGACCGTGCGGGGAGAAGGGATACAACCTGGCGAAGAGGTCCCGGATTTCGAGCTTGAGTCTACGGAGGGCGACCGGGTGCGCATGAGCGGGCTGCGCGGCCGGCCCGTTGTGCTGCGCTTCGGCAGTTTCACCTGACCGCTCACGACCGGCGCGGTCGCGCCGTGGAAGCAGCTCTACGAGTGGTACGGCGATCGAGTTAAGTTCCTCGACGTCGTCATCCGGCAGGCGCACCCCGGCGAGGAGCGCGGCCGTTATCACAGCTACGAAGATAAGCTGAACTCGGCTCGCGAGTACAAGCGAGACGAGGAGGTTCCCTGGACCGTGCTCGTCGACGACTACGCGGGGACGTGGCACCGTGCCTACAGTCGAGAGATGACCGACCCCGTGTTCTTGATCGACTCGGACGGACGGGTGGCCTTCTACCTTATGTGGGCGCACGCTCCAACGCTGAGGAGGGCCATTGACGAGCTTCTGGAACGTGGGGGACAAGGAGTGGTGGCCGGCGGAGTTGACAAGATGCCCCACCTCTTCGTCTCGTTCGTGAACGGCTACCACGGTCTCAGACGTGGCGGACGCCAGGCGGTGCGCGAGTACAACACCGGCGCCTTCGGAGCGGGAGCCCTCACCTTCCTCGGGAACAAGGCCAAGCCCATTCTCGCGCCGCTGGCGTTGCGCGCCGAGCCGCTGCCTGTGCCGGCGAAGCTCATCTTGCTCGGAGGCTTGGCCGCGACCATCGCGCTAAGCGCGCGCTTCCTGCGCCACCGTGGTTAGGCGTCTCCGAGCAACGGACGCCTTCGGGCCAGCATGAATGGAGCTTCTATGGAGTCGCTGCTTGAGCTTCTCTCTACGGCCGCCGCGGGAGCTTTAGATGTGTGGGTCGGGATTATTGCCGGCATGGTTCTGGGGCTCTCCCCCGCCTTGAGCGGCGTCGTCAGCGTAGCGGGCGCCGTTGTGGGAGTAACGCTTATGATCGTAGCCGGCGGGCGGCTTCAGCACCTGATCTACCGAAGCCGCAGGCTCTCCAGGCGCCGCGAACGCGTGGAACGCGTATGGAAACGCTACGGCATTCCGGGCTTGGCCTTGCAGGCCCCGCTGCTCACGGGGCCGCTTTTGGCGACCGTCTTGGCTTTGGGGCTCGGGGCCCCCCCGCGTCCCCTCCTGTACTGGATGATCATCAGCGTAGTATTCTGGGGAGCGGCCCTCACCGGCGCCGCGGCTTTGGGCCTCTCCATCTTCTACGATTAGACTGTATCTTGAACCTGTGTGTCTGGACGGTATCGTGCCGGCACGCCGAGCCAGAGGTCGTGTCTCACCGGCATCTCTTCAGGAGTAAACGTTTGGTACTCCCTTACTCGTAATAATTTGCAAAGAGGTACTGCCTCAAGCTACTACTTGCCCTCTAACGCCACGAACGCTCGGAGGAGGCAAGGCCCGTACCGATACACCGGGCAAGACTTAGTATCTCAGTAGCCCGGCGAGTCCCTCGAACTCATCGCGCAGTACGGCAGAGGCATCCTCGCGATTTTGCTCCCGCTCGACGTCCTCGTTGGGCGTCTGGCCGAAGTCGTCGCGGGAGCGCACGTACTCCAGGCGGGCGCCCCGGTTGGTCGCCAGGTCTATGAGAACGTCCATGAGAGAGCGCACCCTCGTCTCCTGGCGGCAGTAGGGACACTCCTTCTGAGACATATCCGTGACTGCCAGCTCATCGTTATCGCACCATCTGGTCTCGCCTTCGAGGCCGTAGAGGGCGACGAGATGATAGACCCGGCCCCCCTGAAGGGCCTCGATGGTCTCCTTGACGCCGCGCACCCCGTTCTCACGAACCTTTGCGATAAGGTCGTCCTCGCGTTCTCTCTCGGCCTGCTGCTGGATGGCCTCGAACTGTTGCATGATCTCGGGCTCGGGAGCGTTGGTGGCGACGGCCTCCTCGGCGACTACCCTGTCTCTTATCTCCTGGGGTAGCTCTTCGAGGAAGACGACGGTCCTCTCTTTGGGGCCGACGACGATCAGGCGCCGGACGTTGTCCTGAAAGACCAGCTTGCGCGTTAGCTCGCCCGTCTCCTTGAAGAAGCGGCGGATGTTCGTCTGCTGCGTACGCCCGGCCGGGTCCATGTCCGTCGAGCCGCCGCTTACCGGGTACATTCCGTGTGGCTTCGTATCCACCTCTCGGAAGAAGCCGCTCTCGGGCGCGGCGCCCCGCCCCTCGTTTAGGTTGATCACCGGCTCCGAGACGAAGAAGCGAAACTCTTCGGCCTCGACCATCGCTACCCCGTAGGGTTCGTGCTCGTCGACCGCCAGGACGAGAGGCGCTACGTACGGTTCCCCGAAACGAACGGCCTCCGGGAGGTCCACCTGAAGGTCATAGCGCTCGAAGAAGCCGTCCGGCGCGGCGAAGAAGACCAACGTCCGCGCGTGCGGCGGCGGCGTCCCCCCCTCGACCGACTCCCGGACCTGCGACGCCAGATCCTCCGGCAACTCCTCCATCTCCCTCAACGCGTCCTTGAGACGTATCTTGTACGCTTGCCCCTGATTCTCCGGGTGGCGCGCGTTTACCCCCAAGTACACCGAGAGCATCGGCCCCGGATGCCCTTCAAGACGCTCTTTTAATCTCCTTATGTCTTCCACCTGCGCTGCCATACTGCACCTCTCTAATCAGTGATACTAGCCCTGCAAAGGTTTCTCGAACGATGTTGCCCGAAAGCGCACGGCTCTAAAATACAGGCCGGTCCGAGGGTCAGGATGTTACTAGAGAGGGTAAGACGTCGTTGGTCAGACCGCAGAGCGGAGCGCGCACGGACCCGAACCAGACGTTCCTCGTGGTGTCTCACCGAGGGTTGGTTGTTCGGAGAACACCGACCTTACCCAGTCCATACAGACCCAGCATGAGTAGCTAGCCGTGGGTATAGAACCAAGGCTACTGCGGTGTGTATATCCAATGCTCCGTCCGACAACCGGTAAACTCTCCTCGATGCGTATCTTGATCTCCGGCTGCGGCTACGTTGGAACCTCTCTGGGCCTACTCCTCGCCTCCGAGGGCCACACCGTCTTCGGTCTGCGCCGCAACACCTCCGCCCTCCCGCCCGGTATCTACTCCGTAGAGGCAGACCTTTCCACACCCCTGCCGGTTGGCACCCTGCCGGGAGACCTCGACGCCGTCGTACATATGACCTCACCCGGTGGCTCCACCGACGAGTTCTACAAAACCGCTTATGTAGATGGCCCCCGCAACATCCTCTCTGCTCTGGCGCCCCATAACGTTCTCCGGCGCTTCATCCTCGTCTCCAGCACCGGCGTCTACGGTCAGAAGGACGGCGGGTGGGTTGACGAAGGCTCTCCGGCTGAGCCCGAGAGCGCGAGCGGGCGTCGCCTTCTCGAAGGGGAGAGCCTCGTCCTCGGCGGCCCCGTCTCCGCCGTGGTGCTGAGACTCGGCGGCATCTATGGGCCCGGCAGGACCGGCGCGATCGAACGCGCGCTCCGCGAACAGCCCCGCGAGGTAGACCCGGCTCGCTACACCAACCGCATCCACCGCGACGACTGCGCCGGCGCGCTCCGGCACCTCCTGCTCCTTCGAGACCCAGACCCACTCTACCTCGGCGTGGACCACGAGCCCGCCCCCCGCCGTGCCGTCGCCGAATGGCTCGCCTCGCGGCCCGACCTATCTCGCCAGAGTATAGAAGTGCCCCAACTCACCGCGCAAGCGGACAACAACACTCGCGCTCGTACCAACAAACGCTGCTCCAACGCCCGGCTCGTCGCCTCCGGCTACCGCTTTCGCTATCCCACTTTCCGCGAAGGTTTCGCCACGCTTCTGGATAAGACGTACGCTCCTTGAAAATAGGATAGGGGGGTATAGTAGAATACAACGATAACAGAAGAAAGTAGCTTGGAGAGGTATCGAATGGAGAGAGAAGGACATAGGATCTCCATCCCCGTTACAGGGATGTCTTGCGCGGCGTGCGCCCGGCGGGTCGAGAAGTCTCTCATAAAGACGGCAGGGGTTTCGGAGACGAACGTGAACTATGCCACGGGCAAGGCGACCGTTGAGTACGATCCGAACGCGGTTGCCCCTGAACGGTTGATCGAGTCTATAGAGGACGCGGGTTACGGGGCCGAGGTCCGGGAGGCGAGCCTAAGCGTCTCGGGGATGACCTGCGCGAGTTGCGTGGGTAGGGTCGAGAAGGCCTTAAAGAAGGTCCCCGGCGTCCTCGAAGTAAGCGTCAACATGGCTACTGAGAGGGCGCGGGTAGAGTACCTGCCGGGCGTGGCGGAGGCGCGGGACCTAGAGCGCGCCGTCGAGGGTGCGGGCTACGGGGTCTTTCGTGAGAAGGAGGAGCCCGCCGGGGACGCCCAAGAGCGGGAGTACAGGAAGTTGCGGACCCGCTTTCTGGTAGCGGCGGCGTTCACCGTGCTCATCCTGCTCGGCAGCCTACCCATGATGATCGGATCAATGCCGCCCGTCCCTGCGGGTTGGCTCAACCTCGGGCTCCTCTTTCTCGCCACGCCGGTGCAGTTCTGGGCCGGGTGGCGGTTCTACGAGGGGGCGTGGGGGGCGCTCAGGCACGGGCAGGCCAACATGAACACCCTGGTCGCCGTCGGGACCAGCGCGGCTTACCTGTACAGCGCGGCCGCGACGCTTACGCCGGGGCTCTTTGCGGGACGCGCGGACGTATACTTCGACACCTCCGCGCTCATCGTCACGCTCATCCTGCTCGGCAGGCTGCTCGAAGCCCGGGCCAGGGGACGTACGACCGAGGCCATAAAGAAGCTCGCCGGCTTGAAGGCCATCACCGCACGTATAGTAAGAGACGGCGAAGAGGTGGACGTTCCGGTAGAAGAAGTGCAGGCCGGGTACACGGTCCTGGTGCGGCCCGGGGAGAAGGTTCCGGTAGACGGGCGCATCATAAGCGGAGAGTCGGCGGTGGACGAGGCCATGATCACGGGCGAGTCCATACCCGTTACCAAACGGATAGGCGACGAGGTCATCGGGGCGACTATCAACGGGACCGGATCTTTCCGCTTCGTCGCTACGAAGGTCGGGGAGGAGACGACGCTCGCCCAGATCATGCGCATGGTCGAGGAGGCACAAGGGTCGAAGGCGCCGATACAGCGGCTCGCCGACAGGATCAGCGGCGCTTTCGTCCCCGTGGTTATAGTGTTAGCTGCCTTAACCTTCCTCGTGTGGCTAGTCTTTGGCCCCGAGCCGGCCTTCACGCTCGCACTGCTCAACTTCGTCGCGGTACTCATTATCGCCTGCCCATGTGCGATGGGCCTCGCTACCCCGACCTCGATCATGGTCGGCACCGGCAAGGGTGCGGAGCGCGGGATACTGGTCAAAGGCGGCGAAGCACTCGAACGGGCGCATAAGCTCACCACCATCGTACTCGACAAGACCGGCACCCTCACCAGAGGCGAGCCCGAGCTGACTGACGTGGTCACGACGAACGGCCTCTCCGAAGACGAGCTACTAAGGCTCGTCGCTTCAGCTGAGAAGGCCAGCGAGCATCCTCTCGGCGAGGCTATTGTCCGAGGCGCCAGGGAGAGTGGACTCGACCTCACAGACCCCGAGAGCTTCGACGCCCCCACCGGACGCGGCATACGGGCGAACGTTGGGGGGAGGAGCATACTCGTCGGCAGTCGCAGGCTCATGCAGGAGGCCGGCGTCCCCGAAGATGGACTCGCGCCTCGCTTCGAGGAGCTCTCGGCCACCGGTAAGATCCCAATGTTAGTGGCTGTCGACGGCGAGCCTGCCGGGCTTGTAGCGGTCGCTGACGTGGCGCGCGAGGAGTCGAAGGAGGCGGTGAAAGAGCTGCGCCGTATGGGCCTGGGGGTCGTCATGCTCACCGGGGACAACCAGCGTACCGCGAACGCCGTGGCGCGCGCTTTAGGAATCGAGCGTGTGCTCGCGGAGGTCCTGCCGGAGGACAAGGACGGCGAGATAAAGAAGCTGCAAGAGCAGGGCGAGGTCGTCGCGATGGTCGGCGACGGGATCAACGACGCGCCGGCGCTCGCGCGGGCGGACGTAGGCATCGCGATAGGCACGGGGACTGACGTGGCGATGGAGGCCGCGGATCTCACGCTCGTCTCCGGCGACGTGCGCGGGGTGGCGCGGGCTATAAAGCTTTCGAGGGTGACCATAAGGAACATAAAGCAGAACCTCTTCTGGGCCTTCGCCTACAACGTCCTGCTCATCCCGGTCGCCGCCGGAGCGCTCTACCCGTTCTTCGCGGGCGGCACGGTGCCGGACGTGCTGCGTCCCTTTCTCGGCGAATACGGCTTCTTGAACCCCGTGCTCGCGGCGGCGGCGATGGCATTGTCCTCCGTTACCGTACTCGGCAACGCCTTGCGGTTGCGGCGTACAAGGATCTAAGTTGGAGAGGAGCGCTTTGGAACAGGAGACGGAGAGAGTGGATGGGACCGCACACGGCTATATAAAGGCCAACGACAAGGAGAAGGTCCAAAACCGTCTCCGGCGAATCGAGGGTCAGGTACGGGGCGTGCAGCGGATGGTCGACGAAGAGGTCTACTGTGTGGACGTACTCACCCAGATCTCAAGCGTCGTCTCGGCCCTCGAAAAGGTAGGCGCGATCCTGCTGAAGGACCACGTCGAGCACTGCGTTCGCGAGTCCATCGAGAAGGGTGAGAACGCGGACGAGAAGATAGAGGAGTTGACCCGGGCTGTTGAGCGGTTCCTGAGGGTCTAGCAAGTAGAAAGGTAGCGGTGATGACGGACAGAACGCTGAGAGTGGAAGGCATGAGCTGCGGGCACTGCAAGGCTGCCGTCGAGGAAGAGCTCGGCAAGCTCTCCGGGGTGGAGAGCTCGAACGCGGACTTCGAGAAGGGTACCGTCGAGGTGCGCTACGACGAGGATCGGGTGACGACCGAAGATCTTGAGGGCGCGATAGAAGAGGCTGGATACTCAGTAGAGGCTTAGGTCGGCTTAGTAGAGCGAGGCCGGGCGAGAGGGGGTGTATCCCTGAATCTCGAATCCGAGAGAGTGAAGAGAACGACCGCGCTGGTGCTACTGGTGGCGCTCCTGCTGTGCCACGGCCTGTTCGGCGTCGTTCACCAACTCGCCGATCCGCCGAACAGCCCTCAACACTCCGGGGAGCGAACGTCTCATGCGCCGACGGGGGACCGGGGAGACCATACCGGGGACCACCATAGCCTCGGTTATGTGGGCTATGCGGTAGCCCTTGTCTCGGTCCTCTTCGGGGCTGTTGTAGGGCTGCTACTAAGCGGCGCCCGGACGCGGGATATATCCGCCGCTCCCTGGCTTCTCCGGCGGTGCGTCCCGCTACCAGTCTTCTACCCTGCCCGAGGGCCCACACCTCCCCTCACTCAGGTGTTCAGGCTATGAACCTCTCCTGGAGACGAGAAAGAGACTAACTCCAGGAGAGGAGCAATCTTGAAGAAACGGACGAGCTTCTGGCTGCCCGCGTTACTGCTCGCGGCGACCCTGATATCTGCCTCTTGCGGCGGCTCCGGCGGGGGCACGCAGGGAAGCGCCGGGTCCGGCGGCGACACACAGGAAGCAACCGAAGAAACCACCAGTGAGATGGCCGGGATGGATCACGGCTCGATGGAGATGGGTTCGGAGGAGGCGGCCCCGAAAGAGTTGATCGTGGACGGCGAGTACTCCGACGAGCGCTTTATAGACATGATGTCCGCACATCACCAGATGGCTATAGACATGGCGCAAGTAGCCCGACAGGAGGCACAGCTCCCCGAGATAAGGCGGATAGCGGATGACGTGGTCGCCACTCAGCAAGCGGAGATAGACGAGCTGAGTTCCATCAAGGAGGAGCAGTTCGGATCGTCGGAGGTACCCTTGATAATGAGCCCCGAGGAGCCATCGATGTATGCGATGGAGATGCCGGACGAGCTGGCCGGGCAGGAGCCGTTCGATCTGGCGTTCATAGACTCGATGATCCCGCACCATGCCTCGGCTATAGAGATGGCTAGTGTCGCGAACATGCGGAGCGAGACCCCCGAGATAAAACGTCTCGCTAGGGGAATCATAGACGCCCAATCGCGGGAGATAGGGGAGATGATCGAGCTGCGCCAACAGAACTACCCTGAGGGCTAAAGTCCAACCACCGGCACAAACGAGCGGGGAGATGCGCCGAGTCTTGTGCGTCTCCCTGCTTTTGACGCTGCCCCAGAAGAAAAACCTCTAGCTTTGACATATACCCTAGGGGGGTATATAGTTGTTTCATCGAGCAAGCTCGGGAAGGAGTATGATGATGGCGGAAGGTTCTTCTCTCAATCGGCTGGCGTTCAGCGCCACGGCGCATTGCCTCACTGGCTGTGCTATTGGTGAGGTGTTGGGGATGGTGATCGGGACGGCCCTCGGGTGGAGCGACTTCGCCACGATAGCGCTGGCCGTCGCGCTTGCTTTCTTCTTCGGCTACTTGCTTACGCTGGTGCCCGTATTGCGTTCGGGCGTCGCGCTGGCGACGGCGCTGCCCCTGGCTCTCGCCGCGGACACGCTCTCGATCACGATCATGGAGATAGTGGACAACCTGATCATGCTCGTAATACCAGGAGCGATGGAGGCTGGGATCGGTAGCTTCCTCTTCTGGGGAAGCCTCGCCTTCGCCCTGGCCGTGGCTTTCGTCGCCGCCTTCCCGGTCAACCGCTACCTCCTCGCCCGGGGTAAGGGGCATGCCGTCGTCCACGAGTATCACCATGGCGGCCATGAGGGTCACCACGACCATCGTTGAACCTGCTTGGTCTCTAGGTAGCCGCTACTTCAGGGGGCTGGAGCCTCAGGCTCCGGCCCCGTCCTTCGGCGGGCTTCTTCGAGCAGGCGGACGACCTCTTCGTCGGGGACCTGCCGAAAGTCCCGGTACCAGAGACCGATAGCTTCGAGGTTGGTGGGGGCGACCAGGCAGATCAGGTCGTCCGCCTCCGGCTTTATCAGGGAGGCGGTCTGCGGCGCGCAGACGGGGACGGCCAGGACGAGCTTTCCGGGCCGCATGCGGCGCAGGGTATGGAGCGCCGCGCGAGCCGTTACGCCGGTGGCGAGGCCGTCGTCTACAAGTACTGCCGTCCGCCCGTTCAGGTTGGGGTAGGGCCGGTCTCCGCGGAAGAGCCGCAGGCGCCGCTCGACCTCGGCCGACTCACGTTCGGTGACCCGTTCCAGGTAATCCTCCGGGATGCCAAGAATCCTTACGGCACGCTCGTTCAGCACGCGTACGCCGCGAGGGGCCACGGCTCCGATGCCGAACTCCGGCTGGTCCGGAGCGCCTAGCTTCCTGGAGACGATGACCTCGAGCGGCGCTTCTAGAGAGCGCGCAACCTCCGCCCCTACCGGCACCCCGCCTCTCGGCAGGGCGAATATCACGGGTCGGTCTCCTGCGTAGGGCTTTAGTTTCTCGGCCAGGCGTTGTCCGGCGTCGCTGCGGTCCACAAAGGGTGTGTTAGTAGGTGTAGGCATAGTGGATCGTTCTCTCTCGTACGTTATTATCTAACACTGACCCCGCTCTCTGCACGCGATAGATATTCTCCGGTTACCGAAGGCCGAAGTTTGACCTAGCCGCGCGGGGGTAAAGCATCCCCTCATGAGTGAGAACGCAGGCTTTAGAGAGTTCGTCGGGACCGAGATATCGAGTATGGAGGAAGGGTGCGCCGTCGTGCGCTTGCAGGTCGAGGATCATCACCTCAACCCGAGCGGCACCGCTCACGGGGGTGCCGTATACACCCTGGTGGATGTCTCGATGGCCGAGGCCATAAAGACGACGGCGGAGGAGGAAGAGAGCGCCGTCACAATCGAGATTAAGATCAACTACCTGGAGCCCGGCAAACCAGGGACGCTCGTCTGTGATGCGCAGATACGCAAGGATGGCGGGCGAATAACCATCGCCGAAGCGGAGGTCACCCAGGAGGAGAGCGGCGAGGTCGTCGCGCTCGCCACCGGCACCTATACCCGTATCGGTTGATCTAGTTCTGCCTCGTCCGTCAACCCCGAAGCTCGGCCTCTTACGATTTATTCACCTTCTCGTAGCATCTCTCAAAGCCTTCTTTGGGGAAGATGCCGCCCGGTGCGGGGTGTTCGCCCTCCGACCGGGGCACGCTGCGTAGCTCGTAGTCTCCCTCTTCGTTGCGGCGAGCCCAGTAGAGGCCGGACCAGTTCTTCGTGTTCATCTGGGCGGCGTTCTTATGTCTGTAGAGCTCGTAGCCTCCCTCCGGCGGGGTTGGATTGAGGTCTTCCGAGTCGTCTTGTGAGGTGCTCATGCGTGCTGCTCCTTTCGGGTTCGGTCGTCATCCTCCTCGGTGTCTACCTTGCACGCCGAGGAGGATGACGGCGCCCCCGTTTAGCTCGTCAGGTAAGGTCTTCGTCGAAGAAGAAAATGCCCGAGGCTACGCCGGCAAGGCCAATGAGGTACTGGTAGAAGAGCACGCGGTTGGCCCCTATACGCGAGATGCCACGTTGCCAGGCGGCGAAGGTGAAGGCGGTGGCGAAGATGGCCGCATAGCCGATCGCCGCCCGGACCCCGAGACCAAGGCCAGGGGCTACGCCCGGTAGGAAAGGAGAGGAGAGCATCAGGGTAACCGGGGCCGCGAAGAGCGTCGGGTGGGTCGCTACCGTGAGGGGCGAATAACGTTCAAGCATGGACATGGAGAAGACGGTACGCAACCCGACGAACACGGCGGCGAGCAGGATCAGGTAGACCTTCGCCAGCACGGTCGCTCTGCCCTTATAGTTGTTCACCACCTGATTCTACGCCCTTAATGCGGCGGACGCGTCCGCCGCGTCAGGAGAAGTTAGAGACTACCTCCCGCGCGAACTTCTCGACGGGAGCGGGATCGTAGGCGACGCGGGGCATGTAGGTGATGAAGTAGTTTACGCCGGCGTCGACCATCGGTTGGAGTCGCTCGGAGATCTGCTCGGGTGTGCCGACCATAAACTCGCGGCTGTACTCCTCGTAGGTCGTGGAGCCGCGGGCCTCCTGCGTCGCGGCCTCGGGGTCTTCGCCTTCTTCCAGGAGGTACACGTTAATGGAGGTGGAGCGGATGATCTCCTCGTAGTCTCGCCCGGCGTCGTCGCAGTGCCCTTTTAGTACGCCGAATTTGTGCTTGAGCCTCTCTATGTCGCCGCCGACGTTGCAGGCGTCGCCGTACTTCGCGACGAGCTTCAGGGTGACCTTCTCGCCGCTGCCCCCGATCCAGAACGAGGGGTGCGGGTCGCTCACGCCCTTCGGCTCGTTGATCGGCTTGTCTACCTTGTAATACTCGCCGTCGAAGACGACTTCATCCTCTGTCCACATGCGGTGGATGATCTCGCACGCCTCCCTGAAGGCGCGCATCCGGTCCCGAAGCTCGGGGAAGCCGTAGCCGTAAGCCTTCCACTCGTGCTCGTACCACCCCGCGCCGAGCCCGAAGAGCAGACGCCCGTTGCTCATCACGTCCACGGTCGAGGCGATCTTGGCGAGCAGCGCCGGGTTCCGGTAGCCGTTGCAGGTCACCATCTGCCCGATCTTTACTGTTTGGGTGTCGCGGCTCAGGCCGGCGGTGGCGGTCCAGCACTCAAAGACGGTGTTTTGTGTAGGCTCCGGGACGGTGTGGAAGTGGTCGTAGAGCCAGATCGAGTCGTACCCCCCTGACTCTTCGGCGACCCGCCCCACCCGGGTCATCGCCTCGTACTGCTCGACCGGGTCCTCTATCTCGACGAGGTCCATCCTCCAACCCTGCGGTACGAACACCCCGAACTTGGCCGCCACTCTTATCTCCTCCTCAGCCTCTCCTGTCGCCTCACATCATACTCCTGGCACGGAACCCGCCGCCGGAGGCTCCGCGCGGGGGATCGGTCTACCCTCTTGAGAGGGAGTTCCTGCCGTCGGCGTTGCGGGCGACGACGAAGAGGAGATCCGAGAGGCGGTTTACGGCCTTTAGGGCACAGGGGTGTTCCCCGGCGTAGCCCGCGGCGACGAGGCTCCGCTCCGCGCGGCGTGTTACCGAGCGGGCGACGTCGAGGAGAGCCCCAAGACGGCTCTCCCCGGGAATGACGAACTCTTTGGGGATCTCGGTGCGGTCCCGCCATTCTTCGAGCGCCGCGTCAAGGTACTCGACGTCATTCTCGCCGACCACGTTCTTCTCCTCGGGCATGGCCACGTCACCCATCACGCGGTAGAGGAGTCTCTGCAGCCCGATCAGGAGCTCCGCCATGTCTCCTTCCGTCTCCGCGCGGGCGAGCCCTATAAACGAGCTAGCCTCGTCCACGTCGCCCAAAACAATGATGCGGCCGTCGCTCTTTGACATCCTCCCCGAGCCGAAGAGCGTCGTGGTTCCGTCGTCGCCGCGGCGGGTCGAGACGGGCGGATTCTTTCTGTCTGCCATTAGTCTTCCTCCTTGCGCGGTCCGGTTCGTTCGCGCGGTGATAGAATCGTACTTCGTGAGGGTTAGCATGAGATTTCCTCTTGCCTCCGAGGGCGCTCTAGAGCGGGCGGCCTCCGTCGCGGCTCGTCATTCATCTTACCGGATAGAGGGCGTGAACGGCGCCTCCAGAGTCACGGTCGAGCTGGATCTCCCGGAGGAGTGGCGGTCCCTGGACGAGCTACGAACGCACCTGCGTGGTGAGAGAGAGGCCGAGTACTCGGCGGACGGCGTCTCGCTCTCGGGCGAAGAGCTCTTCACGGGCCTGGGTTGCTTTCTGCGCAAGCAGCACCGGGGTGAGACGGCGCTAGAGTGGTGCACGCCGAAGAAGCTCGCCGACAAGCAGCTCTTCTCGTGCAAGCAGATCCGAGTCTACGACAATGAGCACGCCACCCCGAACTCCTGGTACGCCTTCGGCGAGACGGGCGAGGACGGGGTCTACAGGGTGGACAAGGAACGTCTGACAGAGCGCGTTCTCTCAGACCTCGGCCCCTGCGTTCGCTGCCCGATCCTCGAACTCGACGGCACGGCCGAGATCCTGGCGCGCCTGCCCGAGGAGATCGACCCGAATCGCGACGAGACCTGGCGCTACAAGGGCAGCGGCCCGGTTACTAACTGGACCGTGACGAAGAACAGGGACGCCCTTACCGAGGAGAGCGCGCCGCTCGAGCCGAGGGAGGGCATCCTCGAACGGCTCGCGAAGAGCGTGCGCCAGGGTAGTGCCGGGGTCGTGGCCGCAAGCGGGGCCGCGCCGGGGAGCCGAAACGTGCCGGAGACGCGCTACGAGGACGTCGGCGGGATGCGCGAGACCGTAGCCCTCGTGCGCGAGGCGGTAGAGCTACCGATAACCCACCCGGAGATCTTCGAGAGGCTGGGCATCCGTCCGCACAGGGGAATACTCTTCTACGGACCGCCGGGGACCGGGAAGACCCTTCTCGCCCGGGCGGTCGCCAACGAGAGCGGGGCGCACTTTATCGCCGTGGCTGGGCCGGAGATCCTCAACAAGTACTGGGGCCAGAGCGAGCAACGCCTGCGCAGCATCTTCTCCGAGGCTCGTGCCAAGGCCCCCGCGATAATCCTCTTCGACGAGATAGACTCCTTCGCCGCCTCGCGTGACACGATGAGCGAGAGCTTCGAGGCGACCCTCGTCTCCCAGCTTCTCTCGCTCATGGATGGTATGAACGACCTCGGACGCGTCTGCGTCATCGCTACGACCAACCGCCCGAGCGCGCTCGACCCGGCGCTGCGGCGACCGGGCCGGTTCGACCACGAGATAGAGGTGGGCCTGCCCGACGCGGAGGCCCGGTTGCATATCCTGAAGATTCACGCACAAGACATGCCGACCGCACCCGACCTGGACCTCAAGCAGGTCGCCGCCGTGACGCGCGACTACTCAGGGGCGGATCTCGAAGCCCTGTGCAGGGAGGCGGCGATGGTATGTATGCGGCGTTCGATCAACCTGCGCGACTTCGAGAAAAGGATCACGCCGCACAAGCTTGGCAGCCTCTCCATCACCACCTACGACTTCCGCACCGCCATGAAGCGTGTAGGCCCCAGCGTACGGCGCTAAAAGACCGTGCGCAACGCAAACGGGGCCGGGTTGTGTGACCCGGCCCCGGGAGGGGTAACGTTAGGGCTTCTGCTACTTGAACAGATCCTTGAGGTGGCCCTTTTTCTCCTTCATGGTGCCGCTGCGCTGGTCGTCGCGGCCTTCGGCTTTCTTGTCCTTGTCGCCGGTCAGGGCGCCCGTAGCCTCCTTGAGGCGGCCCTTCGCCTTGTCCATCGCGCCTTCTCTTTTGTCGTCGCCGCTCGTCTTGGACTTACGCCTGTCGTCCATGAGCTGCGCCTCCTTTCCTCCTGTGTTCGCATACGGATAGATGCTTGCTACTTGAGTAGTTTATACCTTCGGGCGGGAACTCTAAACCGCTTGGAGAGCTTCGGCGAGCCTCTTCTTTTTCGGTCCTCCCGACGGCGAGCGCCTCACCGATTTTGCGGCGAGTTGCTCTCCACCTCAACTAACAATACTGGACGAAACTGATCTTTCCGAGAGGAACAACTGCGCGTTTCGCCTGACCTTTGCCACCTGCAATCGGTGCTCCTATGTACGGCGGATTAAAGTTCGCCGGACGTATCCCCTACGCGGCGGTCTTGATGGACGTTCACATGCCGGAAATGGACGGCTACGAGGCAACAGCACACACAAGGAGGCGTGAGGAGGAGGGCAGGGAGGGTCGTCGTCGCCGTCGGCGCACACTGATCATAGCGATGACGGCGAACGCCATGCAGGGGGACAGGGAGAAGGCGTTGGAGTCGGGGATGGACGACTACGTTCCCAAGCCGGTGAAGCAGGGGCAGTTGGAGGAGGTTCTACGGCGCTGGGTCTCTGAGGAGATCCAGAAACCCGCTGAGGCTAGCTTCTCTGAATCGGCTAACGAAGCTCAGGAAGACGATCCTATCGACCACTCCGCGCTTGCGGGCTTGCGGAGCTGCAAAGAGAGGACCAGCCTTACATCCTGACGGAGCTCATAGAGTTATTCCTGGACGACGTACCGCTGCAACTGAGCAACCTGCAGGAGGCGGCAGAGAGCGGCGACGCGCACTCCATAGAGCGTGTTGCGCGCGCCCTCAAGGGGAGTTGCGCGAGTATGGGAGCCCGCCCGATGGCCGGGCTCTGCGCGGAGCTGCAAGACGCCGGGGTTTCCGGAGACCTGTCGCGCGCGTCGGAATTAACCGGGTGGCTTCAGGTTGAGTTCAGACGCGTCCGGTCGTCTCTGGAGGCCGAAAAGTCGACGCACCGGTAAGCTGGCAGGGGAATATCGACCGTACAGCTCTGGGTATCGGATACTGATCAAAACTACAGTGAAGGCGAGAGCGACTTGACCGCGTTCCTCTACGCCAAGCTCCGCGATTATGAGGGGCCGAACATCATGGTTTCTCGCCAAGGATGCGTGTTATCTGGGCTCAGACTCTGCACCAGGTAGTGAGTAAAAGAGCCAGTGGTGAATGGATCTTCGCGACCGAAGCGGCGTTCGATCAAGGCGATGCGCTCGGTAGATGCAGAAAAGTAAAGCCTCACATTAGTAACCCTTAGCTAGGACCTCAGGTATTCGTGAGATGGGACGGACGAACTTTAGGCGGCCTGAACAATAGAGCAGATACTCCAGCAGTATCCGAACTACTCGCCGCTCTCTGATACCTAACCGTCAAGCTCTCTCGCGATGCGGTTCGCATCTTTGAATTTAAAGAGGACCGGTGAGAAGGAACGTGAGATCCTACCAACAAAGAAAAGGTTACCGGGGGCGTCGAGAGGGCAGAGGAACCATGCTATCTCCTCCCGCCGGACAGACCTGAAAATTTCACTTGACAAACGCACGTATATGCACTTAGAATATAGACATTAACCTGGTGCTCTACTCCTCCTTTCCCTTTCCCCACATTTGGACGGGCACCAGGCTTTTTCTCGTTCTTCTTGGTAGTCGCTTACAGGACAGGGCTTGCAGACACCCCGAGCCAGCCGAAGAGCGGACCGGACTTCAGCAGGGTGGTAGTAGTTGCCAGCCTCGCTCACGGGGAAAGCTATACAGTAAGCGGGTACGTTGTATTCCCCAGCGGACTGACTCTTCCACTCTACGCTTCTTGACAGGAGAGGCGGCTCTTCTCCAGAGGTTGTTGCTGCTATATCTCGCGGGGCGAGACCCAAAGCGCGATACAATCTGATCGGAGGGTTTGCCCGCGAGTGAATGGAACGGCGAGGATTGGGTATAGGCTGGCGCGAGATTTTTGGGCTTTTGATCGGGGTGGCGGTGTGCTACGGGGTGATCAGTTACGCTGCGCTGCTGGCATCCCAGGGCCAAGACCGCGGAACAGCTTCAGAGCAGACCCAGGAGGATACACGGCCTGATAGGGTTGAGCCGCGGACTGATCCTTCAGTTTTGTACGGGAACACCTCAGAGGGAAACCCGAAGAAGGTGACCGTACGCGTAAAGGGCGCTGCGGGTGAGCAGTTCGGTCTCAACTACGGCAACCTCCTCTCCAGCCGCTCGGTCGAAGGAGTCGTCCCCAAGGACTACGAGGTTGTAGTCCGTACCGACTCCGGTTCCGGAGACTACGCATGGGCCGAGGCTTGGAAGACCGCGGGGAACAGCAAGGAGTTGCGGGTGCAGATTCTCGACGACGGCGGCAAGGTGATCAGAGAATGGTCAACCACTGAAGACTACGGGAGCGCGTATGTAAGATGGTCTCCCAACGAACAAGAACCGCCTTCCGGCGAAACGACGTCGGCGAGCGAGGGAACACAAGTGAGGCGTCGATCCTAAGAACTCTCCGGTTCTGACACGGAGCTAGCCCGAGGGCTCATGCTTTTGCGCGTGCTACAGCGAGAAGATTGTGTGTCGTAATCGGAACAACGAGAGTCGGCCTGCAACGTTTTTGGGAAGTAAGCCTGGCCAATGTTCGCCACAGACGGCTACGCTAGATCACGCAAGACCAACTTGAGCACCCCTACTGAGTAGGGCGGCGCACTTTTCTCGCCTCCGCAACATACGCGGCCAGGGCAAGATCAGAATGGTTGCTGGTCCGCAGAAACCGCCGAAGACCCTGCGTTTAAAGCTCTGGTGACCCGTTCAAACGTCTTCAGGGTCGACCGGGCTATCCTGCTGGCGCAGTCTATTTGCCCGAAGAGCCGGCGGTCCGACGCTAACCGGAAGGCCAACGGTACCGATGATGTCAATACAGCTTCCATGGCCCCGTCTAAGACAGGATCGGCGATTTGACAGGCAGCAGCCGCGCTCCGGGGCAGGCATGTCGAGCAGAGAGCATTGTAGGCATTGTCGCCTTGAACAGGACTAGCGCAACGCTGTGTTCCACCTCAACATCCCTGCGGTCTGGCCGTGTGCACCTTCTTCCCTCTGTGCAAGCCCTTGGCGCCGTAGTTGTGACTCACCTTAAGAATCAGCTTGGCGTACTCGCTAAAGGGCGGCGACTCGTAAGCTGCAACCTCGGCGTTGGCGTCGTAGGACCCCTTCTCGGGTAATTCGGAGGTCGGGTTAGAGCCGGTGGAGGAGGCGCTGACGGAGACGCCGGCACGCTCTAGCGCCTCGATCAGCGCCGTGCGCGCGAAGGCGGCCGGATCTTCTATGGGCACAATCCGTAGCAGCTTACCTGCGTCGGCAGCTATGTTGCCGCTGACGACTATGCCGCCGTCGGATGCGGCACTCACGCTCACGGTATTCGGTTCGCCTGCAGCAACCGTCTCCGCCTGTACGTCTATCTCGTAGGGGGCGGCTTGGGGTCGCCACGTCACCGATTCCGGCACCTCCCCGACCTCCCCCGGTGTAATCTCCACGTCGATGACGTTGTCGTTTATCGTGATCGGGCTCGGCCAGGGATCGAGGGTCGGGTCGGGCTCTACGGTTGGGGATGGATCAAAGAGTCGATCGTCAATAATGACATCGCCGTCTACGCTCGTGATGCCGGACTTGTATATCTGATCAGCGATCTCGTCGAGCCCTGCGAGCGGATCCTCAGAGGTGAGTATCGCGCCTGGAACGTCGTTCGCGTAGGTGTGGTCAATGGACGTGAAGGCGATGCTGCCGTCGGTGGTTGTGCGCCCGCCCATGGTCAGGTCGCCGCTAGCGACGAGCACCAGGTCTCCGGTGAGCGTATCGTCTGTGATTTCTCCCTGCGCGTAGACCGGCGTCTCGAAGCGGTGATCGAACCCGAGGTCGTCAAGTGCTGTGGAGACGCTGAAAAGCTTGGCCGCCGAGCTGGGATTATACAGGCGATCCGGCGGAGCCAGTGCGCGGACGGTCGAACCGTTTGAGGGATCCACCTCAAGGTATCCCCACTCGCCGTACTCGTAGAACGAGGAGCCCATGATCTTCGCGACCTCTATACCA
>CADCVD010000054.1 GCA_902806055.1 uncultured Rubrobacteraceae bacterium
CCTCATCCACGGCTCCAGACGGCGCATAAGCGACTTCGCCTACCGCCTCGGACCAAGCTACAAGATTCACACACCCGCCGTCGGCGAGACGGTACGGACCGTCCTACGGTGAAGGCGAAGCGGAAGAGGAGCGTGCTCCCGGAGGTCACGCTCCTCTCTGACGCCCGCGGAACACGACCGGAGAATGCCGTGGTAGTAGGAGACCTGTGGTACGAGCCAGAGGTCTGGTCCCTTCCCCTCTCCCCCGCTCCGAGAGTTCTCTACGCCGGCCTCTGCTCTTTTCTCGGGCACCGGCAGATAAACCGCAAAGACCTCCGTAACATCCTCAAGAACTGCCCCGAGGAAGAGATAGAAGCGGCGTTGCAGGCTCTGGTACGTCACAGACTGCTTATGCTTACCGAAAAGGTCACGAGCAGCGGTATCTTGCCGATCTACGAGGTGAGGTCTGTAGACAGATTCGACGCCTTCTAGTATCCTGCCGGCGACCGGGCTGACCAGCGGTCAAGGGCTATAGCGGTACGTTCGCTTCTTGCGCGGGGAGCAAGCTCGGCTGTGTAGCGAGGTTCGCGGGTGCTTACCCTTCTACTTGGGCCGACGCACCTTCATGGGGTGCTCTACCCCTGACAAGAGATCCGGCAGGGTGTAGGACCCGGTCCCCCACCGGCGCCCCGTACCCCCGGTCATAGCGACCACATCGACGAGACGGCCCACGATCCGCAGGCAGAAGCCGTTGAGTATCTCATCCGCGTCGTCCACTCGTCCCCGGGCCTTTGTCACGAAGAGCCCCTTCGTCTTCCATGACCCATCCCCATAGACGGCGAAGGTCTGACAGGGTTCCTCCCCGGCCTCCTCCGACCAGCCAAGGATACGGCCCGAGTAGCCAGAGGGATCGAGACTGTAGCGGCTGAGTTCCTCGTGCATCAGGTCCTCGTCGGTCTCGGCGGCGACGCCGTTCGTGAGCCCGAGAGTTAGCCGTGTCTCCGTCCTAGGGGCGGCCTCTACGCGCAGGACGAGGATGTTCCGGGCTCGCTCGGCCTCCATCCCGAACCCGGCTCTACGGCCGAGCGCCGCCGAGTACTCCAGACCCCCGAAGAGCCGCTCGGAGAAGCGGCGGGTAGTCTTCCATATCCCGCGCTGCGTCTCCAGCGAGCGGTCGGCCTCTTCACGGTAGCGTCCGAGTCTTGCGAGCACGCTCTCTTCGAAGCCCACGTTGTCAGTCCTTCGCCCAGCGGCGTAGCGCGCGGTCGAACAGGCCCGGCGCCAGGGTTGTACCGACGATGAAGAGACGGTCCGGTAGAGTAACATAGAGGTCCCGGCCGCCGTTCTCGGCAGCGTCTGAGATCTTCTCGGCCACCTTCTCAGGTGTTATGCCCTTGGGTCGCCAGCCGCGCTTCTCGTCCTTCGTGCGGCGCGAGTTCTCCCGGAAGGCGGTCCGGGTGGTCCCCGGATACACGCTGGTGACTGTAATGCCCCGGTCGGCGACCTCGACGCGTAAGGAGTCAGAGAGGGCGTTCAGGGCGAACTTGGTCGCGCAGTAGCCGCCGACCTTCGGAATCGCGCGCTTCCCCACCACAGAGGAGACGTTGATTATGCGTCCCCCCCGCCTCATGTGCGGTAGCGAAGCCTGTAAGCAGTTCAATGGCCCCAGCATGTTCACCTCAAATACGTAACGCAGGTCCTCCGACCGTAGCTCCGCGACGCGACCCGAGAGCCCGAGCCCTGCGTTGTTGACCAGTATGTCCAGCGTGCCGAACTGCTCCACCGTTCGCTCGACCGTGTCTCTCACCGAATCCTTGTCCGTGACATCGGTCTCTAAGGCGAGCGCCTGTCCTCCGGCGGCGGAGATCTCACGCGTGATAAACCCTAGCCGCTCCTCGTTACGCGCGACGAGCGTCACCGCGGCGCCCCTTTCGGCCAGAGTCCGCGCCGTGGCCTCGCCGATGCCGCTCGAGGCTCCGGTGACGAGGGCGACCTTTCCTTTTAGCGTCTCTTTCATGAGTGCTTATCTTAGCGGTATATACTCTTGATTGTGGAAGACGGCAGCAAGAAGGTACTCGTAGGGGTGACGGGCGGTATCGCCGCTTACAAGGCGCCGGGGGTGATCCGGCGCCTCCGCGAAGCCGGTTACGCGGTGAAGACCGTAGCTACCGAGGCCGCCTTCCGCTTTATCCCTGAAGAGACTCTGTCTATCGCGACCGGGAGCCGCATATACACCGACAGAACTTGGTGGGAGGAATCTGGCAGGGTCGAGCACGTCTCCCTGGCACGCTGGGCCGACCTCGTTCTCGTAGCCCCCGCGACCGCGGACGCGATGGCCCGCGTCGCCGTCGGCCTCGGCGACGACTTACTCTCCGCCACCATCCTCGCCGGCGCCAGACGGGTTCTCTGGGCCCCGGCTATGAACCCGGAGATGTGGGGGAACCCGGCGACGATGCGCAACGTTCAAGTTCTCGATGGCTGGAACCACTCCTTCGTCGGCCCTTCGGAGGGCGTCATGGCGTCAGCCGAAGAGGAGCCCGGTGTCGGACGACTGGCGGATGAGGCGGAGATCAGCGCAGCGGTGGAGAGGATGCTCACCACAGACGAGGGTTAGAACTTGCGCAGGTAATCCCCGAGCGCCTCTTCGGTGCTCGGAAAGGCCATCTCGTTCCATGGTAGCTCGTCTCGAGGAAAGACCCTGACGGCCATCGTCTCGTCGAGAGGCTGCATCTCTCCGCCTCTAAACCGCCCTGCAAAGACCGCGATAACCGGTATCTGATCCTCGTAGGAGTACAACCCGACGATCTCGCCCGCCTCGACTTCCATACCCGCCTCTTGGCGCGCCTCACGCTCGGCGGCGGCCTCGGCTCTCTCCCCGCGTTCCACGAACCCGCCCGGGAACGTCCACTTGCCGTAGCCCGGCTCTATGGCGCGTTGGGTGAGCAAGATACCGCCATCGACCTCAAAGATGACCGCCGCCACCAGCTTCGGCCCCTGGTAGAAAACGAAGCCGCACTCCTCGCACACCAACCGCTCCGGCTCGCCTTCCTTGACGACACGAAGGCCAAGCGGTCCGCCGCAGCGGGGACAAAACCTGTATTCGAGCGGGTTCATGGTAGAAGAAGAGCTACGCTACGCATGATAGAATCAGCTTCTATGCGGACGTAGCTCAGTTGGTAGAGCGCCAGCTTCCCAAGCTGGAGGTCGCGGGTTCGAAGCCCGTCGTCCGCTCTCCTCCTTCCGGAGCAGACCCGTATGCCCGACCAAAAGCGTGTTGCGAACCGTTCAGATGCTTCCTATCTCTGTCGTCTCGACGCCGCTTCCCCGGATAAGGTGAGCGCGGCGCGCTAGGCTCTCGATCATTCCAAGCAAGGAACCGCCGTACGTATTTCCAGCTCTCACCTGAGTCGGAAATATATACGGCGGTTCGAAAGAGGATAGCCCTCAGGTTTCGCTCTCGCGCTTCTTGGTGCGGGATCTCTGCGAGGAGTTATCCCCCGTTCCTGTTACCGTTGCGTCCGATAACCGCGCCGGTCTTCGGGCTCCTGCGGCCCCGGATCTTTCGCATCAGCCACTTGGCCGGATCGTAGTACTCATCGGCGACCCGCTCCTTCAAGGGGATGATGGAGTTGTCGGTAATGTGTATGTCAACCGGGCAGACCTCGGAGCAGCACTTGGTAATGTTGCAGTATCCTAAGCCGCCCCTGCCCTCCTTGAGGTACTCCAGCCGGCTCTCGGTATCCTTCGGGTGCATCTCCAGCCACTGGTTCCTCACGAAGAATCGCGGACCGATGAACTCCTCGTGCTTGTGATGCGTCCTCAAAACGTGACACACGTCTTGGCACATAAAGCACTCGATGCACTTCTTCGGCTCATAGAGCCTCTCGACATCCTCCTCGTACATCTCGAACGGCGCCTGCTCATCGGACTTGAACGGTATCGTCGAGCGCGCTACCTCATAGTTGAACGAGACGTCCGAGACGAGGTCCTTTATTACAGGGAACGCCTGTAGCGGGTGTACTCTTATCTCCTGGCCCTGGTACTCCTCAACCCGCGTCTTGCAAAGCAGCTTGGGCCTGCCGTTGATCTCCGCACTACACGAACCGCAGTGGGCCGCCTTGCAGTTCCAACGCACCGCAAGGTCCCCCGCCTGGTGCGCCTGGACATACAACACCGCGTCCAGGACGACCATCCCCGGTACGGCCGGTATCTCGTACTCGACCTCACTACCGCCCTCGTTATCGCCCCGGAAGATCTTCAGCTTGTAACTCTCACCTTCGCGGGCCGCCTCCTCTTCGTCCTGATGTACGTCGGCGTGCGCCTTGGAGGCTATCTCTTCCTCCTGCTGCTGCTGCCTGCCGTCTTCGTTGGCCATCTTTATTCCTCCTGAAAGGGCTCGCTGGGCACCCTAGAACTGGCTCTCTTTACCTTGCTGCTCTCCGCCGTGCTTGTCGTCTCCTCCATCGAATAGCTCGGCTAGGTGCTGGGGCATCGGCGGGATCTCCCGCTTCTCTATGCCAACCTCTCCCTGCTGGTCCTTCGTGACGATGAAGTTGATCTTACCAAGCTCGTCATCCGGCCCGTCGTAGTCGAGCCTCCACTGAGCCCCGCGCCGCTCGGTGCGCTCCAGCGCGGCCCTGATGATGATCTCTGAGACCTGTATCAGGTAATGGACGTCTTGCGCCGCGTGCCAGCCGGGGTTGAAGAGCGTGGAGCCCTGCACCTTCACGTTCGGTAGACGGTCCTTGAGCGCAAGCACCTTCCCGAGACCCTCCTTCAAGGAGTCCTCGTTGCGCATCAAGTTCGCATGCTCCATCATCGCCGCCTGGAGCTCCTGCTGGATCATGTACGGGTTCTCGTCCCCGTCCCGCCGCTCCAGCGGATGCAAAACACGCTTCTTCTGTTCCTCAACCTCACGGTCCTCAAGCTCAGTAGAGACGCCATTGGACTTGACGTACTCTGCCGCACCCATGCCGGCTCTTCGCCCGAAGACCAAAAGGTCCGAGAGGGAGTTACCGCCGAGGCGGTTCGCCCCGTGCAACCCCCCAGCGCACTCGCCGGCTGCATAGAGCCCCGGCACGTTGGTCGCGCAGGTCTCAGCGTCTACCTTGATCCCGCCCATCGTGTAGTGGATGGTCGGGAAGACCTCCATCGGCTCCTTTGAGATGTCTATGTCGGCGAGCTTCAAGAACTGCTCGTGCATCGTAGGAAGCTTCTTCATGATGCCGTTGTAACCAAGGTGCGTGATATCCAGGTACACCCCGCCGTGCGGACTCCCCCGCCCCTCCTGCACCTCGGTGTAGTTGGCGCGGGCGACCACGTCGCGCGAGGAGAGCTCCATGCGCTCCTCGTCATAATTCCCCATGTACCGTTCGCCCTCGGAGTTCCTCAAGATGCCGCCCTCGCCGCGCACACCCTCGGTCACGAGCAACCCGCGCACACCTGGAGGCCAGACCATCCCGGTCGGGTGAAACTGCACCATCTCCATGTCCACGAGCTCCGCCCCCGCGTTGTACGCGAGCACTAGACCGTCCCCGGTCCCCTCCCAGGAGTTCGAGGTGACCTTATAGATGCGTCCCCAGCCGCCGGTCGCCATTACGACCGCCTTCGCCTTGAAGTGGATGAACCTCCCCGACTCCCTGGTGTAAGCGAGCGCCCCCACGACCCGGCCATCCTTCTTAAAGAGGTTGGTGACCGTGGTCTCCATATAGACCTTCGTGTCGGTCGCCAGCGTCTTCTCCTGGAGGGTCCGGATCATCTCCAGCCCCGTACGGTCACCGACGTGGCACAAGCGGCGATACGTATGCGCGCCGAAGGGTCGCTGGGAGATCTTGCCCTCCGGCGTTCGGTTGAACAGGGCTCCCCACTGTTCGAGCTCGTAGACCCGGTCCGGGGCCTCCTTGGCGAAGTGCTCCACCATCTGCCAGTTGTTGATGAACTTCCCGCTCTTCATCGTGTCGATGAAGTGCTGGCGCCATCCGTCCTCGGGGTCCACGTTTCCTAGAGAAGCAGCGACGCCACCCTCGGCCATAACCGTATGAGCCTTACCGAGCAGGCTCTTCGTGACCACGCCGACAGAGAGGCCACGCTCCGTTGCCTCGATAGCAGCCCGGAGACCCGCGCCGCCAGCGCCGATAATGAGGACGTCGTGCTCGCGCACCTCGTGCCGGTCGCGTGAGCCGTTAGTATGTGTATCTCTCTCCAACTTACACCAACCTAAAGTCCGTAAAGACACCCGCCATGAGAAGCCTCACGTAGATGTCTGCAAACAATACCGAGAACAAGCTGAGCCACGCCCAGAGCGCGTGCTGCCGGTTGAGCACGCTAAGTTGGCTGTACGCCCTGAGCCGAGCCTTACCGCCCGTTACGCACGAGTAGCAATCGAGCCTGCCGCCGACCAGGTGCCTGAAGGAGTGGCAAGAGAGGCTGTACATCGAGAGCAGGACCACGTTGACCAAAAAGATAAGGCCGCCAACCGTGATCCCGAACCCGCCGTCGGGGAAAAAGGCCCGTACCGTCTCTATCCACAGGAACGCGACCACGACCATGGAGCCGTAGAAGAAGTACCGGTGTATGTTATTGAGGACGAAGAGGTTCCTCTCGCCCCGGTAGTTCTCCGGGCTCCTGGGCTCGCGCTGCTGAGCCCGGCTCGAGCACGCCGGCGGGTCCCAGAAGAAAGCCCGATAGTACGCCTTACGGTAGTAGTAACAGGTCGCCCTAAACCCGAGCGGTATCCACAGTATGAAGGCCGCAGGTGAGAGCCAGACGGGGAGCCAATCAGGCGCGCCTACCGGCGGGGAGTAGAAAGGCGAGAGAAGATATCCACCATACTCGCCCGTGGGGCCGAACAGCACTATAAAGAACGAGTAAAGACCGAACGCGGTCAACACTACCGTTATGGTGATCGGGGCAACCCACCAGGGAAGTTTGCCCTTGTAGTCGTTTACTTTGGCTATAGTATCGGCCAATGCTTACTCTCCCTCTCTAGCGCACCCATAACCGGGTACCTCCAACACCTAGCGGAAGTATAGAGGATCGCATTGAGCTCTTCTGTGAATGCGTTCTGAAAGTTACGTACTATAGTCTGGGCCGTCCCGTAAGCCGGATTCTGCTCTATCCCGCCATCCATCTCCGGAAGATCAACTTCCGGGCTCCCCTATGGGGAGCTGCGCCTACCCGTCCCGAGACCTCCTCGGAGGCCTCAAGACAATTTGGCTTGCTCGCACCGGTGGTTTACCTGGCCGGTCCCTCGCGGGATACCGCCGGTGGGCTCTTACCCCACCCTTTCACCCATCACCTGAGCCAGAGGCGACGCCCTTACAGGCTGCCACCTTCAGGCCATCGGCTGGTCTGCTCTCTGTTGCACTTGACGTGACGGAGGGCTTACGCCTCACCGCCCCTCGGGTTCTTGGCCCGAGCGGCCTCTGCTACGAGTCCGGACTTTGCTCTACGCCCGGTGGCAAGACCGGACGCAGCGACGGGTCGGACGGCCCGAACCGAACATTGATTATACCGTAGGCTGGCCCTGGGACCTTACGTTCCCGTTTGTAGAGTCACGAGTTATGTCGCGGCCCCGGGGGACGAGTACGATCCTTGTAGGGCTCACGCGTACCTCGACCGTGTCGACCGCTCCCCAGCGGCTCTGCCAGCGAGGACCATCCGAGATGCAAGGGTCGAACCAGGCTCCAGGAGAACCTTCAGGGCCGCTATCAGTATCGAGCACCCCCTCGTAAGACTCGTAGTCCGTTAGGTCTTCGATCTCTACTTCATGAGACTTGCGGTAGATACCGTTGCGCGAGCGGAAAGACTGTACAGATGATGAACTCGTCCCCAAAGCGCTCGCTATCCAGTCATCGCTTCGGCCCTCGTCGACCCACCGCCTAATGTCACCCGCGAACTTCCTGAGCGGGATCCTCTGATTGATACCCATGACTGCCACAGCCTCCGATATGCCCATTAGATTGTACAAGTACATTAGCGTACATAGACATACATGTCCAGAGACGTCGACCATAGCGCGAGGCGCGTAGTAGACTGAGGTAATGGAGACGTTACTAGGCTTCACGATCGAGGCTCTGCGCCTTATACCCCTGATCCTCGCCTTCTATATACCCGCCCTAATGGGGGTCGCCCTGATTAGGGAGCGAGGAGAGGGCTACAGGTTCAAGGCCGCGCTGGTATTTCTCGCCGGCTTCGGCGGCATTGTCACTCTGCAACTCCTACTACGCAGCGTCTCGACGCTCCAGATTTTAGAGACTATAGGACTCTCGCTGGTTCAGATCGCCGTGGCTCTCCTCTGCGCGGGGCTCACCGTCTACAAGCTAGCCGATTAAGAGACCGCGAGCGCGGCCTTGACCTCCTCGCGGTCGCGGGCGAGGGAGTAGAAGGTTATGTCGGCTTTGGCCTTCTCGTAGGGCCTTGTGCGGGTGGGCGCGAGGTATCCAGCCTCCAGCATCGCCTCTATGACCTCCCGTATCTCCTCTCGCGACAACTCCAGTTCTCCCCGCTCGTCCAGGTTTCTGATGCTGCCGAAAATCTCTACAAAGGACGCTGGTTGCTGGAGGTCTGCTACGCTCTTGCAAATGGTCCTCAACTCGTAAGGCGTGAGGTCCTCCAAAAGATCAAACTCCGCATCGACCGACGTCTCCGGCCTCTGCTCGGCTGGCTTCTCGGCCTCCGCCGCCGTTTGCTGGGGCTGTCCATCCGCACTACCGTTCGTCTGGGCGACGGCCGTAGACTCCTTCGGTTCCTCAGCGGCCAGGTCGGACTCGGGGACCTCTGGAACCTCTTCGTCAGGAAGGTAGACCTGAAGCTCCAGATCCTGGTCTACCGTGTTCACCAGACCCCGGCGCTCAGCTTCTACCACGAAGTCCTTGAACTTCTTGAAGCCCTCGTTGCGCTCGTCGAACGAACCGAGCTGCACGATCATCTGCTGCTTGACCTGCCCCAGAACCCGGGTCTTGCCGCCCTTCTTGAGAGCCTCTACCGCGCTCACCAACTCCTTGTAGGGATCAGAAGTCTTTTTCTTCGGCTGCCGGTCGCGCACGCGAGCGGCGCGCTCCTCCTCTAGCAGCGAGGCGTAGGAGATAAAGTGATCGGCAGACTCTATAAGATGGTAGGAGGTGGCCTCTGAAACCCCGATAACCACGACGTTCTTTCCCCGGCTGCGAAGCAGGCTCACGAGCGGGATGAAGTCCCCGTCGCCGGTCACGAGCACGTAGGTGTCAACCTGTGGATGGTAGTGCAGAAAGTCCGCGCACTCTACCGCCAGCATCACGTCGATAGAGTTAGTCCGGCGCTTCTGCGAGCGGCCACCGGGGAAGTACCTAGCAGAGATGTAGCGAGGAGAGATGCCGTTCGAGTACAGGGTAGGCGGGGCTTGGCGGAAGTCACCATCAGTCCAGTCCGCATAAGCGGTCGCGGAGACTATGCGCCCGTACTCACGGGACTTCTCCAGTATCGCCGAAACATTCGGTTTCGCGCCGTACTCCGTGACCGTAGAGATATAGATGTTCTCCCAGTCGATGAATATTGCCAGATCTTCGGGCATTTGATCAGTTCCTTAACCATAGTGAGAGAGGCCCGGGAATTCCCGGGCCTCTCTGTGTCGTTTACACGTTGTATCGTTCGCGCAAGGGTATTGCGGTCTGTGCCAGAGTCTCTTCGTCGAGCTCCGCCTCGACCCAGAGCAGCGTATCCTCGGTCTCCATGTCTCCCGGCAGGTCAAAGGCCGCCATGATGGTCGCAGGGCTCTCCTCGCCGCTCAGCCAGACGGAGTACTCGGCCGACTCTTCGAGAATCTCACCCTCCTCGTCGGTGATCAGGATGCGCGCCCGACGCTCGCCTCCGTCTGCGTGCTCACAACCCTCGAACTTGGCGTAGATCACGAAGGAGTATCCGCCGTCGGTGCCGTTGGGCCTCAGCTCGTCCAGTATCCCGAAGAGTGTGAGCCGTCCGTCAAGCTCCGCGCAACTCTCCGCCAGAACGAGCGCCGTGCACTCGACCACGCCGTCGCAGGTCCTCTCGTTATCCAAGCGCCACCCCTCCGTTCGGGCTCGAACCGTTGCCGGTAGCACCCTCTACACCTTCCTCGTGCTCTCCGGCGATCTCCTCTAGCATGAGCTCCTCTCCGCCCGCATCCTCGGCGGCGCCCCTGCTAGAGACGACCTTGGCTATAGCGCTCACCGAGTCGCCTGAGCGCAGGTTCATCACCCTGACACCCTGGGCGGAGCGCCCCTGCCGCGAGACCGACCCGGCGTCTATGCGAATCGTAGTCCCGAAATTCGAGACGATAACCAACTCGTGCAGGTCCGGCCTCACAACTCTTACGCCTGCCAAACGCCCTCGCTCGCCGTCGGTCTTCATCGCGATGACACCCTGACCGCCCCGGCTCTGCGCCCTGAACTGCGAGAGCTCGGTGCGCTTGCCGAAGCCCTTCTCGGTGATAAGGAATAGGTCGGCGGTGTCGTGAACGACGTCCATGCTGAGCACATTGTCTCCGCCCTTCAGCGTGATCCCCTTGACCCCGGCGGTCGCCCGGCCCATCGGACGCGCGTCTTTGTGCGAGAAGCGAATGCCCATGCCGTTTTGGGTCACGAGCACGATATCCTCCCCATCGGAGACCTGACGCACAGCTATAAGCTCGTCTTCCTCGACCAGGTTGATCGCAATGATCCCATCACTCTTCAGAGGCGTGTTGTATTCCAGGAACGCGGTCTTCTTGACGATACCCTTCTTCGTGGCGAACAGGAGGTGCTCGGCCTCCTTGAAGTCCTTCGTCGCGATGACCGTCGCGATCCTCTCCCCCTGCGCGAGCGGCAGCAGGTTCGCGATATGACGCCCCTTCGCCGTCCGGCTCATCCTCGGGAGTTGATGCACCTTCAGCCGATATACCTTGCCCCTGTTGGTGAAGAAGAGCATGTAATGGTGTGTCGTGGTGATAAAGAGGTGCTCGATAAAGTCGCCCTCTTTAAGTTCCATGCCGGCGACGCCAACTCCGCCACGACCCTGCTTACGGAAGGTGTTCACGGGGACGCTCTTGAGGTAGCCGCCGTTTGAGATGGAGATGACCATCTCCTCCTCGGCGATCAGGTCCTCAATCTCGAAGTCCACGCTCTCGTCGACCGTGATCGCCGTCCGCCGCTCGTCAGCGTACGCCGCCCTGACCTCGAGCAACTCCTCCTTGATGATCCCGTACACCTTAGAGTCGTCCGCCAGCACGCTCTCCAGGTATTCGATCTTCTCGCGCAGGTCCCGGTGCTCCTGCTCGACCTTCTGGCGCTCCAGTGCTGTGAGGCGCTGCAGCCTAAGGTCTAGAATCGCCTGCGCCTGCCGCTCGGAGAGCTTAAACTTCTTCATCAGGTTGTTGCGCGCGGTCTCTACGCTGCGCGACTTGCGAATAGTCGCCACGACCTCGTCGAGGTTGGAGAGAGCAATCAAGAGTCCTTCGAGTATGTGCGCCCGCGCCTGTGCCCGGTTGAGCTCGTAGCGTGTCCGGCGTGTCACGACCTCAAACTGGTGCGCTACGTAATGCTTTAAGACCTGCTTGTAGGAGAGCGTCTTCGGCACGCCATCCACGAGCGCCACGAGGTTCACCCCGAAGCTCTGCTGGAGTTGGGTATGCTTGTAAAGGTTGTTCAGGACGACCTTTGGCACCGCCTCGCGCTTGAGCTCGATGACAATGCGCATCCCGTTACGGTCGGACTCATCGCGTAGGTCGCTGATGCCGTCCAGCTTGCGTTCCTTGACTAGCTCGGCGATCTTCTGTAGGAGGTAGCTCTTGTTGACCTGGTAAGGTATCTCCGTCACCACGATCTGGGTCCGGTTGCCCTTCATCTGCTCCGTGTGCGCCTTGGCCTGCACCCGTACAGAACCGCGCCCGGTCAGGATCGCGTCCCGTATACCGGAGAGCCCGACGATGATCCCCCCCGTCGGGAAGTCCGGCCCCTTTATATGCTCCGCAAGCTCCACGTCACCCAACTCGGGGTTGTCGATGAGAGCTACCGTCGCGTCCACGACCTCGCCCAGGTTGTGCGGCGGTATCTTCGTCGCCATCCCCACCGCGATGCCGTCGCTCCCGTTGACGAGGAGGTTGGGGAACCTCGCCGGCATGACGACCGGCTCCCGCTGACTCTCGTCGAAGTTGGGCGCGAAGTCGACCGTGTCGGAGCTTATGTCCCGCAACATCTCGGTCGCCATCCGCGTGAGCCGCGCCTCTGTGTACCTCATGGCTGCCGGCGGGTCTCCGTCTACGCTCCCGAAGTTGCCCTGGCCGTCCACGAGCGGGGCCCGCAGCGAGAAATCCTGCGCCATTCGCGTAAGCGTGTCGTAGACCGCCGAGTCGCCGTGCGGATGGTACTTACCGATAACCTCGCCGACGACCGT
>CADCVD010000055.1 GCA_902806055.1 uncultured Rubrobacteraceae bacterium
CGCCGACACTTTAGCCCTCGAGCGCATCGCCGCCATAAGCTCCATGGAGCGCCTGCATACTGGCCACCCCTACGGCCAGTTATATCGCCGGAGAGAGACGATCTAGGGTACTTCGCACATACACAGAGATGAGCGCAGTTCCATCTCAGTTGATGCTGGTCTCCGGCCCGTACCCCTCCAGTCGCCGCTTGACCACGTTTAAGAATCGGAGCGCGGCGCCACCGTCCATGACGCGGTGGTCGAAGGAGACTCCCAAGTTAATCATGCTGCGGATCGCTATAGCGTCGTCCACCACGACCGGGCGATTAACTATGGCCTCGGCTGAGAGTATAGCCGCCTGCGGATAGTTGATAATCGGGACCGAGACCACGGAGCCTAAAGAGCCCGGGTTGTTCACGGTAAAGGTGCCCCCGGCCACGTCGTCGGGCGAGAGTTGGCGGCTCCTCGCCCGCCGGACGAGGGCATCTATCTTTCGGGCGAGGCCGAGGACGTTCAACTCGTCGGCATCAAGGATGACCGGTACGATCAGGGCGTCCTCCAGGTCCACCGCGATCCCGACGTTTATGCGCTTGCGCAGCACGATCCTGTCCCCGTCCCACACGGAGTTGAGGACCGGGTACTCCTTCAAGCCCTCGGCCACCGCCTTCACGATGAACGGTAGATAGGTAAGCTTCACGCCCTCGCGCCCGGCGAACTCGTCCTTATGGCTCTCGCGCAGCGCGACGAGCCCCGTGACGTCTACCTCGACCATGCTCCAGGCGTGCGGCGCCTCGCGCACGCTCCGGGACATCCGCTCTGCGATAGTCCCACGGATGCTCGTCAACTCCATCACCCGATCGCCCTCGTAGACCTCCCCCCGCTGCGGCGCGGGCTCGCGCTCTTGGATGGGTGCCTCGTCGGTCTCGGGCAACTCCTCGGGTGGAGCGAAGGCCTCTCTCTCCTCCTGGAGACCCGGCGTCGCGTGCTCCTCGCGCTCTTCTATGTAGCTCTCGATGTCCTTCTTCGTCACCCGGCCGCCGATGCCGGTGCCGGGGATCTCCGCTATATCCAGGTCGTGCTCTGCGGCGAGCCGGCGGACCACCGGTGAGGAGCGCGTAAGACGCAGAGTATCTGCGCTCTCGATATCCCTGTGCCCGTTACCGCCAGTATGCGCCTCCGCACGCACCTCGGCGACTACGCGCTGTCTCTCGCCGTCTTCTGAGACCGGCTGGGCCTCCGTTCTCGCGGCCGGGAACTCCTCTGTTGGAGCTTCCGCCACGACGTCTTCCCTCGCCGGGGCCTCTTCGCGTGAGGGCTCATGTTCCAGATCTCCCTCGACCGTCACCAGGACGATCTCGGTCCCCACGTCCACGGTGGCTCCCTCGGCGATGAGGAGCCTCTCGACCTTGCCGGCGAACGGCGAGGGAAGCTCCGCGCTTACCTTATCCGTGTCCACCTCGCACAGAGGCTCGTCCTTCTCGACCGCGTCTCCCTCGGCCTTGAGCCAGCGAGTTATCGTTCCCTCCGTCACGCTCTCCCCGAGCTGGGGCATCGTCACCGGCGTCGCCACGATATCCCTCCTTTAGTAACGGGCCAGCTCGAGCATCGCCGCCTCTATCTTCTCGGCTGAAGGCACGAAGAAGTTGAGCATCGGCTTCGCGTAAGCCACGGCTGGCACGTCCGGCGCCCCGAGGCGCATCACCGGTCCATCCAGCCACTCGAACGCCTCTCGCGCTACGATGGCCGAGATCTCCCCGGAGACCGAGCCCGTGAGGTTCGCCTCGGAGACGACCAGTAACTTTCCGGTCTTCTTGACGGAATGCAGGATCGTCTCCCTGTCCAGCGGATACAGCATCCGGGGCTCGACGACCTCGGCCTCGATGCCGTGCTCGTCGGAGAGCCTGCCCGCGACCTCCAGCACCGTGTAGAGCACCAGCCCGTAGGAGACGACGGTGAGATCCGTCCCCTCCCGGTGAACCCTGGCCTCGCCGAGAGGTACGGAGTAGTCCTCTTCGGGTACGTCCTCTTTTATGAGCCGGTAGGTCCTCTTGTGCTCCAGAAAGAGCACGGGGCTGGGATCGCGGATGGCGCTCTTTAGCATCCCCTTGGCGTCGGTCGGGAACGTGGGGGCTGCCACTTTTAACCCCGGGGTATTGCAGAACCAGGCTTCGACGCTCTGGGAGTGATAGAGGGCGCCGCCGGGGACCGCGCCATAGGGAGCCCGGATGGTGATCGGGCAGGTCCAGGCGCCGTTCGAGCGGTAGTAAAAGCGTGCCGCCTCGTTGACGATCTGGTCGAAGGCCGGCGGGATAAAGTCCGCGAACTGTATCTCGGCCACGGGACGCATACCGTTTACCGAGAGACCAATGGCGGCGCCTACTATGAGGCTCTCCGCTAACGGCGTATCCATCACCCGGAAAGGCCCAAACTCGTTTACGAGGCCCTGCGTGACCCGGAAGACACCCCCGGCCTTCCCCACATCCTCACCCATGACCATCACGGAGTCGTCGGAGCGCATCTCTTCGGCCAGCCCCTCGCTGATCACCTGGAGCAGGTTCTTAGTCGCCATAGGTATCCCTAACCCTCCGCGTAGACGCGTTCTAGGGCCTCCTCGGGGTCGGCGTAGGGAGCCCCTTCCGCATACTCGACCACCTCGTCTATCTCCGCCTTGATGCCGTCCGCTATCTCCTCCTTCTGCTCTTCATCGAGCAGACCGGTCTCCTCCAGGTACTTCTCGAAGCGGGCTATCGGGTCCTTCTGGCGCCAGACCTCGATCTCCTCGCGCTCGCGGTATCGCCTGTCGTCGTCGTCGGAGGAGTGAGCGGTGAGGCGATAGGTCTTCGCCTCTATGAGCGTCGGGCCATCACCCCTGCGCGCCCTCTCGAACGCCTCCTTCGCCGCCTCGTAGACAGCTAGCACGTCGTTGCCGTCCACCTCGACGCCGGGGAACCCGTAACCCGCGGCCCGCCCGGATATGGACCCGGCGACCTGCATCTTCTCGGGTACGGAGATAGCGTAGGCGTTGTTCTCGATCAAGAAGACGACGGGAAGGTCATGTATGCCGGCGAAGTTCATCGCCTCGTGCCAGTCGCCGCCGCTCGTCGAGGCCTCGCCGCCGCACGCCAGGACCACGCCGTCCTCGCCGCGCATCTTGAACGCGAGCGCCGTCCCCGTCGCCTGTGGGTACTGTACGCCGACGGGGGCCGAAGCGGTGACAATGTTCAGCTTGCGGCTGCTGTAGTGACCCGGCATCTGACGCCCCGCGCTGTTGGGGTCCTCCCTCCTGGCAAGGAGGCTAAGAAACTGGTCGCGGGGGGTCTGGCCTAGGAGCAAGGTAATACCCGCGTCCCGGTAGTACGGGTAGACGTAGTCGCGGCCCGGGCGGAGGTTGTAGGCCGTGCCCACCTGCGCCGCCTCCTGGCCCTGGCAGGAGATCACGAAAGCCGCCTTGCCCTGGCGGTTGAGGACCCACATCCGCTCGTCCACCCTCCTCGCCAGAAGTATGCAACGGTACATCCTCAGCAGGTCGTCGTCCTCCAGGCCCAAAGCGCCGTGCCCGGCCTGAGCGTCCCTGAGGTCCATGAGGCTCCTCCTTTCTCAAAGAAGAATTAGCAACACTTCTTACAACTCACATTATAACCCGGCGAGCTCCTCCAGGGAGCAAATTGTCCTCCGTCACGAGATGTCTCGACGAGCGCAGCGATGACCTACGGATGAGGCTTGATAGATAGAAGGAGCAGGCGGACAGACTCGCCGCTGTCCCTGGCCCTCGCTGAGGGTGTTGTTACGGCTAAGAGCAGGGGGACTAGCTTACAGCTAGACCTCCTTATAAAGCGCCTCGGCAGCGGAGATCGGGTCGAGCTCTCTCTTGCGGACCTTCTCTATGAGCTCGGTATCCTCTCTTGAGAGGCGCTCCTGCATGTCCTTCTCCATCTTGTTCGTGGCCCAGGAGAGGACGAACTCCCTGATAGACGCCAAGTGACGCTCCTTGATCCTGCCGCTCTCTCGCAGGAACTTCCGATGCTCCTCGATCTTGCCTTTGAGCTCCTCGACGCCCTCGCCGTTGTCCCCGCGCGTCATGACTATCGGGGGGAGCGGGGCTTCGGGGTCCAACTCGTGCCCGATCTCCAGGATCGAACGCACCTCGGCCGCCGTCCCTTTGGCCTGCGGGTGGTCCGCTTTGTTTATGCAGATGATGTCCGCAATCTCCATCACCCCGGCCTTCAAGGCCTGCACCGAGTCCCCCGCGCCCGGCTGCAGAGCGAGCACCACCGTGTCCGCCGCTGAAGCGACCTCGACCTCGCCCTGCCCCACGCCGACAGTCTCGTAGAGAACCACATCCATCCCGTAAGCCTCCATCACGAGCCCCGCGAGCCTCGATGCCCCCGCTAGCCCCCCCAGGTGCCCCCGACTCCCCATCGAGCGTATGAATACGTCCCGGTCCAGGAAATGGTCTCCGAGCCGGATCCGGTCCCCGAGAATAGCCCCCTTTGTGAACGGGCTCGAAGGGTCGACCGAGACAACGCCGACCTTCTTATCCTCCCCTCGGTAGAGCTCGATAAGCTTCGCGATGATGCTGCTCTTACCCACACCGGGCGGTCCGGTAAAGCCAATGGTAGTAGCCTCTCCGGTGCGCGGATAGAGATTGGAGATGATGTCGGGAACCTCCGGATCCTCGCCCTCGATCTTCGAGATGATCCGGGCGAGCGCACGCCGGTCGCCTGAAAGCAGCCGCTCCACCAGTCCGTTCTCGCCCACGATGCTCCCTCTCAAGTTCAACACTGCTTATCGATAGAGACTACGCCTCCAATATAAACGATGCTTGCGCAGCGCTTGTCGGTGCTTCGGTCTCGTTCGCGATGATACCTTAACAGGCTCTGAGGTCTCTCTCCGCCTGACCTCTCCCTCCGGCAAAACGAGTACGAAACCGCTGATGCAAAGAGGAGAAGCCCCGCATAGGGGCTTCTCCTCAGCCATGATCACCCTGCTGTTAGCCCTCCAGAAGCAACGACTCCGGATCCTCAATGAGATCCTTTATGCGTACGAGGAACTGCACGGCGTCGGCGCCGTCAACTATGCGGTGATCATAGGAGAGGGCAAGGTACATCATCGGGCGTATCTTTATCTCGCCGTCGACAACCATTGGGCGCTCCTGGATCTTGTGCATCCCTAGGATCGCCACCTGCGGGATGTTGAGGATCGGGGTGGAGTTGAGCGACCCGAAGATACCGCCGTTGGTGATCGTGAAGGTGCCGCCCTGCAAGTCCTCCAGGCCGAGCTTGCCGTCCCGAGCCTTCTTACCGAGCTCGGCGATCGTCCCCTCTATCTCCGCGAAGCTCTTGCGGTCCGCGTCGCGCACCACCGGGACGACGAGCCCCTGCTCGGTGTTTACCGCGACGCCGATGTCATAGTAATGCTTGAGGATAAGCTCGTTCTCTTGAAGCTCCGAGTTGATCTTGGGGAACGCTTTGAGCGCCCCTATCGCCGCCTTGGTGAAGAAGCTCATGAAGCCGAGCCTGACGCCTTCGTGCCGCTCCTGGAACTCCTCCTTGCGGCGCTTTCTCAGTTCCATAACGGCGCTCATGTCCGCCTCGTTGAAGGTGGTGAGCATCGCCGCCGTCTGCTGCGCCTCAACGAGCCTGCTCGCGATGGTCCGCCGCCTCCGCGAGAGCGGTACGCGCTCCTCCAGGGCTTCTCTGCCGTTCTGCTGCGCCGCCGGGGCGGCCGGCTCCTGCCTCTGACCATTGCCGTCGGAGGCGGGCCGCTGCTCGGGAGTCTCCTTGGCGGGAGCTTCCTGCTGCCCTCCTCCGCTGCTCTGCTGGCGGATCAGACGCTCCACATCGTCCTTGGTTATGCGCCCGCCGGAGCCCGAGCCGGAGACCTCCGCGAGATTGATGTCATACTCCTGGGCGAGCTTCTTCACCGACGGCGACGCCCGGTAGTCGCCGTCCTCCCGATGACCGTTGGTCTGATCGGCGGGATCGGGACGCTCCTCGGGCTCTGGCTCGGGCGGCTCTTCTTCCTGCGTCTGCTCGGCCTCTTCGTCTTCGGCCCCTTCGGAGCCGGCATCGTCCTGCGCGGGCGCGCCTTCGCCGATAGTGCCTATTACATCGCCGACACCGACCTCTTCACCCTCGCCCTTGGCGATGCTCTGGAGAACGCCGTCCTCCTCGGCCTCGACCTCGAAGTTGATCTTATCTGTCTCAAGCTCGACGAGCGGATCGCCGGCCTTCACCTGATCCCCCTCACCCTTGAGCCACTGACCGACCGTCGCCTCGGTAACTGACTCCCCAAGCTCGGGGACGTATATATCAGGCACGCTCTACCTCTTCCTCTCGCTGGTCTTCTGAGCTCCTTGACGTTTTAATCGGCCTGGCTTGGGGTACTCTCCCGGATCTCCTGGGGCGAAGTCTCCTTGTCCGTATCGTCGTCCGCACCGCTGAAAGCATCTCTAACCATCTGAGCATGCTCGCTCTTGTGGAACCCTGCCGAGCCCTGCGCCGGGCTGGGACGAGCCGGCTTGCCGATGTACCGTACGGGCATCTCCCCATCCAAGAGCTCTCGCAGAAGCGGCTCAACGAAGCTCCAAGCCCCCATGTTCCGGGGCTCCTCTTGTACCCAGACAACCTCTTCGAGGTTCGGGTAGCCGTCGATGAGGGCCCTCACCCCGTCCTCCGGGAACGGGTACAGCAGCTCCACGCGCGCGATCGCCGTCGTCCCATCCTCCTCCCGCGCCTCGCTGGCCACAAGCTCCGTGTAGATCTTACCGGAGCACAAGATAAGCCGCTTGACCGAGTCGGCCTGCTCTCGCATCTCCTCGTCATCCAATACCGGCCTGAATTTGCCCTCTGTAAGGTCTTCAAGCTTCGAGGCGGCCAGAGGGTGCCGCAACAGGCTCTTCGGCGTCATGATAATAAGCGGTCGCCGCTCGTCCTTGAGCACGGCCTGGGCGCGAAGCAGATGGAAGTACTGGGCGGCGGTCGTGCAGTTGGCGACCCGGATGTTCTCGTGCGCCGCGAGCTGCAGGTAGCGTTCCAGACGCGCGCTCGAGTGCTCCGGCCCCTGGCCCTCGTAGCCGTGCGGCAGCAGTAGGACTAACCCCGACGTCTGGCCCCACTTCGCCTGTCCGGAGACGATAAACTGGTCGATGATCGGCTGCGCCACGTTGGCGAAGTCTCCGTATTGGGCCTCCCACAACACGAGCGCGTCCTGGGCGTTCATCGTATAGCCGTACTCGAAGCCCATAACGGCGATCTCCGAGAGCGGGCTATTGTGGACGTCGAAGGAAGCCTTCGCTTGAGGGATGTTCTGCAACGGTACGTAGGCATCACCGGTCTCGGCATCGTGCAGAACCGCGTGGCGCTGTGAGAAGGTGCCCCGTTCGCTGTCCTGACCGGTCAGCCGGACCGGGACGCCATCCTCCAAGAGCGAAGCGAGGGCCAGGGTCTCGGCGTGCGCCCAGTCGATACCGCCCTCATCGGACCCGTTCAACTCGCCTCGGTTCTTCTGCATGAGCCGGTCGAGCTTCCGGTTCGCGTTGAAGCCCTCGGGCCGTTCGAGGAGGGCTTTGTTGAGCTCAGCCAGCCTCTCCTCCGAGATGGCCGTCTCGGGAACATCCACGAGCGGGGTGTGAGGCTCGTCGGTGGCGAGGTCGTCATCTTCCACCTCGTCGTCCGGATTTTTGCGGATCTCCTCCATCTGGTTCTGGATCTCCTCGACCATCTGCTCGGCCTCACCCTCCGAGATGACGCCGCGCCTCTCAAGCTCCTCCGCCCAGACCTCTCGCACGGAGGGGTGCTCGCGGATGACCTCATACATCGCGGGCTGGGTGTAGGCGGGCTCGTCGCCCTCGTTGTGGCCGAAGCGCCGGTAGCCGATCAGGTCGATCATGAAGTCCTTGTGGAACTGCTCGCGGTAGGCGTAGGCGAGCCTCGCCACCGCCATGCAAGCCTCCGGGTCGTCGGCGTTGACGTGGACCACGGGGATCTCATATCCCTTCGCGAGATCGCTCGCGTAGGTGGTCGAACGGGCATCCTCTTTCTCGGTGGTAAACCCGAGCTGGTTGTTGGTGATGATATGCAGCGTGCCGCCGGTCCTGTAGCCGGGCAGCTTGTACAGGTTGAGCGTCTCGGCTACGATCCCCTCGCCCGGGAACGCGGCATCCCCGTGGATAAGGACCGGCAGCGAGGCCTTCTCGTCGCGCCGCGGCGGCCCTGCCTCGTCACGCTGCTCCTGGGCGGCCCGGGCCATCCCCTCGACCACCGGGTTGACGTGCTCCAGGTGGCTGGGGTTCGGCGCCAGGTTGATGAGGACCCGCGAGTCCTCCTCGCTCTCATCCAGGTGGAAGCCCCGGATGCCGAGATGATACTTCACGTCCCCGACCCAGCCGCCGCCCGGGCTGCTGGCGACCGAGGAACCTTCGGTCTTGTCCGGCTGCTGGAACTCTCCAAAGATCTTGGAGTACGACTTGTCCAGTACGTGCGCGAGGACGTTCAGTCGTCCCCGGTGCGCCATCCCCAGGACCACCTCGGGTATGTCCGAGTCGTTGGCACAACGGACGAACGAGTTGACTATCGGCACTACCATGTCCACGCCCTCGACCGAGAAACGCTTCTGCCCGAGGAACGCCCTGTGCAGGAACTTCTCGAAGGTATCGACCCGCGTGAGGCGTTCGAGGAGCCTCTTCGCATCCTCGTTCTCCATGCGTCCGCCGAAGCGCTCGGACTCCACCGCCTCTCTGAGCCAGAACCGCTCCTCCGGCTCGCGGATGTGGCCGAAATCGTAGCCGGTCGTCTTGCAGTAGATCCGCCGGAGTTCGTCCACCGCCTCTTTCGCAGTCCCGGTGCGCTCGCCGACGGGACCGCCTACCATAACGTCCGCCGGCAGAGTCTCCAGGTCCTCCTCGCTTATCCGGTAGAAGGCAGGATCCAGCGTCGGGTCCCCGGTCGGTTCGCTCCCCAGAGGATCAAGCTGGGCCGCCGTGTGCCCGAAGTCTCGGACGTGACGGATAAACTTCGTCGCCCCCACGACCTTCTCGAAATCGACCTCGGCCGCAGACGCAGCGGCGGCCTGTCCGTTCGTGCCCCCACTCTTCGGAGGGCTCCAGTTCTCGAAGAAGCTCCGCGTACTCTCGTCGACGGACTCCGGGTCTTCTCTGTACAGCTCGTAAAGCTCTAGGACATATCCGAGGTTCGGGCCATAGAACTGCGTCTCGGTGGTATTATCCAACGGTCTCACACCCTCACGTATTCTGGTATTGCATAGTCTTGTAAGCAGGAATTGGCGCATCCGACGGTAAGCCGGGCGAGAGGCTCCGGACCGTGCCGGCTCTGTGCGAAGAGATCACCATAAAGCGCTTCTAATAATAACTCATCTCCTCTACCCAGGGGGCCCTTGAAGGACTTACTTCCCTAACCCACTCGCCGCAAAACGCAAGTCCTCGGCCATCCCCGAATGGCCGAACTTCTCAGCCTGCTCTACGCCTCTCTCGTAGGCCGAACGCGCCTCTTCTTCACGTCCGATCCTCTGTAACGCCTCACCGAGCCTGAGATACGCATTCCCCTCATCGTCGTGAGTCGTTACGTAGCGTTCGAGAACAGCCGCCTCGTCCTCATCTCGCCCGACCTTGTTGTACTCGTTGGCCAGGGCCAAAAGTCCGGTCGGGTTGTCGGGGTTGTCCGCCAGCATCCGCTCGAAGTACTCGATCTTATCCTCCAAAAGGCCTCCAATCCTAAACCTCCCGCTATCCTGCGTTAGTATAGGGCAAGCCGCAGTAGAGCTATCGAGCAGAGCTATTAGAGAGATGAGAGGTAAGCATTTGAAGCGTTTCGAGACCCGGGCTGTACACGCCGGAGAACGCCGCGCCACAGGGAGGGCTGATAGACAGTCCAACGGCTCGGCCGCTGGAGAGACCGACGGGGGCTTCTACCCGATCTCCACGCCCGTACACCTCTCAACCACCTTCGCCCACAACGGGATAGAGCAGACCGACAGAGTATTGGGCGGCGAGGAACCGGGCTACAGCTACGCCCGCTACGGCAACCCAACGGTCACCGCCTTTGAGGAGGCGGTGGCGGCGCTCGAAGGAGAGGGGCGCGCCTTCGCCTTCGCCTCGGGGATGGCGGCGATGCATGCCGCGCTCATGGCAGCGGAGCTTACCAGCGGGGCGACGGTGCTCGCGGCAGAGCAGCTCTACGGGTCCACGGCGACGCTCCTGGTCCAGGTCTTCGGCGCGGGCGGGGTCGAGACGCGCTTCGTGGACGCCTGCGACCTTGAGGCGGTCGAGAGGAAGGTAGCGGAGCTAAAGCCCAGGGCGGTCGTGGTCGAGACGATCTCCAATCCCCTACTGCGCGTCGCCGACATACCAAGCATCGTCGAGATCACGAAGGCCGCAGGCTCTACCCTGGTAGTCGACGCTACCTTCGGAACTCCCTATCTGCAACGGCCCCTGGAGCTTGGGGCGGATATAGTAGTCCACAGCGCTACCAAGTATCTCTCCGGCCACGGCGATCTGACGGCCGGCCTCGTTATCACCGGCGCCCCCTACGACGCGGCGTTAGACCAGATCCGCAAGCTCGTAGGCGGCGTGATGGCCCCGTTCGAGGCCTGGCTCGCCCTGCGCGGTCTCAAGACGCTCCCCCTGCGCATGGAGCGTCAGTGCGAGAACGCCCGCCTCCTGGCCACCCGCCTCGCCGTCCACCCGAAGGTGGCGAAGGTCTACCACCCCGCCGAGAAGGACCACCCGGACAATGAAGTCGCCCGGCGCATACTCGCCGACACCGGCGGCCTCGTCTCCTTCGAGCTCGCCGTCGAGGACCCGGAAGAGGGACGCGCGGCGGCGTTCCGCTTCCTGAACGCGCTGGACCTCTGTATAAGGGCTCCATCTTTGGGCGACATCTACACCCTCGCCATACACCCGGCGACGGCCTCGCATCGGGAGCTCTCCCCGTCGAGGAGAGAGAGGCTCGGGGTGAAGGAGAACCTGATCCGCGTCTCTTTAGGCATCGAGCACCCCGAAGATATCGCCATAGACATAGAGCAGGCGCTGGAGAGCGTGTAGTACTGGGGAGGGGCGCAATGCACAGCGGTATAGAAGACTATTACAGGCCGGATGAGGACGACGAGTACGTCCTCGACACTCCGGCCATCCGCTCCTTCATCTCCGGCATCAGGAAAGAGATCGAGCGTGCCAATGATCCGGCGGAGGCCGTCGAGTCCCTCCGCCCGCTCTTCGCGGAGCTCCTGAGCGGCGAGGGCTGGCTCCCTAAGGAGTACCAGTCCCCCGCGCCGGAAAGCGGGACGGGGGGCGGTATCGGCCAGTGGCTTCTCTTCCGCTCCGCCGCCCGCGACCTCTGCCTCTTCGCCCTCGTCGTGCCGCCGGGCGCCGCTACCCCCGTCCACGATCACCTCGCCTGGGGTCTCGTCGGGCTCTACAGGGGCGAGCAGGAGGAGACCGTCTTCACCCGCCGCGATGAGACGACGCCGGTCGGCGAGCGGGAGCCTCTCTCCGTAAAGCTGCGCCGCACCGTGCTGCCGGGCGACTTCTATCCCCTGCTGCCGCCGGGCGGCGACGTTCACCGTGTCCGCACGACCTCCCCCGAGACCTCCGTCTCGGTACAGCTCCAAAGTTACAAACTCTCCTGAGGTGCGCTTCCGCGTCCTGCTGACCGACGGCGCTACAGAGGTGCGCTTCGAGCGGACAGCGGCAGAGGTCAGGGGCCCTCTAGGTGTCCCAGGTCTTTAGAAACCATCTCACAAATGCCTGAGTAGGATGATCACAGGGTTCACCGTTGCCACTTGTTTGCGCAAGGATGCGGCGAAGTGAGAGGCGATTTCCGAGAAGAATCAGCTTATCGGCAATCTAGTGAATAGGCCCTTTACCATCTGGTGGCGAGTTTCGGTATTTTACCCGGACCCCAACCGGAACCATGACACCTACGTATGGGGCCTGCTAGTGTGGGGACGGGAACGTCGCGAGAAAAGTCCTGACCTAAATGCCTCGTTAGTCGCCCGCCACCCCCACATACCCGACATTTTCCCCTTTTCGCGGTCCCGGGCGGCCTCCAGCCAGCCCAGCCGCTCCCAGGGCTTCGAGTCCCCGAGATGAAGGTATCTCAAGCCCCTGCAACCCTCTTCATCGATCGTAACGACCACCGCCAGGCCCGCCACGGGCAAAAGGTCCTCGTCTATTTCGAAATACACCTTGCGCTTGCCACTACTCATGCTCCACCCGATCCTATCGATTCCTGAATCGCCGAAGATCGCCAGTTCGCACCGGCGTATCTCGCTTACTCCTC
>CADCVD010000056.1 GCA_902806055.1 uncultured Rubrobacteraceae bacterium
GCCAGAACGCCGGCAAGGAGGCGGAGCTGATCATACGCGAGGCGAAGGAGCAGTCGCATCGCATCCTTGCCGACTCTTCCTCCCGAGTCGAGCGGGTGCAGGAGTCATACGAGGTTCTGCGCAAGGCGAAGCAGGACTTCGCAAACGACTTCAGGCATCTGCTCAAGAGCTACATCTCCGTGATGGATAACGTGGACGTCACCTCGGCCAAGGAGATAGAGGCCTCCCTGCGCGAACGTCTCGACACGGAGTCGATCGCCGTTGCTCACGAGGCTGCCGAGAGCAGAAAGACGGATTACGACGACGCTACCCGAGAGTACGGCGACGGGCGAGACGATAGTCGGAGCGCGGACGAAACCCAGCGCGTGGAGACCGTCTCCAACCAGCAGACCGGCGCTGCGGAGCAGCAGGGGGACGCTACTGAAGAGGCCCGGCGCGTGCAACCCGCCACGCCCCCGGTCGCTAGCCAGACCGGGGACGAGCGTAGCTTGCAGCCCGAGGTTGAGGAGCATGAGGTAGACCCGTCCAGCGTAGAGGGCTCCTCCCAGACCGTCTCCGCACCGGCTCGCAGGGACGCTGAAGAAGTGAGTCAGCGGTCCGCCGCCCCGGACGCCCCCGCCGCAGAAGACCAAACCTCCGGGGAGACAAACCGTGATGACGAGGAAACCGTGCAGCTCGGGCCGCGTCAGGGGCGTACCGCCGACGAGTTCTTTAACCAGGGTGGAGAGCGTGACGATGCCGAGGAGCGCAAGATCTTTCGGGCGAGCCGCTTTCTGCGCCGGCGTGGCTGAGAGCGTAGGTTTTGCGCGCCCCACAAAAGATGGGGTCTACGTAAAGCTTCGGGTCTCGCCTGGGGCGAAGACAACCGAACTGAAGGGCCTCTACGGGCAAGAGGCTCTCAAGTTCTGCGTCGCCGCCCCGCCTTCTAATGGTAAGGCCAATACCGAGATCGAACGCTACCTCTCGATGCTCTTCAATGTGCCCAGGTCCGGGGTAGCCGTGGTCCTAGGCGCGTCGAGCCGGGACAAGCTCGTCCTCGTGCGCGGAGCCGGAGTAAGGGCAGTCCGGGAGAACGTACCTCTATAGCTGCTGGCGTTTGTTTGTCAGCGAGGACGCCGCGCGCTCGTTGCTCGGGAAAGGTCCGTGAGCTTGGACGCTGACACACGGCAGCTTGAGGTTGGCCCGGAGGAAGTCGGAGAACGGTTAGACAGGCTCCTCGCCCGGCGCCTCGACATAAGCCGCAGTGCTGCGCGGCGCATGATCGAAGATGGTCTAGTGCTGGTCGAGGGTGAAGAGTCTACGCCATCCTACAAGGCGCGCGCCGGAGAACGGGTTGAGGCGCGGCTCGTAAGAGAGCGGCTTAAAGCGGAGCAGATCCCCGTTCCGGTAGTCTTCGAGGACGAACATCTCCTGGTGGTGGATAAGCCCGCCGGACTCGTGGTTCATCCGGGCGCGGGGAACCGATCGGGAACGCTGGTCAACGCGCTCCTGCACAAAGGTATCTCGGGCGGAGAGGATCCGGAGCGGCCGGGAATCGTTCACCGGCTAGACCGCGATACCTCAGGACTCATGGTAGTGGCGAAAGGTGAGGTAGCCTACTCCGAACTCGTGGCGGCCCTCTCCGCGCGACGGGTGGGGCGCGTCTACCGGGCGCTAGTCGTCGGGACGGGATTGCCGTCCACGGGGACCGTCGATTCACCGGTAGGCAGGGATCCTGAGAACCCCACGCTCATGGCGGCTGGCGTCGGGAGGCCGGCGGTGACCCATTTCGAGGTCGTCCACGAGGCGGCGGGCTATACAATGCTGACGGTGCGTTTAGAGACGGGTAGGACGCATCAGATCCGGGTGCATCTATCGACTATCGAGCATCCTGTCTACGCCGACCCGCTCTACGGTGAGCCTGTCCCGGGACAGCGCCTCTGGCTACACGCCGAACGTCTGATCTTCACGCACCCGGTCACCGGGGAGTGGGCGGAGTTCGAGGCTCCCGTCCCCGAGGACCTGCGTGAGGCGGCGCGGATGCTTGACTCGAGCTTCGATGCTTGACGTCGCCTTACCCCTCTGGTAGCTTCTCAAGGACTATCAGACCCCTTTAACGGCGTCCAGTGAGGCGCGAAGGAGGCGAATTGAGTTCGTTGAACGCCGGCACACGCCGGCACGGTCACACGCGGGAAGCTGTCCCGTTCGAGATCCTCTCAGGAGACGGCATCTCTCGCTCGCTACGACGCATCTCGCACGAGATACTCGAACGTAACGCAGCCTGCCTCGACCGCTTGGCGCTGGTCGGGATTTTGACGCGGGGGGCCCCCCTAGCCCAGAGGATCGCGCACAACATCCAGCACTTCGAGGGCCTGCAGGTCCCGGTTGGGGCATTGGATATAACTCTTTACCGGGACGACCGAGAGGTATCTGGCGTCGAGCAAAGCGGGGAGCCGGAGTTGCGAGCGAGCAACGTACCGTTTGACGTGGCCGGAAAGACGATCGTGCTTGTGGACGATGTCCTCTATACCGGGCGGACGGCGCGGGCGGCTATAGAGGCTCTGCTAGATCTCGGGCGTCCGGCTGCGATAAGGCTGGCGATTCTCGTGGACCGAGGTCATCGGGAGTTGCCTATTCGTGCGGATCACGTCGGAAAGAACGTCCCGACAAGTCGTCGGGAGACCGTGCAGGTTAGCCTCGTCGAGACTGACGGAGAGGACGGGGTGGTTCGTGTTGCGGACTAGAGACTTTCTCACGCTTGAGGACGTGCGCAGGGAAGAGCTGCAAGAGGTTCTGGACCTCGCGCGAGCCTACGGCGTCGGCGCTCACGCGGACCGTCCACTGGTCGGGAAGACGGTCTGCCTCGCGTTCTTCGAGGCCTCGACCCGGACCGCCGCCTCATTCGAACTCGCGGCCCGACGGGCGGGAGCGGATGTGATCTCCATCTCGGGGAAGGGCTCCGCGATAGAGAAAGGTGAGTCGCTCGTGGACACCCTGGTAACGCTCGACTCGCTGGGAGCTGACGCTATCGTGGTGCGCCACCCCGCTGCCGGTGCCGTCCGCCTCGCGACCCGTCATACGGGGGCTGCCACCATTAACGCCGGAGACGGCTGCGGCCAACATCCGACCCAGGCTCTCCTGGACCTCTACGCTCTCTCGGACCGTCTCGGCGGGTTCGACGAGCTTGCGGGCAGAAAGGTGGCCATCGTCGGCGATATCATGCACAGTCGGGTCGCACGCAGCGTGATCCCCGCCTTCCGAGCCGCCGGTATGGAGCTGGCCCTCGTCGCTCCCGACACCCTACTGTCACGGGAGTCCGGCGCGTGGCGGCTCCCCATCCTACCCTCGGTAGACGAGGCGATCAGCTGGGGTAGCGACATTCTCTACACCCTTCGCCTTCAGAAGGAGAGGATGTCCGGGGCGCGGATACCCTCGGTCGCGGAGTACGCCCGCTACTATGGCGTTTCGGAGAGGCACCTGAAGAGCGGAATGCTCGTGATGCATCCGGGGCCGGTTAACCGGGGAGTAGAGATCTCCGGCGGCGCCGTGCTCTCGAACTCTTCCCTGATCTCTGCACAGGTCGCCTCTGGCGTAGCCGTGCGGCAAGCGGTCCTCGCGCTCGCGACCGGCGTGGCAGAGAGGATAGCTGCGTGACGAACGCAAGGACTAACGCTCCTGAGGAGCTCGTGATCCGGGGTGTTCACATCCTCGATCCCTCCTCTAATCTGGACGGCATTTCAGATATACGCCTCTCGGCCGGCCTCGTAAACGAGGTCGGCAAGAACCTGCGCGGCCCCCGCTACCTCGACGCCGATGGCCTGTACCTTTTCCCCGGTTTCGTGGACGTACACGCTCACTGGCGCACGCCGGGACGGGAGGACGAGGAGACGATAGAGTCGGGTTCCGCCGCCGCTGCCGCCGGCGGCTTCACAAGCGTAGTGATGATGCCGAATACCGACCCCGTAGTTGACAAACCCGTGGTCGTCTCAGGCCTCCTCCGGCGCATCGAGAAGGAATCTAGAGTTCGGGCCTACGTCTCGGCGGCGCTGCACGAGGGACTCAAGGGCGAGCGTCTCACCGAGATGCGCCTCCTCCAAGAGGCCGGGGCCTTCTGCGTCTCCGACGATGGGCTCGGGACACAAAAAGCTGGGGTCTTGAGAAACGCTATGCTCTACGCGAAGTCAACGCGGTTACCTATAATACTGCATTGCGAAGATCATACGCTAGCTACTGGCGTGGTGCACGATGGGATCGCGGCGGCGCTGGCGGGTCTGCCCGGCTCTCCCGGGAGCGCTGAGGACGTAGCTACGGCGACCGCGCTCGTCCTGGCCGCGGAGACGGGTGCGAAGGTTCATGTCACCCACGTCTCGACCTCACTCTCGGCGGCGCTCGTTGGTTTCTTCAAGGGGCGGGCAGACGTTACGGCGGACACGACACCGCATCACCTGACGCTTACCGATGAGCTGGTCAGTACTCTGGAGGGGCTGTACCGGGTCAACCCTCCCTTGAGGCCGGACGGAGATAGGCTCGGCGTTGGAGATGCCCTGAAGAGTGGTATCCTGGACTTCGTGGCGACCGACCACGCGCCGCACGACGCTTCCGAGAAGGACCTTCCGCTGGAGGAGGCCGCGCCTGGCTTTCTGGGCCACGAGACGGCCTTCCCGGCGCTGTACACGAAGTTGGTGCAAACCGGGAAGCTTTCGCTCTCGCGGCTAGTCGAGGCGATGTCCTCATCGCCCGGGCAGTGGCTCAGAGGCAAGGGGTATGGCATCTCCCCGGGAGCGCCGGCGGATCTTACGCTGGTGGACCTCTCTGATGAGTGGATATTGCGTGAGGATTCGCTCGTGAGCAGATCTTCGAACAGTCCCTATCTAGGACAGAAGTTGACGGCTCGGATCGTCGGCACGATGGTTGGTGGAGAGTTGATATACAACGGGTTGGGAGCGAAGTTTGGAGCAAGGGCGTAACTTGGGACCGCTAGCGGGACGGAGCCGGGCGTTGGTGGTGTTGGAGGACGGCGCGTCCTTCTCGGGCTGGACCTTCGCCGGCGAGGGCGAGGTCTCCGGGGAGGTCGTCTTTACGACGAGCATGGTCGGCTACCAGGAGACGTTGACAGATCCGTCGTATCGCGGGCAGATCGTGCTTTTCACTTACCCGCTCATCGGGAACTACGGCGTGATCCCCGGCGACGAGGAGTCCGCAAAGATACAGGCCGCCGCCGTCCTCGTGCGCGAGTACACTGCGTACCACAGCAACTGGGCCAGCGAGCGATCCCTCTCCTCCCTACTCGAAGAGAGCGGTACTCTGGGCGTCGAAGGCATAGACACCCGCGCCCTTACCCGGCACCTTAGGGACAAAGGCGCCATGCGAGGCGTTATCTCTACCTTAGATCAGGACGTAAAGGTTTTGCGTGAGAAGGCCAACGCGCATCCGACGATGCTTGGTCTCGACCTGGCATCGTCGACCACCGAGCTTACAGAACCCGTCATGCTCCCGGCGCTCGGCGAGGAGCGGTGCCGCATCGTCGCCCTAGACTATGGCGTGAAAGGCTCCATCTACGAGGAGCTACGCAGCCGCGGCGTGTCCGTGCTCGCGATGCCCGGCTCTACCCCCGCCGATGAGGTGCTCGCCCAGAACCCCGATGGTATCTTCCTCTCGAACGGCCCGGGGGACCCGGCCGCTCTTGAGAAGGCTGTCGAGAACCTGGGCGGCGTTCTCGGAGAGACGCCTACCTTCGGGATCTGCCTCGGACATCAGCTGCTCGGGCTCGCTCTGGGCTGCGAGACATATAAGATGCCGTTCGGCCACCACGGTGCGAACCATCCGGTGCGAAACTTGAGGACGGGACGGATCGAGATTACCAGTCAGAATCATGGCTTCTCCGTTCGGGAGGAGACGATCCCCGAGGGCGTCGACTTAACCCACCGCAACCTGTACGATGGGACTGTGGAGGGGCTCGCGAGCAGGGACCTCAGGGCCTGGAGCGTCCAGTACCATCCCGAGTCGAGCCCGGGACCGCGTGACTCTGGTTACCTCTTCGACGAGTTCGTCGAGGAGATCTGCGAGAAGAAAGGCAGGGCCTAACTTTGCCGCGCCGCAATGACATAGAGAGCATCCTACTTATAGGCTCAGGCCCCATAGTTATTGGCCAGGCCGCCGAGTTCGACTACTCTGGAACGCAGGCGTGTCGGGCCCTGCGCGACGAGGGCTACCGTGTGATCCTGGTGAACTCCAATCCAGCTACGATAATGACCGATCCTGAGATCGCCGATACGACCTACATCGAGCCTCTGACCGTCGAAACGGTCGCGGAGATTATCCGACGCGAACGACCCGACGCGCTGCTCCCGACCCTGGGAGGCCAGACTGCCCTCAATCTCGCCATAGAGCTGCACGAAAAGGGAACTTTAGAGGAGTATGGCGTCGAACTTCTGGGCGCGTCGGTCTCCTCGATTCGCAAAGCCGAAGACCGTCACCTCTTTCGCGAGGCAATGGAGCGTATAGGTCTCAGAGTCCCTGAGAGCCGCGTCGTACATCGGGTCGAGGACGCGCTCGAGCTCGCCCGCAAGATAGGGTTCCCCCTGATCATTCGCCCCAGCTTTACCCTGGGCGGCAAGGGCGGCTCCACGGCTTACGATGAGCAGGACCTACGCCGTTCCGTAGCCGACGGCCTCGACGCGAGCCCGGTCCGCAGCGTCCTCGTCGAGAGAAGCGTCGCCGGCTGGAAAGAGTTCGAGCTGGAGGTCATGCGTGACCTCGCTGACAACGTGGTAGTCATCTGCTCTATCGAGAACGTCGACCCGATGGGGGTCCATACCGGCGACTCTATAACCGTCGCCCCCGCCCAGACCCTCTCGGATCGGCAATATCAAACCCTCCGTAACGCTTCTTTACGCATAATACGAGAGATCGGAGTATCGACGGGGGGGTCTAACGTACAGTTCGCGGTAGATCCCGAAGGGGACGATTATTACGTGATCGAGATGAACCCTCGGGTGAGTCGCTCCAGCGCGTTGGCGAGCAAGGCCACGGGTTTCCCGATTGCCAAGATCGCCGCGAAGCTCGCGGTCGGCTATTCGCTTGATGAGATTCCCAACGATATCACGCGTGCGACCCCGGCATCCTTCGAGCCCGCCCTCGATTACGTGGTGACGAAGATACCGCGCTTCGCCTTCGAGAAGTTTCCGGGCACGACACCGAAGCTCAACACGAAGATGCACTCAGTCGGCGAGGTCATGGCCATAGGACGCACGTTCACGGAGAGTCTCCTCAAGGCTATGGCTTCGCTAGAGGTAGAACCTCAGGACATAGTAGCGCACCTCGACGAGCCGAACCCTTATCGAATATTCGCTATCTTCGACGCTTTGAGAGCCGGGATGGACCTACCGGAGATAGTGCGGAAGACCAGGATCGACCCGTTCTTCGTCGCCTCCATCGCCAGGATCGTGGCCGCCGAGGGCGCGGTCTCGGAGACCTTGAACACCGACGAGCTACAGGAGTTCAAGAGGATCGGGCTCTCCGACGAGGCCCTCGCCGCTGCTGCCGGCGGCTCGACCGAGGTGATGCGTGGCGTGCGCGGAGCTCTCGGGGTGCACCCGACCTACAAGTCCGTGGATACGTGCGCCGGGGAGTTCCCCGCCCGGACGCCTTACTACTACTCGACCTACGAGACCGAGGACGAGGTAGAGCGCGGTGAGAACCCCTCCGTCGTGGTACTCGGGAGCGGTCCGAACCGTATCGGTCAGGGCATCGAGTTCGACTACGCCTGCGTCCATGCGAGCTATGCTATAAAAGAGGCTGGATACGACGCCGTGATGGTCAACTCAAACCCCGAGACCGTCTCTACCGACTATGACGCCTCCACCCGTCTCTACTTCGAGCCGCTGACCGCCGAGCACGTCCTGGAGATCGTACGGCGCGAGAGACCCGAGGGTGTGGTCCTGCAGTTCGGGGGTCAGAGCCCGTTGAAGCTCGCCCGCGAGCTTGAGAAGAACGGCGTCAAGATCCTCGGTACGAGCCCGGATGCCATAGACCTCGCCGAGGACCGCTCCCGATTCGGACGCCTGCTTACGGAGCTCGGAATCCCGCATCCCCGGTTCGGGGCCGCCAGGAGCGCAGACGAGGCGAGGGAGATCGCGCGGGAGCTCGGCTACCCAGTGGTGGTGCGGCCCTCTTACGTGCTCGGGGGGCGGCGCATGGAGATCGTCTACAACGATGCGGATTTGGACCTGTACCTGGAGTCCAGCGTCAGCGCAGATCCGGTGCACCCGATCCTCATCGACAAGTTCATGGAAGATCATATCGAGGTTGACGTAGATGCGGTCTCCGACGGGGAAGAGGTGTACGTCGGCGGGATCATGGAGCACGTCGAGGAGGCTGGGGTTCACTCTGGAGACTCCTCGTGTGTAGTGCCGCCGATCACGATTCACAGGGCGCTCGTCGAGCGGATCGAGGAGTACACGAGGCGCCTCGCGCTGGCGGTGGGCGTGGTTGGGCTGATGAACATACAGTTCGTGGTGCGTGGTGAGGACGTGATGGTGATCGAGTGTAACCCCCGGGCCTCGCGCACGGTGCCCTTCGTTTCGAAGGCGACAGGAGTGCCGCTGGCGAAGGTCGCGACTCGCGTCCTGTTGGGAGAGAAGCTCGCGGAGATTGGGTTGTGTGCTGGTCCTTCATCCCCAGACCACTTCAGCGTCAAGGCGCCCGTCTTCCCGTTCGACCGCTTCGCGGACGTAGACCCCCTGCTCGGCCCGGAGATGCGCTCGACGGGTGAGGCGATGGGAATTGACCGCTCCTTCGGCGGAGCCTTCGCGAAGGCGCTTACGGCGGCGGGGCAGGCCCTGCCGACCAGCGGTCGCGTTTACATCTCGGTTGCGAACCGGGATAAGCGGGCGGTCGTCCTTATCGCTCGCGCCTTCGCGGACCTCGGGTTCGAGGTCGCCGGAAGCGAAGGTACGGCCGAGGTCTTGAGGAACAATGGTCTGTCGGCGGCGGTAGTGCCGAAGATAGGGGAGAACGGCGAGGATGTCCTGGGTCTTATCGAGCGCGGCGGCGTGGATTTAATAGTCAACACGCCGTGGGGGCGGGGGGCGAGGACGGATGGATACCTGATCCGCCGCAAAGCCCTTATGCACGGCGTTCCTTGCATCACGACCCTCGCCGCCGCCGCCGCCGCCGTCCAGGGTATCGAATCGAGGATACGCGGCGGCTCCGAGAGGGTGAACTCCCTCCAGGGCCTCTACACCGCCAGAGCGTAAAGCCGAGCTAGTGAAGCTATACGAGGTGGAGGTGGTCGCCCGCGAGAGGTTCGGCGACCACGCCCTTGTGCGCTACCGTTGGCCGGGCCAGGTACCCGAGCCCGGTCAGTTCGTGATGGCCCGTACGTCGACACAAAACCTCGACCCTTTTCTACCCCGGCCTCTCTTCGCGCACGACTACGAAGATGGGGCATTGAGCCTTCTCTTTGAGGTAAGGGGGCGCGGGACCGCCCTCCTCGCCGAAGAAGACCCTCGCCTGTTCGTGAGCCCTCCCGTAGGCCGGGGCTTCGAAGTCGATAGCGGCGGTCTGGTAGCGCTCGTAGGCGGCGGGGTGTGGGTCTCGCCGCTGAAGCTACTCGGCAGGGTTTTGGACAGAGGCGGTATAGCTCACGATACTTTCCTCGAAATACCGGCGACCGCCCCTGAGGCGTACGCGGCCTGGATCTCTGAGAACTACCCTAACGCTACATTGGTACCGACCACAGAAACCTCGAACCCCTCAGAGACAGTCCTCGCCCGCCTCGGCGCTCTCGAGCGCTACGCGAGCCTCTGTGTTAGCGGTCCAGTCGAGATGCTAAAAGCGGTTGAGCGTTTCTCTGCTGGTATGGTTTCAGCCCAACTCGCGCTGCGCGAGCGGATGGCGTGCGCCAACGGCTCTTGCTATGGTTGCGCAGTCCCGGTGTGGGAGTCTGGCGAGCGGGCCTACGCTAGGGCCTGTGTCGAAGGTCCCGTCTTCCCGGCGGAGGTCCTCGCTTGGTAGCGCGCCCCGAGAAGACCGCAGGGGACTTCTTCGACCTTGCCGTCGAGCTTTGCGGCCTCCCGCTCGCCACGCCGCTGATGCCGGCCGCCGGCACCCTCGCTAAGGAGGCTCTCGACGGGGCGAGAGAGGTCTATGGGGCAATGCTACCCAAGACCGTAACGCCGGGGCCCAGGGTCGGCAACCCGCCGCCGCGCGTCGCCGAGGTTCCGTCCGGCATGGTCAACTCGATCGGACTGCAGAACCCTGGCTTTGAACGCTTTCTACAAGACCTGGACGTATGGAACATAGGGATGCCTCTGTTCGTCTCGATCGCCGCGGATACGGTTGCGGAGTTCGCCGCTATGTGCGAGAGACTCGCGGGAGACGGGAGGGTTACGGCGGTGGAACTCAACCTATCATGCCCAAACGTAGAGCACGGTGGGCTGCAGTTCTGCGCTGGCCCGGGGACGGTCGCAGAGGTCGTGGCGGTTTGCAGGGAAGTGCTACCGAACAAGCCTCTGTTCGCGAAGCTGACCAACGAAGGTGTCGTGGCTAACGCTGTCGCCGCCGAGGAGTCCGGGTCGAACGGATTGACGCTCATCAACACGATTCCTGCGCTAGTTGTTGATACTCAACAGAGAAAGGTATTTCTGCGGGGAGGGCTCTCGGGGCCGGCAATAAAGCCGGTGGCGTTGCGGGCGGTGTATGAGGTTTCGCGAGTCGTTGAGATACCGGTGATTGGGGTCGGAGGCATCTCCAGCGGGGAGGACGTCGCAGAGTTCATGATCGCGGGGGCCACGGCGGTGCAGGTGGGGGCAGGGAGCTTTGTGCGGCAGCCGCAGGAGATCCTCGACGAATTTGCCGCATATCTGCGGAAGAACGGGCTGCGAACAAGGGAGCTTTCAGTCCAGAATCAGCCGGATTCCGGTAGGCTCCGATGATATACTGATAAGTCGATGCTGAGGAGGGCGCCAGACAGGACTTCGCAGGAGCGACGGAGCGCTTTGGAGGAGGCAAACCGGGTGCGTTTTGCCCGGGCCGACGCCAAGCGCGACCTCAAAAGCGGCGCGCTCGACATCTACGACTTGCTCATGGAACCCTCAGAGGAGTTAAAGGGCGCGAAGGTCGAGGAGATGCTTCTTGCCGTCAAGGGTATGGGCCGGGTAAAAGTGACGAGGATAATGCGCGAGGCTGGGGTGAGCCGAGCCAAGACGCTCGTCGGCCTCACGCACGGTCAGCGGGACCGGCTACTCAAGGCATTGGGTTGCAACGAGGAAGGCTAATCGTCGTCTCCGGGCCTTCGGGGGCCGGAAAGTCCACTCTTATCCGCCAGTTGTTAGATGCGATTCCAGAGTTGGCTTACTCTGTCTCGGCGACTACCCGCAAGCCTCGTGAAGGGGAGGTCAACGGCCGCGACTATATCTTCCTAACGCGGGAGGAGTTCGAGAAATGGATCAAGGAAGGCAGGTTCCTGGAGTGGGCCGAGTATTCAGGGAACTTGTACGGAACGCCTGAGTACAGGGTAGAGGAGTTCCTGAGGAGCGGGCTCTCGGTCATACTGGAGATAGAGCTTCAAGGGGCCAGAAAGGTACGAGACAAACGCCCGGATGCGGTCATGATCTTCGTGCGCGCTCCTTCTTTAGAGGAGACGCGCAAGCGCCTCATGGGCCGGGCTACTGAGGATTCGGAGGCGATGGAGAGGCGCATGACGACCGCTCTCACCGAGGTCGCGGCGCGCGAGGAGTTCGATCACGAGATCGTCAACGGCGACCGCGACACGGCGCGGTCGGATATCATTGAGACTATCATGAGAATAATCAAAGGAGAAGTAGATGCTAAACGAGCTTAAGGTAGACGCGTTGTTAAACAAAGTAGACTCCCGTTACGGCCTCGTCCTGGCCGGGGCCCGCCGGGCCCGCCAGATCAACGAGTACGCCGCTACTCTGGGTCTAAACGACTCTTTGGGTATACCTGGACCACAAGTCCACACTCGTTCGCAGCATCCTCTCAGCATAGCCTTCGAGGAGCTTCGGGAAGGCAAGCTCGAGGTCGCCTTCAAAAAGCTGCCTGAGAAGGCTGATGAGGAGGAGCTTGGGGCCGCAGACTCCGGCGATGCCTTTCTCGACCCTCCGAGCGGCGTGGGCACCGCCCCCGGCGCCGCGAGCGCTGACTCTTCCGGCGAGAGCAC
>CADCVD010000057.1 GCA_902806055.1 uncultured Rubrobacteraceae bacterium
TTCGGCTTGAAGGAGAGCCCCAGGAGAGCCACGCGCTTGCCCTTGAGGGTAAAGAGATCCCGCTGAAGCTTTGAGATGACCTTCCTGAGCTGCCGGTCGTTCACGGCGACCGTAGCGTCGAGGAGGGTAGTCTCGTGATCGTACTCGCGGGCCACCGCGCGCAGGGCGGCGACGTCCTTCGGGAAGCAGGAGCCGCCCCAGCCTATCCCCGCGTTGAGGAAACGGCTCCCGATACGCCCGTCGAGGCCGATACCGTGCGCGACGTTTCCCACGTCAGCGCCGACTAGCTCGCAGATACCGGCGATCTCGTTGATGAAGCTGATCTTGGTCGCGAGAAAAGCGTTGGCGGCGTACTTGACCATCTCCGCGCTCACCAGATCCGTAGTCACGAACGGCACCGCCGCCTTGGGCCTCGGGTCTACGTCGGTCGGGAAGCTCTGCTCTATTACCGGCTCGTAGAGCGCCCGCATGACGTCGAGGGCATCCCTCTCGTCAGCCCCGAGCACGATCCTGTCCGGAAACAAGGAATCGTAGACGGCGCTCCCCTCCCGCAGGAATTCGGGGTTCGAGACTACCCGGTAGTCTACTGCAGGGTTCCCGCCCTCGGCGGCGCCCTCCCGCACAAGCATCGAAACGTAGTCGCCTGAACCAACCGGCACGGTGCTCTTATTGACCACGACCAGCGGGCGCGTCCTCTTCTCTTCCTGCTCTGCTAGAGCCTGCCCCACTCCCTGAGCAACTGTCGCCACTCTCGAGAGGTCAGCCGCTCCGTCGTCTCCCTGGGGTGTGTCCACGGCGATGAAGACGACATCCGCCCCACGCACGGCCTCAGCAAGCTCCGTCGAGAAGCGTAGCCGCCCTTTGCGAACATCGTCGGCCACTAGCTCTTCGAGCCTTGGCTCGTAGATCGGCATCTGGCCCTCACTCAGCTGGGCGACGCGCTGGGCGTCCCTGTCCGCGCAGACGACCTGATGCCCGACGTGAGCCAAACATGCTCCCGTAACAAGGCCTACGTAACCAGCCCCGACGACTCCAACTTTAAACTCTTCCAAAGACTTATCCTTAAACTTTGCAGCCAGCATGGTACCTCAAGAGCTTATTAAACTATCATGTCGGGTTCTTAATTTCACTTCGACGGTACGCTCTTACTCTTAGGATTTACTGTTTGCGTACGGGTGACGTTCAGCGTAGAGAAAGAGCGAGGCGGAGGGGCTGGCGTAGGCGGTGAGCCAGTGTAGGTCTTCCTGGGTGAACTGCTCAGTGGAGTCGCGGGTGGCGTAGAAGACGCCGACCGGGGAGTCCTCTTCTAGAATGGGGACGGCCAGAGAGCTGGTCCAGCGGGCGTTGGTGCGCGACTGCGGGAGGCGCCGGGGCCCGGTCACCACGAGGGTTGGTTGAGAGGTGTTGAGTACGAGCTCGACTGCGCTCTTATCCGTAAGGGAGAACGGGCGCGGCGCCGCCGTTCCTGAGGAGGATCGGGACATGAGGGAGAGGTCTCTTGCTCGGATGAGACCGGTCCAGTCCGCCTTCAGCTCCTTGCGCGCCTTCTCGACGATCTCGTGAGGCGGGGCTTTGGGGTCTAGACTCTTCGGAGCGGAGGGGCGGAAGATGAAGCGGGAGCTCAAGATGAAGTTCGCGCTCGTCCCGGCGACTATCCCCAGGAAGGCGGCGATTACGTAGTAGGGGAAGTCAGAGCTGACGTATTTGATCAGGGGATAGTAAACCGCGAAGTTAGCGCCTAGCGCGAGGATCGCCACCGGATACGCAAGCGCTCCGCGCAAGAGGAAATGGATTCTGCTGGAGTACCTTACGTCGCGCCACGTGAAGGCGTTATTGAGCAGAAAGTTACTCAGAATGCTCAATCCTACTGCTACCATCCACGCCACCGTCGGGTTCGCATCAAAGTACTCGACGAGGGTTATAAGGGTGAACATGTTTACAAGCACCCCTGATGCTCCGACGAGGGCGAACTTCCAGAAGCGCCCGGCCGAGGGAACGTACCAGAAGAGGCTCGCTATATGGGCCAGGTACCCGAGTCCCTGATCTACGTTCGCCTTTGAGACGCCCGCGTGTCGAGCTCGGAAGTTCAGGGGTACTTCGACGACCGAGAGCTCGGGGGCGCAGACCAGGATCTCCAGCAGTATCTTGAACCCGGTCGGACGGAACTGGATACCGGAGATCGCCCTGTTTCTCACCAGGAAGAAGCCGGCTAAAGGATCGGTCGTCTTCCTCGCCTCCTTGAAGAGGATACGGGCGAGGTTCTTGGTACCGACCGAGACGGCGCGGCGCATCGGCCCGGAGAGACCAGCATAGCTTCCGCCCTTCGCGTAGCGGCTCGCAACCACCACATCAGCCCCTGAGGACTTCGCCTCTTCCAGCATCTCGCGTACCTTAGCGGGAGGGTGCTGGAGGTCGGCATCCATCACGCAAGCGTATTCACTCTCGTCGACGATGGCGTCCAGGCCTGTCGTCACGGCCGTGGAGAGCCCGCCCTCCTGCTCGGCCCCCTCGCGGTGGATCAGGATAATTCGCTCATCCTCTTTGCTCAACGAGCGGATCACCTCCGGCGTATCATCGTCGGAGTCGTCTACGAAGACGATGCGATAGTCTACGCCTAAGAGGGCTTCTCTCAGCTCCTCTATCAGACGGGGGACGTTGCCGGCCTCGTTGCGCGTCGGGATGATGAGGGTAAGCAGACTCCTGGTCCGTGCGCCCAGCGGGATCGTCTGTTCCGGTCTCATGGTGCGCTAGGCTAGCACAACCGGCGAGAAGGCCCAAAACTGGAGTAAACGCCGGGTAAAATTCCCGAAATAGGAAGAGAGTTCTCAAGGAGGAGTACAGCTTTATGGCAGGTAAAGAACGGGTACACGCGACGATCTCCGGCCGCGTGCAGGGTGTAGCCTTCCGCGACTCGGCGCGCCAGGAGGCCGAAAAGCTCGGCCTGACGGGTTGGGTACGCAACACCGAGAAGGGCAGCGTGGAGGCGATGTTCGAGGGCGACTCCGGCGCGGTGAATCAGATGGTAGAGTGGTGCAAGAGTGGACCGTCGAGCGCCGATGTGGAGGATGTCTCCACCGAGAGGGAGACTCCCTCGGGCGACCTTTCGGGTTTCGAGGTTCGTTGAGCGAGGTACCTTCGAAGAACGTGATACCGGATGAGCTCAAACGTTTCATCGACGGCTTGGGTGCTGAGGTCTCCTTCGTACGCTCCATAGACCACGGGAACCAGTACCGCGTAATTCGCAACTCCGATACCGTGCCGGTCAACGTCTACCACACAGGTAAAATATCAACCGGAGGTAAAGCTTCAGCGTTGAAGGAGCTGATCGAAGACTGGCGTCTGGAGCGCCCAGGAATGGCTCCTCGGCGGACGGAGGGGGCGCATACTAGAGCGCGTCCGGTCCTCGACGGTACGCCGAGGCTCGGGATCGACGAGTCGGGTAAAGGAGATTACTTCGGGCCGTTAGTCGTCGCCGGAGCACGGGTCCTGGATCAGGAATCCGCCCGGAAGCTGCAAGAGATCGGGGTGCGGGACTCGAAGGAGCTCAGTACTGGCCAGGCAAAGCTGATGGCTGAGAGCATCCGCCGAGAGCTAGGGTCGGGGAACGTCCGGATCGTATCGCTCTCCCCGCGCGAGTACGAGGCGCGCCGGAGCGCGGCTGGCAACGTCAACAAGCTGCTCGGGGAGGTAGATGCCGAGATTATGAGTGCACTTCTAGATGAGGTTGAGATGGTAGTCGTCGACGAGTTTGCTCGTACTGCCAGGTCTTATTTAGAGCCTTTCGTGCCGGAGGGGGTGCGGCTGGAGGTGCGGACCCGGGCGGAGGACGATGCGGCGGTGGCGGCGGCCTCTATTCTGGCGCGGGCGCGGCAGCTGGAGGAGATGGACCAGCTCTCCGAGCGGGTCGGGTTCGAGTTGCCCCGGGGCGCGACGCATGTAATAGCGACGGGACGGCGGGTCCACACGGAGCGGGGGATAGAGGGGCTGAAGGACGCGGCGAAGATAAGCTTTGCGACGACGAAACGAATAGTAGGGTAGCAGGGAGCTTGCGTGATTGATCTTCGTAGCGATACGGTGACCCGACCGACCGAGCCGATGCGCCGGGCGATGTCCGAGGCGCCTGTGGGGGATGACGTCTTTGGAGACGACCCGACGGTGAACCGGTTGGAGGAGTACGTATCGGGACTCCTGGGCAAGGAAGCGTCAATCTATTGTCCTTCGGGGACGATGACCAACCAGATTGGGCTGCACCTCGGCACGAGCCGGGGGGACGAGGTGATCCTCCACGAGGACGCGCACATCTTCAACTACGAGGCGGGCGCCCCCGCCCTCCTCTCCGGTGTACAGGTAAGGCCCGTCTTCGGCGAGAGAGGCGTCGTAAGCCCTGAGGCCCTCAGGGCTGTCGTTCGCCCGGAGAACATCCACTTCCCTCGCCCGAAGCTTCTGTGCCTGGAGAACACCCACAACGTCGCGGGAGGTAGGATCCTTCCGCTAGAGGGCTTCGCCGCCGTCGCCGCCGAGGCGCGGACCCTCGGACTGAAGGTGCATCTCGACGGGGCACGGCTCTTCAACGCCGCGGTTGCTACAGGCGTTCCTGCGCGTGAGTGGTGCGAGCATGCCGACACGGTCTCCGTCTGCTCCTCCAAGGGCCTCGGCGCGCCCGTGGGATCTCTGCTCGCCGGGGACGAGGAGACGATTAGGGAGGCTAGACGCGTTCGCAAGGCGTTCGGCGGCGGGATGCGCCAGGCGGGAGTTATAGCCGCCGCCTCGCTCTACGCCTTCGAGCACCACGTTGGTAGGCTAGCCGAGGACCACGAGCGCGCGCGGAGGCTAGCCGAGGGTCTGGCCGAAGCTGGCTACGCGGTCGAGATGCCCGAGACCAACATCGTGCTCGTCGATGTCGGAAACGCGGGAGAATTCCTCGCAGCGCTCGCTGAAAGAGGAGTGCTCGCCACCCCCCGCGGCGAGAGTGCTGTACGCTTCGTCACCCACCTCGATGTCGATGGCGAAGCGATAGATGCCGCCGTGGAGGCTGCAGCAGAGCTCTCCGCCTACCCGCTCGAACGTTGACGCCGCGCAACCTAGAGATTCGCTTCATAGCCCCCGAAGAGTTGGGTGGACCTCTCTCCCTCCTCGAAGGGTTCATGAGGGATGGGGAACCTCTACCAACTTTGTTCGTCGGACAACTCGCACGGGCCGTCGAGAGAGGCGACCTTGAGGTGCTCGTGGCCTTTACGAAGCCGGAGAAAAGGTCGGTTGGCGCCGTCGTGCTCGCTTTTCGGCACAGCGTCTCCCTGGGCGCCTCTTTCGCCAGCATCGAGGATCTCTACGTGAGGCCGGATGCGAGGCGCCGGGGCGTCGGCCGAGCTTTGTTCAAAGCGGTGGAGGAGCGGTGTAAAGAGCGCGGCATCTCCTACGTCGAGGTCCAAACCGACGATGGTGCTGCGCCGTTCTATAAGGCGCTTGGCTACGAATCAGAGGAGGGCGTGCGGGTGCTCTCCCGTTCCTACGCCTTCTGACCGGTTGGACCGGGCGGGCGTTTCTATCCAGCGCGCATCTGCAAAGTTGCGTCGGATGAAATGGTCAGGCGCCTTATTTTCCTTATGATCGTTGTCCAGAAGGCCGCGCGTGGCAGAACCTCTATTGCCCCGACCCGCCACTCCGGGAGCTAAAACTCCTTTATCTCGTACACGGAGACCTCGTGGAAGCCCAGCCTCTCGTAGAACTTACGCGCCCTTGTGTTACCGGCGGCGACCTGCAAGGAGACGCCATCGGCGCCTCTCTCGCGGGCCCATTTGTAGCACTCTTCGACGAGGGTGCGGCCGATACCGAGGCTACGGCGGGCGGGGATGACGTAGATATCCTCGACGGCGGCCCAGGTCTTTGGTTCGAAGGCCGGGGAGCCCTCGCGTAGCTCGCCCGAGAGAAAGCCTATTACCTCATCGTCAATCTCGGCGACGAAGAGGCAAGAGTGGGAGCTACCGGAGAGATCCGCGAGGAAACGGCGCATGACCTTCTCGGCGTCGGGTGCCGTGGCGTAGACGGGGTCGTAGAGAGTATGCTCCTCGGCGCTGCGTACCCAGAGACGGGCCGCCTCGTTGGCGTCGTTGCGCTTGCCGGGACGCACGGTAAAGCCGATCCCGCCCGATGAGCTCTTCTCACGGCGTCTCTCCATGACCGAATCGTAGCGGATATGCCGCCGCTCGTGTCAGAGATGTCTGATACTGTGAGCGGCCGACATGCCCGGGACGGCTCCGGGAGAGACGGACGGCAGGGAGAGTAGGGCGTACGCACGACGGCTACAACAGGAAGAAGAACGATGAGGGCGGAGTGGGCTTTGGTGTTAGTAGCTCTGGTGGCGGGGACGGCGGTGCCGGTGCAGTTCGCGGTAAACGCGCAGTTGCGAGGAGCGGTCGGCGGCCCGGTAAGCGCTGCCGCCATCTCCTTCTTAGTCGGGACGGTGGCGCTGCTCGTGGCCGTGCTCTGGACGCAAGAAGCGAGGCCGACTTTCGCCGACCTCTCCGGGGCGCCGTGGTGGGTGTGGGCGGGGGGATTTCTCGGGGCGTTCTACGTTGCCGCCTCCATAGTTTTGACCCCGCGCCTCGGGGCGGCGACCACGATCGGGTTCATCATCTCCGGGCAGGTGCTCGCCTCGATCATCATGGATCAGTTCGGCCTGCTTAACCTGCCGGTCCATGCCGTTACCCTCCTGAGGCTCGGCGGCGCCGTCCTCGTCGTCGTTGGGGCGATCATCGTACTGCGCTCCTGACCACAAGCCGTTGTGGTTCTCGAATTTTGCGCTTTTCTTTGTGCCTCCGAGGGATTACATTGAGTCATGTAGGTTTTAGAGATAGGAGGACCGCTAGAGCAAGAGAAAAATTTGGACGATAAAGGACTTGTAGAGAAGCGGGACCTGTAAGAGGCCGGCAAGAAGGAGCTAAAAACAGAAGCGCCAGGACTCCCCGAGCCAACCGGGTGAAGGGAGTCGACGAGGGAGACGTTCATCGAGTTATTCGGCGGATGCGTCTCGGCAGACGGGCGGTCGATAGGGCGGCGACAAATCCCGGCGGCGACGCCGGGGCCAAAGCGCCTCCCACGCCCGGGCGGTACCCTTGCTCCTCCTTACTTCCTTCGGGGTTCCCAGTAAGTTGTTGCTCCGGGTCTGTACCGGGGCGCGTAGAGGAGGCGTATATGTGCGGGATCGTCGGTTACGTGGGCAAGGAGCGGTGCGTCGAGGTCTTGCTCGACGGGCTGAAGAACCTGGAGTATCGAGGCTACGACTCGGCGGGGATCGCGCTGGCCCTGCCCGACACGGGCCGCATCGAGACGGCGAAAGAGGTCGGCCCGCTCGCTAACCTTACCGACGTTATAGGCCGGAGAGACGAGGACTTCTTCAAAGTGCGAAGCGGCGTCGGGCACACCCGCTGGGCCACGCACGGTAGGCCGAGCGAGGCGAACGCCCATCCTCACACGGGCGGCGGCGATCCGCTGGGACCTGAGGTCGCGGTGGTGCACAACGGCATCATCGAGAACCACGCGGAGTTGCGGGAGGAGCTAAAGGGTCGCGGCTTCGAGTTCCGTTCGGAGACCGATACGGAGGTCATCGCGCACCTTCTGGCCGAGAAGGTGGCCGACGGTGAGCCGTTGACCGAGGCGCTTGCGGGAACGTTGAAGCGGCTTGAGGGGTCGTTCGCGGTCGCGGCGATGAGCGTGCACGAGCCGGAGACCATCGTCGCCGCCAGGCACCAGAGCCCGCTGGTCGTGGGGCTCGGGGAGGGGGAGAACTTCCTGGCGAGCGCGGTGCAGGCCCTGCTCGGCAACACGAGACGCTTCCTCTTCGTGGAGAACGGCGAGATCGTGGTGCTCACCGACTCCTCGGTCGAGATACAGACCCTCTACGGCCAGCCCGTCGAGCGGGAGACCTTCGAGGTCGACTGGAGCGCCGAGGCGATAGAGCTCGGAGGTTACGAGGACTTCATGCTAAAGGAGATCCACGAACAACCCGCCGCCCTTCAAGCTACCCTCGCCGGACGTCTCGATGCTGACGGTGTGGTAGACCTTTCGGAGCTCGAACTGGGAGACCTCTCGGGGATAGAGCGCATAGTCGTAGTCGCGTGCGGCACGGCCTACCATGCGGGACTCCTCGGCAAGTACGCTATCGAGCGACTCGCCCGGCTGCCCGTAGAGGTTGCGGTGGCGAGCGAGTACCGCTACGCGGACCCGTTCGGAGACGAGCGCACCCTCGTCGTCGCTATAAGCCAGAGCGGTGAGACGACCGACACTCTGGCCGCCGTCGAGGCGGCGCGCGGCTTCGGCGCCCGCGTCCTGGCAGTAACGAACACTCAAGGCTCGCTCATCACGCGCGACGCTGACACCGTGCTCCTCACGAAGGCCGGGCCTGAGGTCGGGGTCGCCGCGACGAAGACCTTCCTCACGCAGGTCGCGGCTCTGTATCTCCTAGCGCTGGAGCTCGCGGGGTCGCGAGACTCCCGCTCCTCCGAGGAGCTAGCGGAGATCGGGCTGGGCTTAAGGCGTTCGCCGGAGAAGGTCGAGGAGGTTCTGGGACTTCTGGAGGGGCGGGTTGGGGAGGCCGTCGAGGTCTTTGCGGGGGCGCGGTGCGCGTTGTTTCTGGGACGGGGGCACCTGTATCCTGCGGCGCTTGAGGGAGCGTTGAAGCTCAAGGAGATCTCCTACCTCCCCGCCGAGGGCTACCCGGCCGGCGAGATGAAGCACGGTCCGATAGCCCTCGTCGACGAGCAGTGCCCGGTAGTCGCCGTCCTCGGTGAGGGTATCCTACGCGAGAAGACCCTCTCGAACGTCGAAGAGACCGTAGCCCGTGGGGCGCGCGTAATAGCCATAGCGCGTGAGGGCGACCAGGCAGGGCGCGTCGCGCGCGTCGTGCTGCCGGTGCCGGAGATGCCAGAGCTACTCAGCCCGCTGGTCTCCACCGTGCCGTTGCAGCTGCTCGCCTACCATGTCGCCAAGGCTCGCGGCCTGAACGTGGACAAGCCGCGTAACCTCGCCAAGAGCGTGACGGTAGAGTAACTTTCGCGGGGCGGTCTGTCAGAACGCCTTTCAGGGCCCCTCCGAGATCCCGGAGGGGCCATTCGCAGCTGATCCGTTACGGGTACTCACAAGGGACTCGCTCCACTCCTACCTTACTCGCGGTCGTCGCGTCCTTCTCGTTATCCTGTTCTGCGACCGCTAAGCGGAGGGCTACCGGACGACCTTGAGGGCGTTCGGTTCTATACGGAAGGACATCGGGAGCCTGCCCCAGATCTCCCCGTCTAACTGCACGGGTACCTGGGTGCCGGGGGACCCCGCGCGCAACTTCTCGGCGCTGAAGGAGCGCATGGAGCGGTCGAGGGGCTTCTTGGCCAGGATGCGGGTGAGTATGTCTGCCCTCAAGAGCCGGCCCACCCGGTCCACCAGAACGACCTCTAGCTTGCCGGTGGCGAGAGCAGCGTCCTCGGCCACGCGGAAGTCGCCGCCATAGTACTGGCCGTTGGCGACGATGGCGAACTGCGTGACGTACGTCGTGTCTTCATGAACCACGTGCAGCTTCGGTAAGTCTCCCTCTAGGTACACTTTCAGCGCCGCCAAAGGGAAGGCCAGCCACTTCAGGTACCGCTTCAAGAGCGGGGTTACCTCGTTTACGACGTGCGCGTCGAAGCCGAGCCCCGCCATGCAGGTGAAGCGGCGCTCGACGCCCTCGTGGTTCGTGGCGACACCCACGTCGATCCGGCTCTCCCTGCCGGCGAGGATGCGCTCGCAGGCCGCCTCTGGTTTGAGGGGCAGCCCCAACTCCCGTGCCATGACGTTGGCCGTCCCTAAAGGCAGGATCCCCAGGGTCGCCTCCCTGGAGAGGCCGTTGACTACTTCGTTGACCGTGCCGTCGCCGCCGGCGGCGATCACGAGCTTATCCCCGGCTAGGGCCGCGAGCTCCGTGGCGTGGTCGGGGCGGTCGGTGTTCCAGACCTCGACGTCGGCCCCCCTTGAGCGCAACATCTCTGCGTAACGCTTCAGACGCTCAGGGTCGCCCGCGCGCCCGGAGTTCGGATTGCCGATGATGACTGCGTCCATCCCCTTACTATATGCCCTTTCCCCAAAAGTTACTCTGCCGTACTATGCAGCTCTATGAAAAACTTCGTGGTGCCGGGCATAGGGGTGGACGTCGTCGACGTGGAGCGGATGCAGTTCGCCCTGGAGAGGACCCCGAGGATACGCCAGAGGCTCTTCACTGAGGCGGAGATCTCCTACTGCGAGAAGTTTCGCTTCGCCGAACGCCACTACGCCGGTCGCTGGGCCGCTAAAGAGGCCGTGACAAAGGCGCTGGGGTGCGGCCTCATCCAGTGGAACGGCGTCGAGGTGATGCGTCTCCCCCGGCAGGCCCCGACGGTGCGCATCTTCGGCAAGATAGAGCGGTTCGCGGAGATGGTAGGCGTGCGAGAGGATGAGCTTCACATCTCGATCACCCACTCCGAGCTCTCGGCTGTCGCCGTTTGTGTCGTCCGCAAGAGGGAGGAACCTGCTTGAAGCTCTACTCCGCCGACGAGATGACCCGCGCCGACGAGGGCGCCCAGAGGCTCGGCATCCCCGGGGGCGTCCTCATGGAGCGGGCCGGGGCAGAGATGGCCCGCGTGGGCCGCGAGTTCTACGCCTCGTTCGGTCACGGTCACAAGGTTCTCGTGGTGTGTGGCGGCGGCAACAACGGCGGGGACGGCTTCGTTATCGCTCGCGAGTTCTACAGGGCCGGCGCCGAGGTCGCGGTCCTGTCTACCAAAGACGAGTACGAGGGCGACGCGAAGACCAACCTGGAGATCCTGCGCAACCTCGACGTCAGGATCCTGGGCCGTTCGGAGATCCATGACTCGGACTACGATTTCGAGCAGATCGACCTGATCGTCGACGCGCTACTCGGGACGGGGTTCAGCGGGGAGGTGCGCGGGGAGGCCGCCGAGTATATCGACTTCATGAACTCCTACTCGGCCCCCATCCTCTCTGTGGACGTGCCTTCGGGGGTAGATGCGTCGACGGGAGAGGTGCAGGGCGTCGCGGTATGCGCCGACATGACCGTGTGCGCCCACGCCGTGAAGGTCGGCTGCGCAGTCTCGCCGGGTAGGGAGTACGCCTCGTCCGGGAAGGAGCATGGGGGCAAAGTACTCGTGGTAGATATCGGCATCCCTCCAGAGGCGGACGTTGAGCCAGCGGCGAGGTGGACAAACGCGGCTTCCTTGAGGGGCGTGATCCCGCGCCGGGCCGGGGCGGCGCACAAGTACTCGGCCGGTTCCCTGCTCGTGGTCGCCGGCTCCGCCGAGGCTACGGGCGCGGCCGTGATGGTCGGGAAGGGGGCGCAGAGGACCGGGTGCGGCATCATCTTCGTCGTTACCGCCGAGAGCGACGCGCCTCTCGTGGACGTTCAGCTCATAGAGGCCCTCGTCTCGGGCGCGCCCGAGGACGGTAGCGGGAACATGGGCGCGGAGGCTCTGGAGAGCATCCTGGAAGCGGCGCAACGGGCCTCGGCGATGGTCGTCGGACCGGCGATGGGGGTAGGGGAGGACGGTCGCAAGCTTGTCGAGGGGATACTCGACGGCGCGGACGTACCGGTCCTGCTCGACGCGGATGCGATCTCCAACCTCGCCGAATCCGGCCTCGAGACCCTCACCCGGAGGAATGCCCCGACGGTCATCACCCCGCATGCGGGTGAGTTCGGGCGGCTCCTAGGTGAGGATGTCAAGGAGGTCTCCGCCCTCAGGCTCCACTTCACGCGGCGGGCGGCCAGAGAGGCGGGATGCTGTGTCCTTCTCAAGGGGGAGGATACGCTCGTAGCCCAGGGCGAGCGCGTCGCCGTCAACTCTTCCGGCAGCTCGGCGCTCGCGACCGCCGGGACGGGGGACGTTCTCTCGGGCATCATCGGCGCCCTGCTCGCGCGCGGGACGGACCCCTACGATGCAGCGCGGGCCGGCGCATGGGCGCACGGACGTGCGGCCGAGCTGTGGCTTGAAGAGAGCGGCTGGCCCCCCGAGAGCATGACCGCCACGGATATCTTGCCTTATCTTCCGCGCGCCTTCGCCGAAGTCTACTAGCTGCAAGAAACTCGCAGTTGGAGTTCAGGCCGGACCATATGGAGAGAGGGCGGCTGCGATTGGAGAAGGTTTCGTGAGCTCCGGATGCTGAGGGACGCGATAGGACTTTGTTAGGTCGCCGCCGTAGTGCTGACGCTGATGGGTTTCTACACTTTCGTTCTCGGCGAATGGGCTCCTTTCTAACCGCTGCTTATCGGGGCGGGCATGGGGATCCTGCTCGGAGCGCTGACGTTACGGCCCCTCTGGTACGCTTCGGTCCTAGCGCTCGGCTTCGCGCTACTCGTGGTCTTGGCCTTCTACCTGAAGTCCCTTACGGTCACATGACTTTGGTGTAACCGGCGGGCGGTTAGAGTAGTATCAGCATTGTAAAGGCGAGCGGGCAGAAGGGATTATCGGGCGTGAATCAACAGGACATAAGAGAGATGAGGGTCGCGGAGATCATGCACACCGACTGGCCTACCCTCTCTCCCGAGAGCACCGTGGAGGAGGCGATAAAGCTCTTCGCCGAGGCGCACATCTCTGGCGCGCCTGTCGTTGAAGATGGACGGCTCGTGGGGATAATCACCGAGGGCGACTTGATCTTCCAGGACGCGGAGATCAAAGCTCCCGGCTTTCTAGACATCCTAGGCGGTCTCGTTCCGCTGGGCAGCACGGAGGAGTATCGTAGGGAGGCTCTCAAGAGCGCGGGCGTCATCGTCGGCGAGGTCATGACCGACCGGCCGATTACCATCACCCCCGAAGCCACCCTCGCCGAGACCGCGACCGTGATGGCCGATGAGCGCAAGAAGATACTGCCCGTCGTCGAGGCGGATCGTCTGGTCGGCGTCATAGCGCGCATCGACATCCTCACCCTGCACGTGCTCAACCCTTCCTTCTAGCCGCTTGGAGGGAAACGCTTCCTCGACTGTTTTAAGGGAGGCACCGGGCCGTACGTGGGCCGAGGTAGACCTCGGCGCGATCCGGGACAACGTCCGCGTACTTAGGCGCCATGCTGGTAACGCTCGCCTCATGGCCGTCGTAAAGGCCAACGCCTACGGTCACGGCGCCGTCCCCGTCGCCCGCGCCGCCCTCGAAGCCGGTGCTGAGTCTCTTGCCGTGGCGAGCGCTGGTGAGGGCGTAGAGCTGCGGCTGGCCGGTATCCGGGCGCCGATACTCGTCTTCACCGACCTCCTCCCGGCGGCGCTCGCCCTCGCCGAGGAGAACCGCCTCCAGGTCACGGCCCACTCCGTCGAGAGCGCGCGGCGTATCGCGCGGCGCCCCGGGCTTGAAGCCCATCTGAAGATCAACACCGGCATGAACCGCTGGGGAGTCGCGCCTGTGCGCGAGGCGAGGGAGGCCCGCAAAATTCTCGGCGACCAGCTCGTCGGCGTCTACACTCACCTCGCCACCGCCGACTCGGATGAGGAGGAGACCCGCCGCCAGCTCGACCTCTTCGACGAGGCGCTCGCCGTGCATCCTTTCGGCGGCACGGGGGCTCCGCTTCTAGTGCACGCTGCTAACTCCGCCGGTATCCTCTGGCATGCGCGCTCCCGTTACGACTGCGTCCGGCCCGGCATCGGCCTCTACGGGCTACACCCTCTGGGGGATGAGGGCGACCCGGAGGTCGAGGGCTTGAGGCCCGCGCTCACCCTCAAGAGCTACGTTGCAGCCTTGCGGCGTCTCTCGCCCGGCGAGGGTGTCTCCTACGGGCTGACGTTCAGGGCCGGGCAGCCGACGTTCGCGGCGACGGTCCCGGTCGGGTACGCGGAGGGTTACCGGCGGGCTCTCTCGAACAGAGCGGCGGCGCTTTTTCGCGGGAAGCGACGTCCCCTTCTCGGGCGGGTGACGATGGATGCCTGCGTCTTCGGGGTGGACGGGGAGGTAGAGGTGGGAGACGAGGTCGTGCTGATCGGGAGACAGAGACGCGGGAGGGTGCCGGCCGAGGAGATCGCCCGGTGGGCGGGCACGATAAACTACGAGGTGACGACCGGGCTGGACGCCCGTCGCGTAGAGAGGAGTTACGCTAATGTTCGAGGATCTTAACTGGAGGGGCGCGATAAGACGGGCGGCCTTCGCCGCCTTGCTCTACCTGCTGTTCATCTACATCCTGGGTGTCGCGTACCCGGATACCTTCGGGGCGGGCGGCATGAGCTCCGCGATCGTCGTCGCCCTGGTCTTCTTTTTCTTCTACACTATCCTCTTCGCCTTCACGGACCGGAGCAAGAGGCGACGCCTCTCCCGTATGAAGGCCGAGAGCAAGGGCAAGAAGCCCGGAGCCAAAAACGCCGGGGCCTCCGACCCTGCCGCGTCCGGAGACGAAGAGGTCGGGACGGCCGAGCTCAGAGGTCGGCAAAACCCCAACACCAGCCGCAGAAAGACGGCGCGGCGCCGCCGGCGTTAGAGACCGTCGAGCTTGTCTCTCCAGGACGTGCTGGCGCCCCCGTTGGACGTGGAGGCGCTGGTCGACCTGGTGCCGGAGCTCCGGCTTGCCCGGGGACAGGAGCAGGGGGCCTTCCACCACCTCGACACCCTGGGGCATATCCTCGAGACTATCCGGTGCGTCGATAGAGAGCTCGACGAGGGCCGTATCGGGGCCCGTGTGGGTGAGGAGGCTCGCGAGGGGTTGCGCGTCGCCGGCCTACTGCACGACGTGGCGAAGCCGGTGACGCGCGGGGAGATCGAAGGGCGGGTGCTCTTCGTCGCTCATGACACCTTGGGCGCGTGCCTGGCGCGTCACGTCTGCCAACGGCTCGGGCTCTCCGCCCGGACCACGGACCTTACGGTCACCCTCACAGTGCTGCACCTCAAGATCGGCTTTATGGGAAACCCTCGCTCCGACTACTCGTCCGAGAGGCTCGCCCGGGCCGCCGGACCGTTCGGGGAGGAGCTGGCGATCCTGTGCTGGGCCGACCGTCTCGCAGCCCGTGGCCCGCGTCTCAAGGAGGAGCACATAGAGCGTCATCGCGACCTCTGCGTAGAGTTCCTCCGCGTCAGCCGCAACCTCGGACCCTACCCTGAGCCGAGCTATGATGAGATGGCCTCTTGCTTGAATCGTCCTCCCGATGCGGGCGTCGGGTACGCCACAAGCCGTCTGCGCCTCTTGCGGGCGAGCGGAGTAGAAGAGGATAAGGCCCTGGAACACATACTCAGGGTTCAGGATCGTGTTGGCGCCGCCCCAGAATGAGTAGTTGAGAACGCTGTAGTTTCGGCCATGTTCGCCATCGTTCCCTGGCGGATGCTCACATCAAGTATCAAGCTCTTCTCACAGCTCTCGCTCCTTGTCAACAGCGGCGTTATCCATGTTCTGTGCCGAACCTTCTAGCACTCACTTTAGAGTCGAAACCGTGCTCTCGGTAATACAGACGGAGAGGTTTGGGAAGCAGTGCCTCGACTACTTCAGGTCAAGGTTGATGTTCATGCTCTACCTCGCGCCGTGCATCCATGCGCGAGGTAGAGTTGTTCAGCGGGTATTCTGTGGCCTGGGGAGGTAGAATTCGGGCGTGAGCCGGGAGATAAAAACTCTGAAGACCGTTGCGGAGATGCGGGCTTACGGCACGGAGAGGCCCCTCGGGCTCGTGCCGACGCTCGGTTACCTGCACGAGGGTCATCTCTCGCTCATCCGTCGGGCTCGGGAGGAGTGCGCAACGGTCGTCGTCTCCGTATTCGTCAACCCCTTGCAGTTCGGGCCGGGCGAGGACCTGGCCCGCTATCCCCGCGATCTGGAGCGGGACCGGGAACTCGCCCGGGAGGCCGGCGCCGACGCCGTCTTCATCCCGGAGACCGCCGAGCTGTACCCTGAGGGCTATACGACAGAGGTGCGGGTGCGGGGCATCGAGGATGTTCTGGAGGGGGCGGCGCGGCCGGGACACTTCGCGGGGGTGGCGACCGTGCTCGCCAAGCTGCTCAACATCGTCGGCCCCGACCGCATATACATGGGGCAGAAAGACGCCCAGCAATCGTTTCTGGTAGGGCGGATGATCCAGGACCTCAACTTCCCGACCCGCCTCGTAGTCGCCCCGACCGTCCGCGAGCCCGACGGCCTCGCCATGAGCAGCCGAAACGTCTATATGAACGAAGAAGAGCGCGCCGCCGCCGCCGCCATCCCCCGGGCCCTCTCCGTCGCCAGAGATACGAAGTCCAAAGCCCCCGAGGTTCTGGAGCAGACCGTTCGTGAGGAGGTGGCGAAGGAACCACTCGTACAGTTGGAGTATGTCTTTGCAATGGACGACGCTACGCTGGGGCCGGTCGGTCCGAAGACCGGCGAAGTGTTGCTCTCTGTGGCCGCGCGGGTCGGGAAGACCCGGTTGATAGATAACGTGGTGGTAGGGCGAGAGTAGGTTTAGAGAACCCGTCCTCAAGGGTCTTCGTTTCCCTCAAGAGAGAGTTTGTACTCCGCTTATGCTTCACAAAGGGACCCTTTAAGGATAATATCGACTGGTTACAGCAGGCGCTTAAGCGCGAGAGCATCGGAGGATAGGCATGGGTTTGAGGCGTGCTAGAAGGGATCGTTGGATCTACGGGGTCTGCGGCGGGATAGCCCGTCGTTTCGGATGGAGCTCGACGGCGGTAAGGCTAGCGACCATCGTACTCGCGGTGGTAATCCCTGGCTTCAGCGTGATCCCGACGGTAATCGTCTACGTATTGCTCGGCTACCTGCTCCCCGAGGAGGAGCTCTAGGATCTGTGGATTTCGCCGAGGCGCAGAAGGAGGCCCTGGATTGCCGCAAGTGCGGCCCTCTATGCCAGGCGCGGACAAAGGTCGTCTTCGGCGAGGGGCCGCTGAACGCCGGGCTCTTTATCGTAGGCGAGGCTCCGGGCTTCAACGAGGATAGGGAAGGCAAGCCCTTTCAAGGCGCCTCCGGAATGCTGCTCGATCGCCTCCTGGGCTCTGTTGGGCTGGATCGGGAGAGGGTCTACCTCACCAACCTGGTCAAGTGCCGTCCGCCCGAGGGCCGCTCTCCGAAACCGGCGGAGATCAACGCGTGCAGGCCATACCTCATGGCCCAACTCGCCGCCGTAGACCCGAAGGTGGTAATAGCCCTCGGCGACCTCGCGAGTCGCTCGCTCACCGGTCGCAAGGAGTCAGCCTCGCGCATCCGGGGACGAGTGATACCGCTCGATGGCCGCTACGTCTTCCCGACGCTCTCTTTAAGCCGGGCGCTCTACACCCCGGCCGACCGCGCGCTTCTCATCTCGGACTTCTCTAGACTGCCGGAGCTGCTGGCCTCGGAGCGTCCGAGCACCTACGAGACCCTCAACGTCTCCCGCGCCACGACCGCCGAGCGCGAACCCCTCCAACCGGGCCTCTGGTAGGGTGCCGGAGCCATCGCTCGACCAGGATAACCTGGAGGAGGACGAGCTCATGGCGCTGGCCGCAAGGGCGGCGAAACTCTTAATGCCCGGAGATGTTGTATTGCTGTGGGGCGAGGTCGGGGCCGGCAAGACGACCTTCGTGCGGGCGGCGGCGCGTTCTCTGGGTATAAAGGAGACGGTAACGAGCCCAACCTACCAGTTCGCCCGCAGTTATGAGGGCTGCGCAGGCGGACGGCCGGTTACGATGAACCACCTGGACCTCTACCGGTTGGAGGGGTTGGAGACACGGGATGTTTTGGAGCTCGACGAATACTTAGGACCGGGTTCGGTGACGTTTATCGAGTGGGCTGAGCCCGCGCTCGAACTTCTCACGGCGCCGAGCGTCGTTGAGCTACTGCATCTTACCCCGACCACGCGTCGGGTAAGGATCTCCGGCCCCCTCGCCGCGCGCCTCTCGAAGACGTGCTGATCCTCGCCCTCGACTCCTCGACCAACGTTGTGACCGTCGCCGTCGCCCGTACCGCAGCGGATGAGCGGGAGATACTGGCGGAGGTCTCCGTCCCCTCCCGCGGCGCCTCGGAAGCCCTGCTCCCGGCGGCTCACGATGCCTTGAAGCTCGCCGGCACCGGTCTCGAAGAAGTGCAGCGCATCCTGGTCGGGGTCGGCCCGGGCACCTTCACCGGCATTCGTATAGCCCTCTCCGTGGCCAGGGCGCTAGCGCTTGGAACGGGTGCCACGCTCTCTGTGAACTCGACCCTCGCCGCCCTTGCCGCCTCGGCCCTGGTGAGCGTGGAGACCCGCGACGTACTAGCCGTGCTCGACGCCCGGCGCCGGGAGGTCTTCGCCCAACGCTTCGGGGCAGAAGGAGCGCGAGGGGGAATCCTGTGCCTCGCGCCGGAGGAACTGGCCGCGCTGTCGTTGGAGGCTGGGCCAGAGGCTTCCCTCTTGGTTGTGGGGGACGGAGCGATTCGTTACAGGGAGACGCTCTCCGGTATCGGTCGCATCCCGCCGGATGCCTCGCCTTTGCACCGCGTGACGGCAGCGGGACACGTCCTCTCGGCGGACCTCTCGCCGGTGCCCGCCGGCGAGGCCGTACCTCTCTACATCCGCGAGCCGGACGCCGAGGTGCGACGGGATCTCAACCCCTGGAGCAAGGCTTGACAGAGCCGCGCGTGCGCCAGATGTGCGCCGCGGATCTCCCCGAGGTACTAGAGACGGATCGGCTCAGCCTCCCCCGTCCTTGGAGCGAGGCTCTCTGGCGTGAGGAACTAGAGAGCCCTTTCAGCCTCTACTTGGTGCTCGAAGAGAGCGGCGAGGTCCACGGCCACATCGGGTTAAAGCTGCTCTCCGACGAGGCGCACGTAATGACCATCGCCGTACGCTCCGAAAAGCGCCGTCGGGGATACGCCCGCATGCTTATCCAGGCCGCTCTCGCCGTACCGGTCGCAGCCGGCGTGAGGCGCGTCTACCTTGAGGTACGCCCGAGCAACATCGCGGCCCGCTCTCTCTACGAGTCGCTAGGTTTCCGAACCACCGCCGTCCGGCGGAATTACTACGGCGACGAAGACGCGCTGCTAATGACTCTGGATCTCGAGCACCGCTAGAGGAGCCGGACGCTAAGGGAAGATGCCACTCTCGATGTAAACCATAAGGCGGTACTCGAAAGTTCAGCTTCCGGCAAGTTGCACGTTGGACTCTTCCGTTAAGGGCTCGAAGTTAGGAATCGTTGGAGGAGTCGTTGTCTCCGTTTGTACCCTGCGTCCCGCTCACTTTGCGGGCCTCTCGGCGGCGGCGTAGGTCCTCCTTGGTTCCGAACGGCTTCAGGAGGTAGAGGGCGGGGGCCAGGCAGATCAGGAAGCTAAAGAAGATACCCCCCGCGATAAACGGGTCCGTGGGTTCCCGTATTACGTAGATCAAGAACTGGGCCAACAACACCAGCGCGATAAACGCAAAGAGCAGCGAGAACGTCCTCATATAACCTAGTATAGCCGGTCTACCGACGCTTCAGCCTCGCTTCCTTACAATGTTCTGAGCATCTATCGGCGAGCGGTTGGAGGGCCACGATCGCTCGGTAAAGCGGAGCTTTCGAAGGGAGAGCATGAGGTCCGGCACGAACTTTGACGGCATAGCGGCGAGTTTTGAGGAGGAAATCTACGGTTCTTCCAAGGGGTATATCAGGGAGCGCGTGCTATGGGAGGACCTCTCGGATGGGCTACCCTCCATCTCGCGCGGAGGTCTCTCTATCCTCGAAGCGGGCGGCGCGGGCCGCATGGTCATGCGGATGGCGAGCTTGAGCAACAAGGTCCTCCTGTGCGATCCATCGCGGGAGATTCTGGACAGAGCCGAAGAGAAGATCCGCGAAGCGAACCTATCGAACTACGTCACGGCGGTGAATTCTTCGATCCAGAACTTGAAGGGCTCGATAAGCGGCGGGTTCGACGTCGTGACGTGCCACGCCGTTCTCGAATGGCTCGCGGATCCGAAATCGGCTTTGAGCTGCCTCGTAGAGCTATTAAGCTCGGCGGGAGTCTCTCGCTGATGTTCTACAACCGCAACGCTGTCCTGCTCAAGCAAGTTTTTAGTGGAGAGTTCGTGGAGGCGCTGCGAGAACGCCGGGAAGGGTACTCCCCGCGAGGATGGGGCGATGGAGCCGCGCCGCTTGCCGAGATCATCCGCGGTTGGCTTGACGAGTAGGGGCTCGTGGCGAGGTCCAAGTCCTGGATACGCATCTTTCACGATCACTTGCTGGATGATGCGCGAAGGCGAGATCGGCTCGACGGTCTTTTGGAGGTAGAGAGAGTTGCGCAAGCAAGAGCCGTTCGCCTCCTTCGGCCAGCACATACACTTTGATCTGCGAACGGGCGCGGTAGATCGGCTTCGAATGTCCCTGATATGGAACAGTTAGCAGAGATGCTATAAACAACGCATGATCCTCGCTATCGAGACCTCCTGCGACGACACCTGCGCCGCCGTCCTCGAACCGGACGGACGGCGCGCCCTCTCGAACGTCGTCCATACTCAGACGGAGCACTCGCGCTACGGCGGCGTCGTCCCCGAGGTAGCCTCCCGCGCGCACCTCGAACGCCTCGACGGGGTCGTGCAGAAGGCGCTCGACGATGCCGATACCGGCCTCGACCAGATAGAGCGTGTCGCCGTCACCGTTCGGCCGGGGCTCATCGGCGCGCTCCTGGTCGGCCTCTCGGCGGCCAAGGGGCTCGCTTACGCGAGGAGGCTCCCTCTGGTGCCCGTAAACCATCTCGAAGGCCACGTCGCCGCCGCCTACCTCGCGGACCCGACGATCGAGCCGCCGTTCGTAGCCCTGATCGCCTCTGGCGGCCATACCGCTCTCTACTTCGTGACGGAGAGCGGCATGACCCTCCTCGGTCAGACCCTCGACGACGCCGCCGGCGAGGCCCTCGATAAGGGCGCCCGCATGCTTGGCCTCGGCTTCCCCGGCGGCCCCGCCCTCTCAAAGGCCGCGCGAGGCGGAGACCCCGCCCGCTATGACTTCCCCGTCGCCCTGAAGGAGAAGAACAGCCTCGATTTCAGCTTCTCCGGCCTCAAGACCAGCCTTCTTTACAAGCTCAAAGCGCTCGATGAAGGAGATATTCAGGAGGAGTTGACGCATCTCGCCGCTGGCTACGAAGGCGCGGTAGTCGAGGCGTTAACCCGCAAGCTCCTACGCGCCGCCGACCTCCACGAGGCCCCCGCGCTCGTAGTCGCCGGAGGCGTGGCTGCCAACGCCTTGTTGCGCCGGAGGCTGATGGAGGAACATGAGAGGCGCGGCATGAAGCTCGTCATCCCGCCGCCCGAGTTGTGTACCGACAATGCGGCTATGATCGGAGCCGCCGCCCCGAACACCCTCGCCGTCCCCTTTCCGGACTACCTGGGACTGAACGCCCGCAGCGTCTGAGCATTCGATGCGCCGGTTCTGCGTATCGCAGGCGAACCTGACAAGAATACTCCCTGTCTTGACTCGCAAACCTCTCTCTTGACGGACGGCAATCGCTCTGCAAGAGTTCTCGAATGCTCGGTCGTCGTCTGGCGCCTCGTCTGGTTACCGGACGTCGCGGCCTGGAGTGGGAGGAAGCTTGCTAAAAGGCCCGCGGTTCGCGAAGGCTTCCTACGCCATGTTCGCCGTGGCGGTCATGATGGCGGCATTGAAGCTGGGCGGCGCGCTGGATGCAGACCCGCTCTTCCTGAAGACGGTGCCTGCGGATCACGTCGCAAAATCCTTGGAGCCGGAGGTAAGGAGGCAGGTCGTAGAGCGCGAGGTCTCGGACCCGCACCGGCCGGCTGAGGAGGCTGCGCCCGCTCAGGTCAGACGCCCGCTCAGCGGAAGCGTGGCAAGCTCCAGCGTACAGAAGATCAAGGCCCCGGTCTTCTATCGTCCGTCAAGCCTGGACTTTAAGGAATCGGTTTGCGGAGACTTCAGGGATTCTCCGAGAAGCCGCAGGGTCGTCTTCCCTCTGCCGGAGCATTACTTCAACTCCTATGATGATACGTGGGGGGCGGCGCGCCCGCAGGGCGGGCACGAGGGGAGCGATTTGATGAGCCCTTCCGGGACCCCGGAGTTCGCGATCACGGATGGCACCCTCGTCCGGGTCAAGAGATCCAACGAGAACGGCTGGAACCGCCTCGGCGGTTACACCGCGATGCTCAAAGCTGCCTATAGCGTTGGCCCGATAAAGGAAGGAGATCTCTTCTACTACGCCCACCTGGAGGAAGAGAGCATCCTCCCCGTCGGAACAAAGGTCCGGGCGGGGCAGAGGATCGGGACCGTAGGAGATACGGGCGAAGGGCCGGAGGTCACCCGGGACAAGTTTCCTTCTCATCTGCACCTCGGCTGGTACGACGGGAGCGGGGATCGTTCCACCCTCGAGTCTGGCGCGATGAACCCCTATCCGCTCCTCCTCTGGCTACAGCAGAACGGCGGCGCTATCTCCGGCGGTACGGATGTCTCTTACTGCGAGGTGCCGCAAGGACTCTTCCCACAACCCTCCACCGGCGAGCACTCGTGGCCTGTCCCCGATCACCCCGGCGCGACCCCCGACCTAGAGACCGACGATCGGGAAGACCTTCATCCTGCGGTCGAAGAGCCTCGCGAGTACCATCCTCCGAAGCGCGAAAGAATAGCACCTCAGGTGGACGTCCCCGAGAGGGAGAACGAGAAGGTCGGCAAGAAGAGAGAGGTACACGAGGCAAGCTCGAAGAGCATGCTCAAGAAGAGGAACCGACAGTCTGCCGGTTCCTCCGCTCGAAATGAGAACGGCTCTGCTGGTGAGGGAGACCGAGCTTCTCGCCCCTCCGGGGATGAGAACTCTCGACGAAAGGCGCCTCGTTTTGAGGCCGGGCCTTCACCGGCCGCGCCTTCCAGATGGTCGCATGTTGCCATCTTCGTGGACGTGATCGACAAGGTCAGAACGCCGAAAAATCGCTACGAGCCGGATACCTCGGACGACGAGCAGCAAAAGAAGTTGCCCGGCTTCATCAAGAGCGAGAGCCCTACGGAGAAGCAGCCCGTCCACGACCGCAGAGAGGCCCCGGTAGCGAGCGAGGAGAAGCGTGAGCCAGAAGTATGGCAACCGGAGGAGCACAAAGCCCGGTCTTAGGCTCCTGGCAAGTCCAAGTCCAGAGTAGCGCCTCCTAAAGGCGCACCGGGATAGATGCGCAACCCGAGCGGGAGTAACGGCCCTACGCGGGAACGTGACGTGCGGCAACCGTGTGTGAGTGCGTCATCGAGGAGTCGCGGGAGATCAGAGGCAAAGAACGCGTTGCCGCTGACTCCGCCTCTAACCAGCTAGCGAGAGAATGCGTTCGCGCTCCTCACCTTTGAGGACCGTGCTGCGGGCGCACTTGATACAGGTAGCGTGTACGTTCTCGGAATGGTCTTTGAGATATACGAAGGCAAACTTCTTCGGTACAAGGTACAGGATCTGTTCGGTGGTCTCGCCACAAACCTCACACCGGCGCTGCTCGCGACCGAGCTCCCTGGGTAGCCGGTTCAGGCTCGGTATTTTATCGGTGCGGAACACGCTCATGGTTTGAATTGTAACGCGGCGCGGACTATACTTCGCGTGTTGGCACTCTCCAGGTGAGAGTGCCGAAAGCGGTAGTTTGGCCGCTTGTAGGTTGCAGTCTAGCAGAGGAGGCAAGGGTGGCTCACAAAGAGCTAAGGTTCGATACGGAAGCGCGCCGGGCGCTGGAGTCGGGCGTGAACAAGCTCGCCGATGCGGTCAAGGTAACGCTCGGGCCGAAGGGCCAGTACGTAGTATTGGACAGGAAGTTCGGCACGCCGACCATCACCAACGACGGCGTGACGATCGCTCGGGAGATCGAGCTAGAGGACATCTTCGAGAACCAGGGCGCGCAGCTCGTCAAGGAGGTCGCGACCAAGACCAACGACGTCGCGGGTGACGGGACGACCACAGCGACCCTTCTGGCTCAGACCATCGTGCGCGAGGGGCTCAAGAACGTGGCCGCCGGCGCGAACCCGGTCATTCTGAGGGCCGGTATCGACAAGGCCGTAGGCGCGGCGGTCGAGGCCATAAAGAGCCAGGCGACGGAGATCTCCGAGAAGAACGAGATCGCCCGGGTCGGCGCCATCTCCGCGCGCTCGGAGGAGATTGGCAGCGTCATCGCCGAGGCCATCGACAAGGTTGGCAAGGACGGCGTCGTCAACGTCGAGGAGTCGCAGACCTTTGGAATGGACCTCGAGTTCACCGAGGGCATGCAGTTCGACAAGGGCTACCTGAGCCCGTACTTCGTGACCGACCAGGAGCGGATGGAGTCCGTCCTCGACGATCCCTACATCCTGCTCGCCAGCCAGAAGATCGGCAACGTCCAGGACGTGCTGCCGGTCCTCAACGCGGTCATGCAGAGCAACCGCCCGCTGCTCATCATCTCCGAGGATGTCGAGGGCGAGGCTTTGGCTACCTTGATCGTCAACAAGCTGCGCGGTACGTTCACCGCCGCCGCCGTGAAGGCTCCGGGCTTCGGCGATAGGCGCAAGAGGAGCATGGAGGACATCGCGATCCTCACCGGCGGCGAGGTCATCACCGAGGAGTTGGGGCTGAAGCTCGAGAACACCCAGCTCAACCAGCTCGGGCGCGCCAGGAAGGTCGTCATCACCAAGGACAACACGACCATCGTCGACGGCGACGGCGACGCCGAGGCGATTCGGGGCAGGATCAACCAGATCCGGGCCGAGCTCGAGAACACCGACTCGGACTTCGACCGCGAGAAGCTTCAGGAGCGGCTTGCCAAGCTGGCCGGCGGCGTGGCCGTCATCAAGGTCGGCGCCGCTACCGAGACCGAGCTCAAGGAGACGAAGCACCGTGTTGAGGATGCCCTCAGCGCGACTCGTGCGGCCCTCGAAGAGGGCATCGTGCCGGGCGGCGGCGTAGCCTTGTTGCACGCCCAGGCCCCCGTCACCGATATGCTCGAATCGCTCGACGGCGACGAGAAGACCGGCGCGAGGATCGTTCACCGGGCTCTGGAGGAGCCGATCCGTCAGATCGCCTCTAACGCTGGGGCCGATGGCTCCATCGTGGTGAACAACGTCCGGGGCCAGAGCGGCGCGTTCGGCTACAACGCTCTGACCAACGAGTACGAGGACTTGGTGCAGGCTGGCGTCGTTGACCCGGCGATGGTTACCAGGAGCGCGTTGCAGAACGCGGCCTCCATCGGCAGCCTCATCGTCACCACCGAGGTCGTCGTCGCCGAGCCCGAGGAGGAAGGCGCCCCCGCGATGCCCGGCGGCGGTATGGGCGGCATGATGTAAGGTCTCTGTTCTAGAGATCTTTTCGGGCGGCGTCCGCAAGGGCGCCGCCTTTTCTTTCGCCTTTTTTACCTTTTCTTTAAGAATGTATTGTTTCGAGCATCCAGAACGGGGTATAGTGTGGCGGGATGTGAAAGCTGAACGGGAGGTAAGGGCATGAGGGGTGGAGTAGGCGGTATCGTTGGCCTCATCGTAGTGATCATTCTGGTCATAGTGTTGCTCAGGTTGCTGGGCCTCTTTTAGACATTCTGCTCGGCCCGGCTCCCGCTCGGAGTCGGAGAAGACCTTACCGCTCCCGGGCTTTCTACAGGTCTTACAAAGTATCGGCCATGTAGAGAGTTCGGGAACAATACGCGTTCGTACCAAAAATTCAATTTCGTGCTGTTGTTAAAGGGGAGATGAGAGCTTGCGAGGAGATATTGGTGGGATCGTTGGCCTTCTGGTCGTAATCATCCTGGTCATAATATTGCTCAGGGTATTAGGGCTCTTTTAAACCCTTTTTGGCTCCTTGACCCGATGGGTGTCGGCGGTGTAACCTAGCACGGAATTGCGGTACCTTTATTAGATAGCAGGCGGCGAGAGCCCACAGGGAAAACCTTGTGGGCTCTCGCGCATCCGTCTAGGAAGCGGCGACTAGAAAGGCGGCCTTCACTACGTATGGACATTGAAATCGGCAAAGGAAAAACGGGCCGGCGGGCGTACGGCCTCGATGAGATAGCTATAGTCCCGAGCCGCCGGACGCGCGACCCGGAGGACGTAGACATCTCGTGGTCTCTGGGTAGCCTGCAGCTAGATCTACCCTGCCTCGCCAGCGCCATCGACGCCGCCGTAGACCCCAAGACGGCGGGTATCATAGGAAAGCTTGGAGGGCTCGCCGTCCTCAACCTCGAAGGGCTACAGACGAGGTACGAGGACCCGGCGCCGGTCTTCGAGGAGATAGCCAGCCTGCCGGGGCACAAGGCCACGCGCATGATGCAGGAGATCTATGCCGAGCCGATAAAAGAAGAGCTTATCTTCCGGCGCGTTCAGGAGATAAAGGACCAGGGGGTAATAGCCGCCGCGTCCCTGACCCCTCAGCGCGTCGAGCAGTATCACCGGGCCGCCATAGAGGCCGGTCTCGACGTCCTGGTCATCCAGGGTACCGTCGTCTCCGCAGAGCATGTCTCGAAGACCGTGGAGCCGCTCAACCTCATGGAGTTTATCCCGAACCTCAACGTGCCGGTTATCGTGGGCGGCTGCGCGAGCTACTCGACCGCGTTGCACCTCATGCGCACCGGGGCCGTGGGCGTCCTCGTGGGCGTAGGGCCGGGCCGTATCTGCACCACGCGCGGCGTGATCGGGGTCGGCGTGCCGCAGGCGACGGCCGTTGCGGATGCAGCCGCCGCCCGGATGCGGCACTACCTGGAGACCGGCGAGTACGTGAACGTCATCGCGGACGGCGGGATGAGGACCGGCGGTGAGATCTCCAAGGCTATCGCCTGCGGCGCGGACGCGGTTATGCTCGGGAGCGCCTTCGCCAAGTCTGAGGAGGCCCCGGGGCGTGGCTACAGTTGGGGGATGGCTACCTTCCACCCGACGCTGCCGCGGGGAACCAGAATCCAAACGAACATCACCGGCACTTTGGAGGAGATTCTCACCGGCCCGGCACACGAGAACGACGGCACCCGCAACCTCATGGGCGCCCTGCGGACCAGCATGGCGACCACCGGCTATCAGAACATAAAGGAGTTTCAGAAGGCTGAGGTCATGTTCGCGCCGTCGTTGCACACCGAGGGCAAGCTGGAGCAGCGCTCCCAGCAGGTCGGGATGGGCTAGGGAGGTCTCCCTTTGATCCTGGTCCTGGACTTTGGCGGGCAGTATGCCCAGCTCATAGCCCGCCGCGTGCGGGAGGCGCGAGTCTATTCGGAGCTAGTTCCTTACGATACTCCGGTCGAAGAGATACTCGCCCGCAAGCCCGAGGGGATCATCCTCTCCGGCGGTCCGAACAGCGTCTACGGTGAAGGCGCTCCCAGGGTGGACGAGAGGCTCTTCGGGCTTGGTACGCCTACTCTGGGCATCTGCTACGGGATGCAGCTCATGGCTTTGGAGATGGGCGGGAAGGTCGAGCCCGTGCAGGTTCGGGAGTATGGCCGCTCGGATTTGCGTGTAAAGGAGCACGGGATCCTTTTTATGGGGACCCCCGACGAGCAGAGAGCGTGGACGAGCCACGGGGACGCCGTCCTAACCCCGCCCGAGGGGTTCCGGGTGACGGCCGAGACTCCCTCTATACCGATAGTTGCCTTCGAGGAGCCGGAGAAAGGATTCTTCGGGGTGCAGTTCCACCCAGAGGTTAAGCACAGCGAGTACGGGATGGACGTCCTCAAGAACTTCCTCTTTGAGGCTTGCGGCTGCACGCCGGACTGGACGCCGGTCAACATCATAACCGACGCGGTTGAGAAGATAAGGGAGAAGGTAGGGGACAGGAAGGCCATCTGCGGCCTCTCCGGAGGCGTAGACTCCTCGACCGCGGCCATGCTCGTGCACCGGGCGATCGGCGACAACCTGACGTGCGTCTTCGTCGACCACGGGCTCTTGCGGCAGAACGAGGCCGAGCAGGTTGTCGAGGCGTTCGGCAAGAACTCAGACGTGCCGCTCGTCCACGTGGACGCCAAAGACCGCTTTTTGGATAAGCTCGAAGGGACGACCGACCCGGAGGCGAAGCGCAAGATCATCGGCGAGGAGTTCATCCGCACCTTCGAGGAAGAGGCCGGGAAGATAGCGGAGGATGCGAAGTTCCTCGTGCAAGGGACTCTGTACTCCGACGTGATCGAGAGCGGCACCCGGGACGCCGCGAAGATAAAGAGCCACCATAACGTCGGCGGTCTGCCGGAGATCATGGACCTGGACCTCGTCGAACCCTTGCGCAACCTCTTCAAGGACGAGGTGCGCGTCGTGGCGGCCGAGCTCGGGATGCCCGAGCGGATGGTCTGGCGCCAGCCGTTCCCGGGTCCGGGGTTGGCTATAAGGATCATCGGGGACGTAACCAGAGAGCGGCTAGAGATCCTGCGTCGTTCGGACTTCGTGTTGCAGGACGAGATAAGGAACGCCGGCCTCTACCACAACCTCTGGCAGAGCTTCGCCGTTTTACCCGCGATTCATTCCGTTGGCGTGATGGGCGACGCGAGGACGTACGAGTATCCGATTGTGATCCGGGCCGTCACGAGCGACGATGCGATGACCGCCGACTGGGCGCGGCTGCCCTACGATCTGCTGGAACGGGTGAGCAACCGTATCATCAACGAGGTTCCAGGCGTCAACCGGGTGGCTTTAGACATCACCAGCAAGCCGCCGGGCACTATCGAGTGGGAGTAGGCGGTCAAAAGTACTGACCTGAACACCCCCTTATGCGAGGCTGACAACCGTTACTCCTAGGATTATGGTTCTGCATGTCAGTTCAATCATTATGACGAGCGCTGTAGAAGTCGAGAGATCTATACCTGCCAATAAGGTGGTGAAATTCTGGCGCCCCTGTTTGCCCGGAGAGGAGAACATAGATCCATCCGCTCGAACAACGGCCCGGAGTTTAGCGCGAAGGCTGTCTAGGAGTGACTTGAGGTCTCGGCAGTGAGGGCCTTCTACTTTGAATCGGGCTCTTCGTGAGAGAATAACTACAACAAGACATTCACAAACTGCCCGGGAGATGAGCTATTAAAGAGAGCAGTGTTGTTTGCCAGCCTGCTCGAAGCGAAGGTTTTGGAAAAGGAGTATAGGAACCACTACAACCCCCGCAGGCCACACAGCTCTCTTGGCTACCGGGCTCCGGTGGAGTTTGTGGTGTCATGCTAGCCAGTTAAAGCAGATAAAGACCTCACAAAGGAGCTATGAATTGGTAACTGCACTCTCATAGCAGCTGGCACAGAAAACAGGGGGTCAGGTCAATCGCCGCTCTTTCCACTGACGTCGCGGAGTTGACGAAATGGAGGTTCCGGCCCATGATCGAGTACTGTCCCCGGAAACAACAAACCACCGAGAAGGGGAGCTAATCATGAGCACAAGCGTCGTCTGGGACGGTCTAACAGGGGTGACGGTCGAGAACCGCGAAGTACCATCGCCTGGACCCAGAGAACTGAAAATTCGGGTTGAGGCGTCCGGCCTGTGCGGTACGGACCTCCACATCGCCGCCGGAGAGTATCCGTTCGCCCATCCTGGAATAACCCTGGGACACGAGTTTACGGGTACTATCGTGGAGGTTGGTCCAGAGGTAGCCAAGTTCGATATTGGCGAGAGAATCGTGGTGGACCCCAACATCCCGTGCCGAATCTGCACCTACTGTCACAGTTCGCGCCCCCACCTCTGTGAGAACCCCGAGGCACTCGGCGTCACCTTGAACGGTGGGCTCTCTGAACTCGCAGTCGTTCCCACGTCCCAGGCGTACAAGGTGCCGGACGGCGTTCCGCCTGAGGCAGCAGCCCTGACCGAGCCGCTGGCTTGCGCGCTGCACGCGGTTGATCTTTCGGGCATAAGACCTGGCAAAACGGCGCTGGTGCTCGGAGCAGGACCTATCGGCGTTCTGACCGCGGCTCTCCTGGTGTCCAGCGGTGCTTCTAAAGTAGTGATAAGCGAACCGAGCGAGAGTCGCCGGGCTCGAGCCGAAGCAGTACGTGCCGAGCCTGTAGAGCCAAATGCAGTCTCTGAGGAGATGGTAGACGTTGTGTTCGAGTGTGTAGGCCGGGTCGAGACGATGAAGGCAGCGCTGGACGCGGCGAGACCTGGAGGAACCGTCATGTGGGTAGGAGTTGCCCCGCCAGAGGCCGAGGTTAGCGTGAAGCCATACGACGTTTTCCGCAGAGAACTGACCATCCGCGGCTCCTACACTAACCCGTACGTGATGGACCGCGCACTCGCCCTGCTTGCCACCGGCTGCATCGACTGGCGGGAGATTGTTACACATCGTTTTCCGCTCAGTGAGTTTGGAGAGGCCTGGGAGGCACATCGCACGGGCGCGGGACTAAAAGTGTCCGTTTATCCGGAAAGGAAGGGCTCTTAAAGGCTTGACCGCAATTGTTAATGCCAACGCTGATGCCAACCGGGACGATACTTATGCCTAGAATAGAGGATTCTGCTTAATTGTGCAGGTTTTAGAAGGTCACCATACTGGGCGAACTTCATACTTCAGATCCGGAAGCTGCGCGAGCTAGTCAAGTGCGTAGTCTTCCTATCCGACAAAGCTACTGACGACCTGCAGATATACGCGAACAAATTAACCGGCATCGGGCTCCCGACAGCGACTTCTGAGGTAGGCAACAGTGTTCGTGAACGGGGCATTACGGGAGTAGAGGATGCCCTGAGGGTATAAGGTCGGCGAGCCCTCCAATGATGTAGTCCGGGCGATCGGGAGAATGTAAGGCCTCGTCGAGGCTGGTCGCGCCGGTGAGAACCAGCACGCTGGTAAGACCGGCTTCGTTAGCCATACGCACATCCGTAGTCAGGCGGTCGCCCGCAAGCAATGTATCTTGTGCCGGCACACCAAGCCGGTCTAGCATCGTGGCCACCATATGTAGAGAAGGTTTGCCAACAATCGCTTCGGCGCGAGCTCCGGTCGATGCTTCCACGGCAGCCAGTAAAGCTGCACAGTCGGGTAACCCCCCCTCGGGGGTAGGACAGTACGCGTCTGGATTAGTAGCAACGATGCGCGCGCCGCGGCGTACGGCGTCGAAGGCAATCTGTAGTTTGCGATAGTCGAAGGTGCGGTCAAAGGAGACGACTACTACTTCTACACCTTCTGCTTCATCCGCTACCTCGTACCCAATGTATCTCAGTAGCTCGACGAGAGGCGGTTCGCCGATGACGAAGAGCCGTGCGGTTGGGGCGCGCTTTGCTAGGTAGAGCACCAAAGCATCAGTCGAGGAAATCACCTCCTCAGGAGAGGTCTCGACACCGAGGCGGGTGAGCTTGGCAGCATAATCGGCTGGCATTTGGAGTGGCTTGTTGGTCAGGTAGACGACTCGGGACCGATGTTTAAGTTGCATGAGTGCTTCGCCTGCCCCAGGTAATAGCGCATCCCCTAGATAGACGGTGCCGTCGAGATCGAATACATAACCTTTATAAAGCCGATCAGGCGCTCTCAAGTCCTGCTGATTATGTGGCATCTACGATTGTCCCGATCTCTTGGAGCCAAGCCAAAAGGTGTTTCCTTTCCATGCTATCTATGCTCCCACAAAGAGAGATCGAGCAAGTCGGAGAAGCACCGCGATGGTAGCAACGCGTTCGCCGCTGAACTAGACGCAGCGATTTACGGTAACTTGCCTCGATCCTCCGGCAACAATCTCTCGACAACGATGAGCCTTTCCCGACCACGTTACTGTTTATATATCAGCATACCTAAAATCATTAGAAGAACTACTCACCGCAGAGCGAACCGGCCATTGGCCCTGCGATGGACCAAGTTGTTAGTATCCACCCACTACTTTTCTTGTAAATATTAGCTGGTACGCCTTGATTTAACCTTTAGTTTTCTGTTATTTAACCTATGGGTGTGTGCTCATAGCTAGTATAGCCGCGTGAGCATAGGGAAGAGAAAGCGGGGGAACGGTAATGTGAAGAAGAAACCTCGCATAGATCGCCAGTATCTTTTGTTCTTGGCGTTTATCGCGCCCAACTTCTTGCTTTTGGGCGTCTTTACGTACTGGCCGATGATCTACCAGACCTACCTGAGCCTCACCCGCTGGAACATGCTGGCCCCCCAGAAGAACTTCGTCGGGCTCGACAACTACACAAGCATGTTCGGCGGGCAGGAATTCTGGGGGGTGCTGTTCAAGACGTTCTACTTTATGGGGGCGGTCGTGCTGGGTAGCGTGGTCCTCGGTCTGGCCATCGCTATCTTACTCAACCAGCGGTTGCGGGGGCGCAACCTCGTGCGATCGGTCGTCTTTGCGCCGGTAATTCTCAGCGGGGCTGCCGTCGCGCTTGTGTGGGCCTACATCTTCGACCCGAACTATGGGCTGATGCGGACTTTCCTAGAGCCCTTCGGGTTGTCCTCGCCGGACTGGCTCGGCAGCACAGCGTACGCGATGCCTGCGCTCATAATCGTGTACCTCTGGAAGAGCCTCGGGTTCGGCGTGGTGATCTACCTGGCCGGGCTGCAGAATATCTCGAAGGACCTCTACGAGGCCGCGCGGATAGACGGCGCGAATAAGTGGGTCCTGTTCCGGCACATAACGGTGCCGCAGCTCGCCCCGGTAACCTTTTTCGTGGTCCTGACTACGATCATCCAATCCTTCCAGGCTTTCGACATCATCGCCGTGATGACCGGCGGCGGGCCGGCGGGCGCTACAACCACCCTAATCTGGTACATTTATCAGGAGGCGTTCATCGCCTTCAGGGCAGGCACTGCGGCGGCGGCGGCGATTGTCATGTTCCTGCTACTGCTGGTCATTGCGATCTTTCAAATTCGTTATTCGCAGCAGGGGGTGCATAACAAGTGACGGCGGTAAGGACTCATGGCGGCAAGGTAATCCGGTATGCATTACTGATTCTGGTCGCGCTCATCTTCATCGTGCCGCTATACTGGCTCTTTAGCGCCTCCCTCAAGGATCTGCGAGAGATCTACACCTTCCCGCCCATATGGATCCCTACGGACCCCAAGTTCTCCAACTACTCTGAGGCTTGGAACGCGGCGCCGTTCGGCCGCTTCTATCTGAATACAATAATCACCACGTTCTTCGGCGTGGCTCTAGAGGTCGTAAACGCAGTGCTGACGGCGTACGCTCTCGTGTTTTTGCGTTTCCCGGGGAGGAACATCATCTTTATCGTCATGCTCGCTGCGCTGATGATCCCGATTCACGTAACCATACTCCCCAACTACCTCACCATAGCCTCGCTTGGCTGGGTCAACACCTACCAGGGGATAATTTTGCCCGGGGCGTCGGTCGCCTTCGGGGCGTTCCTGCTCCGCCAGCACTTCCTCACGCTACCGGGCGAGATCATGGAGGCGGCGCGTCTGGATGGTGCTTCGAACCTGCAGACCCTGTGGCACGTGATCCTGCCGATCTCCAAGCCCATGATCGTCACCGTGACCCTGATCTCCCTGGTGACTAAGTGGAACGACTTCCTTTGGCCCCTGATCTCAACGAACTCAACGAATATGCGTACCCTGCCCATCGGCCTCTCGTACCTCTTCAACCAGGAGGGAGCAAGCCAATGGGGCCTAATCATGGCGGCGACCATCTTCGTTATATTGCCTGTTCTACTGATTTTTCTGCGGTGGCAGAAGCACATAGTCTCGGGCCTCACCTCGGGGGCGACCAAGGGTTGAAACTCGAAGAAAGGAGAATGCAACGATGAACAAGCGTATGAGCAGGCGCAACTTCTTGGTCGTCTCGGGCGGCACGCTGGTCTCTTTAGCGGCTTTCGGCTGCGGCGGTACGGGCGGCGTGCAGCAGCCTGAGGGCGAAGGGTCGGAGGAGGCGGAGGGACGCACGCGGGTCGTGTTCTGGACAGCCTTCGCCGAGAAGAACGGCGAGGCTTTGCAGAAGCTCGTCGACGACTTCAACGCCTCCCAGGAAGACATCTTTATCGAGAATCAGTTCCAGGGCACCTACGAGGAGACGGCCCAGAAGCTCGCCACGGCTCTCGCGGCCCAACAGATCCCGGACATGGCCGTGCTCTCCGAGGTCACGTGGAACAGGTTCTTCTTGGACGACACTCTGGAGCCGCTCACGAGCTACTTCAGCGGTGGCGACCCAGACCCAGAGGACTACGTGGAGTCGTTGATCGGGGAGGGAACGAGAGAGGGCGAGATCTGGTGGGTCCCGTTCGCCCGCAGCACGCCGCTCTTCTACTACAACCGCGATATGTTCGCCCAGGCCGGGCTGCCAGACCGAGGCCCCGAGACTTGGGAGGAGCTGCGCGAGTGGGGTAGAGACCTAGTGAGCCTGAGCGGCAACCCCAAGGCGCACGCTTTCACCAACGCCGCTAGGTACAACGCCTGGTATTTCCACGGCAACGTCTGGCAGTGGGGCGGCAACTACTCAGATGAGAACTTCAACGCGCTTATCGGTGAGGCTCCTGCTGTCGAGGCCGGCGAGTTCGCGCGTAGGCTCATCCACGAGGACGAGCTAGCCTACATGGCCGATGACCAGACGTTGGATTTCGCCAACGGCCTCGCTGCCACGACCATGGAGTCTACCGGCGCCCTGGGCGGCATAACCAGCTCGTCTCAGTTCGAGGTGGGCACGGCGATGCTGCCGGAGCAGAGAGAGTTCGGCTGTCCGACGGGGGGAGCGGGGCTAGGGATTCTCGCGGCGGCCCCAGATGAGCGTAAGCAGGCTGCCTTCGAGTTTATCAAGTTCGCGGCCCGACCCGAGAACGTCGCGTTCTGGTCCACGGCGACCGGCTACATGCCCGTTACCAAATCTGCCCAAGAGTCCTCGGAGATGCAGAGCTACTTCCAGGAGAACCCGAACTTCAAGGTAGCCGTGGACCAGCTCCCAAATACCCAGCCCCAGGACACCGCCCGCACCATCATCCCGAACGGCGACACGACCATAGGAACTGGGCTAGAGCGTATCTTCGTGAGCAATGAGCCCGCCGAGGCGGTCTTCGGGGAGGTTGCTCAGCAGCTCGAGACCGACGCGCAGGACGTTAAGGAGCAGGCAGCGGGGCGCTTGTAGAATCTGCCTCTAGATGATTTCCAACATAGGGCACCGGGGGGCGGCAGGCCTGGAGCCGGAGAACACCCTGCGCTCCTTCCGCCGGTCGGTCGCGGAGGGCGCAGACGCGATAGAGCTCGATTTGCGGCTCACCCGTGACGGACGTCTCGTGGTTCTGCACGACGCAGATGTAGACCGCACGACCGACGGCAAGGGGCCTGTAGCGGGCATGACGCTGGACGAGATCAGACAATTCGACGCTGGCCTAGGCGAACGCATACCGACCTTCGAGGAGGTGCTGGAGACTACAGAGCTCCCCATCCACGCCGAGATAAAGGCGATCGAAGTCGCGGAGCCGCTGGCGGCCCTGATCGGTAGGAGAGGCCTGGCAGGAAGGGTCACGCCTATCTCCTTCGCCTCCGAAGCCCTGCGCCTCGTAAAGCTCTCCCTACCGGACTTGCCCGTCGGCCTGATCCTCTCTGGTGACTCGCCCGGTCTTGACGAGGCGCGCTCGGTGAACGCCTCCCTCGTCTCGCCGCAGGCTGCTTACCTGGACGCGGCAAAGGTAGAAGGCTACCAAGGGGCTGGCTTCCGCGTGACCACGTGGACGGTAAACGAGCCGCAGGAGATGCGGCGCATCCTCGAGTTAGGTATAGATGGGATCGTCACGGACAGGCCGGACCTGTTGTCCGCGCTAACAGCCCCTGATCGGGCTCCGGAATAGTTGGAATCCCGGGATGCTTCAGAAGGGCGCGAGCTCTTGGTCGCGGCCAAACCGCCGGTAGAGCCCGTAAAGATACAAACCTTATGTAGTGAGATATGCAGAGAGCAGAGTTCGGGCGTGACCACAACTGCCGCTGGCGGACACGAACGTGAGGCGCTCCGCAACTAGCACCAGAGTAATCTACGGAAGACTAAGGGGATGTAACTAGAACTTAATCCGCGATTATCCGGGTAACGAAGTGCTGCATGCATTCTCTAGGCGACGTTTGCTCGTATGCAATTTTAGGCTTAGGGCTGTGTCCTATAGCGTACAGTGTTGGAGATTAGCATCGGAGCACGGGCCGATGCGGCGCCGGTGATTGTCCGGAGCGACAGCTAGGAAGAGAGATGGGCCATGAGTAGAGTTGCGCGTTTGAGGCGGGTCATGTGGCATTGCTCTCGCCCTCCCGTTGATCTTGGCCAGCTAAGACGGCAGCGGCAGGAAGCAGAAGAGTACGACAAGGGCAAGGAAGAGACGAAGAAGGAAGAGCGGCGAATTGAGGAGGGCGGCTAGACACCTGATTCTCGCCGCCCTTTCCACGCTCCAAGGTCATCACGCCTTCATTCTTTCGTAGCGCTGCCCGTCGTTTAACACAGATTTAAGAAGGCGTTTACACAGGTGAAACCAAAGGTAGGTGACTATGTCATATAGTCTGCCGCGTTGGTGATTTAGGCAGAAGCAGGAACCCTAGGTGGTACCAGGCGCTGGCCGACATAGAGATTAGAGAGGAGCTGGATTGAGTAGGGTTGCGCGTTCGAAGCTGTTAGCGGGAGTATTCCTTCTGATGTTGGCGCTGGTCCTTGCCGCCTGTGGCGGCGGTGGCGGTGGCGGCGAGGCCGCTAGCGCGGAGCCCGCCCAGAGTATCAACGGTGCGGGAGCGTCATTCCCAGCCCCAATCTACAGCGAGATGTTTCAGCAGCTTGCTGAGGACCAAGGCACTCAGGTCAACTACCAATCCATAGGCTCCAGCGGTGGCCAGGAGCAGTTTATTCAAGAGACGGTGGCCTTCGGCGCCTCCGACGAGCCGATGGACGAAGAAGAGGAGCAGCAAGCAGGGGGCAACCCGATGCATATAGCGACGGTTGGCGGTGCGGTGGCTGCCGCGTACAACCTCGAGGGCGTGGACCAGCTGAATCTCACAGGCGAAGTGCTCTCCGATATCTACCTCGGCAACATAACAACTTGGAACGACCCGGCGATAGCCGAGTTGAACCCGGACGTGCAGCTACCGAGCGAGCAGATCGCGGTGGTGCATCGCTCGGACGGCTCGGGCACCACGAATATCTTCACTAGCTACCTAGCGGCCGTCAATCCAGCGTGGGAGAGCGGTCCGGGTGCCGGCGGCGAGATTGATTGGCCGACCGGCATCGGCGCCGACGGCAACGAAGGAGTGGCGGGCCAGATCTCTCAGACCCCGAACTCCATAGGGTACGTGAACCTCGAGTACGCGATCGCCAACGAGATCCCCTTTGCCAGCATCGGCGAGGCGGGCGGCGGCGCCAACTTTGTCGAGCCGAGCACAGAGACCGCCCGGAATGCCATTGCGGCTGCGGACATCCCGGATGACCTCAAGGTTACGGTCTCTTCGACCGCCCCTCAGGGGGAGGATGTCTACCCGATCACCGGCCTGACTTGGCTACTAGTGCGCCAGCAGCAGGATGATCTGGCGCAGTGCCGCGCTGTCGCCGAAACGGCCTGGTTCGTTACGCATGAGGGTCAGGAGCTTGCTCCCGAGCAGAACTACGTCCAGATACCGGAGAACGTCGTGTCTATCGACGAGGAGTTTATCCGTAGCATGGAGGCCGAGGGCCAGCCGTGCTACGAAGAGTAGCGAGATGATATCGCGCTTTGGTGTCGAGCGTAAGGGGGAGCCTCAGCGGCTCCCCCCGCCGCTTGGTACAATCCGTCGGTCTGACGCGGAGGAGCTAGTGTGAGCTTTCTGAAGTCCGTGGAGAAGAAGGTGAATGTTAAGTTTGTTTAAGAGCCTACGCCAGGGGCACGCGAGCGACACCGTTTTCAAGTTCGTTGCCCTGCTCTTCGGGCTCACTATAGTAGTGATCATGGGCGGAATCATCGTCCAGCTCTGGCTCCAGAGTTCGGCCGCCCGCGAGGAGTTCGGCTGGGGCTTCTTGTGGAGCACCGCGTACGACCCTACCGACAACGACTACGGTGCACTGCCCTTTATCTACGGGACCCTTGTGACGGCCTTTATCTCCATCCTTCTGGCCGGCCCCGTGGGGGTCGGCATCGCAGCGTACCTCGTGGAGATCGCACCGGACCGCGTCAACCGCATTGTAGGGTTCATAGTGGAACTCTTGGCCGCGATACCGTCCATCGTCTACGGGTTGTGGGGTTTCTTCGTCCTCGCGCCGTTCCTCAGGGACTACGTAGTGCCCGTGATCAACGCTACCCCACTAGGGTTGCTACCTATATTTGGCGGCACGTTCTTCGGCGCGAGCGTGTTCACTGCGAGCATTGTGCTGGCTGTGATGATCTTGCCCACCGTGGCCGCGATCAGCCGGGACGTCCTGCGGGCAGTCCCGCGTGACCAGCGGGAAGGTATGCTGGCTTTGGGTGCTACACGCTGGGAAATGTTCCGCCGGGCGGTGCTGCCATACGCCGGAAGCGGGGTCTTGGGGGCGATAATCCTCGGGCTTGGGCGAGCCGCCGGGGAGACCATGGCGGTTACGTTTATCATCGGGAACAGCCCGCAGATCTTTACCTCGCTCTTCGACCAGGGAGCTACGAGCGCCAGTATCATCGCCGGCCAGTTCCCTGAGGCGGGCGGTCTCCTACTCTCTGTACTGATCGAGATTGGCTTGATCCTGTTCGTTATCACTATCCTGATCAACATCTGCGCCCGTTTAATCGTCGCCCTAGTGAGCCACAGCCCTAGGGGAGGTGTGCGAGCGTGACAAGCAGTAGCGGCGGCAGCCTATTCAGAACCTCGAGCAGCTACAGGCGACGAAAGATCGTGAACCGTCTAGTGACGATCCTGGCTTATACCTGCACCGCGCTCGCCATCTTACCGCTCACGTGGATCGTTCTTTACGTCATATATAGAGGCTTCGGGGCGTGGGATGCGGAGTTCTTCACTGGGCTTCCGCAGCTCTTCGGGGACGGCGGTGGCGTGAGGAACGGCATTGTTGGAACGTTAGTGATCGTGGGCCTCGCGACCCTGATAGGCGTCCCTGTGGGCGTCATGGCGGGCATCTACTTGGCCGAGTATGGGAACAACCGCTTAGGTAGTATCGTGAGGTTCATGGCAGACACGCTGACCGGGGTGCCCTCGATCGTTGTCGGCCTCTTCGCCTTCGGCGTAGTCGTATTGAACACGGGCGGCTTCTCCGCGTTCGCCGGGGCGGTGGCCCTGGCGATCATGATGATCCCTGTCATAACACGAACCACCGAGGAGATAATTCGTCTGGTGCCAGACTCGATCCGGGAGGCGTCTTTAGGGCTCGGGGTATCGAGATGGAAGACGATCATGCGCGTGGTGGTGCCTACAGCGCTCAGCGGCATCGTTACTGGCGTGCTGCTCGCGGTGGCCCGGGTGGCCGGGGAGACCGCACCCCTCATCCTGACTATCCTAGGGACCAACTTTCCTGTAAGCTCGGACATATTCAACGGACCTTATACAACCCTCTCGCTACAGATCTACCAACTCGGCGGCCAGCCCTCGCCGCAGGTGGTCGAGGTGGCCTGGGGAGCGGCGCTGCTGCTCGTACTCATGGTCCTGGGCATCAGCATAGCGGCGCGTGTGATCTTCAAGGGTCAGGGCGTCAGGGGCTGAACAAGCAAATTAGGAAGGGTGATGTTGATGGATCCTAAAGAGACCACGAGGGAGAAAGAATTGACTATGGAAGGAGCGAAAGGGCCGGAGCCTTGGCGGCGCGAGGCTCTCCAAAGCTCCTCTGCGGATCGCACCCCAGAGTCGGAGCCAGCAGCCAACGTGGAGAACCTCGCCATGTACTACGGTTCGTTCCAGGCTCTCACGGATGTCAACCTAACGATAAGGCGTAACCAGGTGACAGCCCTTATCGGACCGTCGGGCTGCGGCAAGAGCACCTTTATTCGCAGCTTCAACAGGATGCACGAGATCGTCCCCGGTGCCCGGGTGGAGGGGAAGGTTCTCCTCGACGGCGAGGACATCTACCATCCGGACGTGGACCCGGTGCAGGTGCGGCGTAAGGTGGGTATGGTCTTCCAGAAGCCGAACCCATTCCCTACGATGAGTATCTACGATAACGTGGTCGCTGGCATCAAGCTTGGCAGGAAGCACAAGAAGAGCGAGCTCGACGAGGTCGTCGAGAAGACCCTCAGGCAGGCCGCCCTTTGGGAAGAAGTGAAGGACAAGCTCAAACAGGGGGGCACCTCCCTCTCCGGCGGTCAGCAGCAGCGGTTGTGCATTGCCCGGACGCTCGCGATCGAGCCTGAGCTGATCCTGATGGACGAGCCGGCGAGCGCGCTTGACCCAGTCTCGACCCAGAAGATCGAGGATGCCATGGAGGAGCTCAAGGAGCGCTACACGGTGGTTATCGTTACGCACAATATGCAGCAAGCTGCGCGTATCTCGGACTACACAGGCTTTTTCTACATCGAGAACATGGGAGATCCCGGCCAGCTCTGGGAGTTCGACAGCACAGAGAAGATGTTCTCCTCGCCGAGCCGCAAGGAGACGGAGGACTACGTGACCGGACGCTTCGGCTAGGAGAGGCGAATGCCGCGCGAAACGTTTCAGCAGGAGCTAGACCGGCTGGTAGATGAGGTTGTGGAGCTCGGCCGGGAGGTCGAGACGTGCCTGGACACGATGGTCGAGGCGCTCGAAAAGCACGATGCCGGGGTCGCAGGTAAGGAACTCGGGATCGACTCTCGCTACAAGGAGCGGGGGGAGGAGATCGACGAGGAGTGCATGGTTTTGCAAGCCCGTCAGGCCCCCGTGGCCCGGGATCTACGCCTGATCTACACGGTCCAGGCGGTAACGAACCATCTGGTGCGCGCCGGTACCCTATGCGAG
>CADCVD010000058.1 GCA_902806055.1 uncultured Rubrobacteraceae bacterium
CAGCTCCGAGGAGTATCCGGCCCGGATGGTCTCCCCGGACTCCTCGGAGATGGCAGCGGCTATTAGCTCCCTCACCCCCGGCGGCTCCTCCATCGCCCCGAGTACGCGGACGAGCAGAGACCCCTCGGAGGCGACGGGCGCGAGCGTCTCTTTCAAGGGACCGATAGCTTCCAGCGCGCTCCTCAAAGAGAGGAGGTCGTTCGGCGAGGCTGAGAGCCGGACGATGCGGGTGGCGATGCGCTCTATATCCGGGATGCGGGAGAGATGCTCGCGGGCCTCCTCGCGCAGCATGTAGTCGGAGGCGAGCGAGTCGACCGCTTCGAGGCGCTGGTTTATGCGGTCCACCTCGAGCAGGGGGCGCTCGATCCAACGCCTCAGAGCCCTCTGCCCCATCGGCGTGCGGGTCCGGTCTATGGTCTCTATGAGCCCGTCCAACCCGAGGTTGCGCCGCGTCGCGCTATCCAGCACCATCCCGGAGCCGGGCGAGTAGGGCCTGAAGGTCACGACCTGCTCCGGCGGGCTTCCGCCGCGCAGAGAGGAGAGATACTGCAAGAGCGCTCCCGCGGCGCCTACAAGCGTGTTCCGCCCGTCGAGGCCCAGGCCCTTGAGGCTCGCAACGCCGAAGTGGCGCTTCAGCGCCTGCTCCCCGGCAGAAGGCTCGAAGGTCCAGCGGGGGGCCGGGCTTATGGCCGCACGCGCCCTCGGGAGGTCCTCTGCGGCGGTGCGTTCGGGGACGACCAGCTCCTTTGGCGACCAGCGTTCGAGCTCGGCGGCGAGCTCGTCCTCGGGCACCTCGGTCCCGGTGAACTCGCCGGTCGAGGTCTCGGCGATCGCCACGCCCGCCCTTCCGTCCCGGACGACGACGGCGGCGAGGTAGTTCGACTCCCCGACGGAGAGGACGTTGTCCTCGATCACGGTGCCGGGGGTGAGGATGCGCGAGATCTCGCGGGTAAACTGCTTCGGCTTCGTCGGATGCTGGCGCTGCTCGGCGACCGCGACGGAGTGGCCCTTGCGAAGGAGCGTCGCCAGATGCTCCTGCAAGGCGTGGCCGGGCACGCCCGCGAGCGGGACGCGTCCCCCGGTGTAGCCCGCGGCCTCGCGGCTGGTCAGCCGAATCGAGAGCGCCTGGGAGATCGTCTTGGCGTCCTCCTCGAAGGTCTCGAAGAACGTGCCGACCTGGTAGAAGAGGATCGTGCCGGGCGGAAGCTGTGCTTTGAGTTCGGCGTAGCGTCCTAGCATAGGGTTATTCTACGGCGAAGGTCTCTCCACGTCAGCCCCGAGAACAGGGTAGTATGGCTTGCGGCTCGGAGGAGCCCCGGAGGTACGAAGATTACGAGGTCGGAAGGAGGAGCCAAGTTGGACGAAGGCAGTTTCGGTAGGAGGTCCGACAGGTCCGAGAGGTTCGGGGAGCAGTCGCAAGGGCTGCGCGAAGGGAGCCCGGAGATGCCCGAGGCGCTGGGACGCGGGAAGTTCGTCTCGGTGAGCGCCCGGGTTGGAAACGACCTGTCGGGCTACGTCTGCGACCGGGACGGCACTGGAATCCTGCTGGACGTACGAGACCCCAGCGGTGACCCGGGCGGGTACGAGTTCTTGCCCTGGTCGAGCATCGAGCGGGTTAGGCTCTAGTAGACCGTCCCTACGGTATCTCGACGAGGCCGAGGAGCGCCAGAGCAGCTATAAGGACCGGTTGGTGGATCAGGTAAACGGCGAGCGAATGGCTCCCCAGAAAGGTCAGAGGACGTAGCGGCTTAGGAGTCGTACGGGCGGTCCTCCTGTCGGCGCTACCGTAGAGCGCGTTCCCGGCGGCGATACCGAGCAGCATCACCCCGAACCAGGGGAAGATCGGCCAGTAGTCCATGGTGGAGAAGGCCGGCCTGCCCCCGAGCCACGCCAGCCAAAGCGACTCGACGACGAAGCCTTGCCGCAGGTACAGGCCGAGGGCGATACAGCCCGCGCCCAGGACGACGTTCGTAAGTTTCAGGCTGATGAACGGGTAGGCGAAGATGATCGACGCGCCGATCAGGTGAAGGATGCCGAAGAAGATCATGTCGCGCGGCACGAAGATCCAGGTCAGAAGCGTAATCACCATACCGTAGGAGAAGATTCTCGCCCCCCGGCCTAGATACTTAAGAGAGACCCTCCGCTCTGGCGACTTCGTCGCCCTCGCGTAGCTCAACGTGAGCGAGAGGCCGGCGAGGAAGGTAAAGGTCCCCCCGATCACGCGCGCGGCGTTGAGCCCGACCCCGTGCCTGAAGAACCCCGCATCGAAGAGACCGGCGAAGTAGGCGAGGTCATACGAGAGATGGTAGAAGACCATTCCTACCACCGCGACCCCGCGCAGAGCGTCTATCTGCCATAGCCTCCTCACATACGGATCTTAACGCAACCATCACACGCTCGTCCCCGATCACCGCTACGGCGGTTCGTCCGCCGGCCGTCGCTAGCTTAGGTCTTTGACTGACCCCTAACCGTTGTGGCGATCCTCTTTGTGCGCCTCGCGTAATGAGCGGATGACGAAGCCGTTCATGCGCAGGAAGGCGGGGATCTCCCGAATCGAGAAGCTCAACTCGGCATGGTCCAACGCCTCGGAGACGGTCACGCGTAGGTCCGGCGCGATCCTGTAGACGGCGTAGGATTCGGAGACGGGGAAGTACTTGTCTCGAGGCCCCGAGACGAGCTCGACTGGAGCCTCTATCCGCCCGGTTCTGGAGAGCGGCGAGAGCTCATCCAGGTCTTCGCGCATCCCCTCTGGAAGCGCGTCGTAGAGCCCTTCGAAACACTCTGGGTCGCGGTTGGCGAGCAGCTCTACCACGCTCTCCGCCTCCGGACTCAGATGGTTCGTAGAGCGGTCGCGGAGGTCGGCGAGGGGATCCGGATCATAGCGGTAAACCTCCTCTAACTCAGAGGTCAGCTTCTCCCGCTCCTCACCCTCCGGGAGGATGGCTACCAGCGAGCGGGCGGCGACGTAGGAGAGAAAAGGGTCTGTTTCGTAGGGGACGAGCTTCTCATCGTGCCGGTAGTAGCCGGTAGTGGCGACGTTCAGGACGTTGCGGATCTCCGAGTATGGCGCCACGCCCGAGACGACCGAGACGCTCTCCCCCGCCTCCGGGTCCCCGGCGGCAAGCAGGGCGAGCGTCGCGCCGGTAGAGACCCCGACCAGGCCGACCTTCCCGCCACTGGCCTCCGGCGAACCGGCGACCACTCGGGCTACCCTCACGGTCTCGGAGACGGTCTCCGGGGTGAGCTCGTCGCTCCTCAACCCCGGCAGATCGGGCACGACCACCAGGTAACCGGCCCGGGCGAGTCCCTCAGCAAGACGGCGCACCTCCGGCAACTCTCGCCCCTCCTGGACGGTCCCGTTCACGAAGAATATAGCGGGCCACGGCCCACCACCCCCCGGCCTAACGATGAGGGCCGGATTGCCCGCAACGTAGCCATCCTCGACTGCTGGCTCGCGCGTAACGGCCCCGACGATCTGCATCAGGACGGGCGTCTCCAACACCGAGGAGAGAACGATTGTCGCCCGGGCCTGCGCAACTATATGAGACCAAACGACCACGGTGAGGACCGCCACGAACAACAGGAACACCAGCAAGAAGGTGTGTCGTCGAGGCCAGCGGCTCACCTTCGTATCCTCGTTAGAGGGAAGAGTTGATTCGGGCCGTGTCGCCCTTGCTCGCTCATGAAGATCATTCTAAGTCCAGGCCATGCTGGCCGCGTCCCTCTACTGGGACTATCTCTCCCCCGAACCCCTAACGTGAGCAATATTCAGGTTTTTCGTGACCGGCGGGGACGGTAACGTTGCGGCCTTCAGCGGCGTTCGTCTGTTTAAACTTCTTCGGTAAGGGCAACATACTACCCGGTCATCGCAAGCCAGAAGAAAGGGAACAAAGTGAGTGATGCGTCGAGACAGCCGAAAGACAAGAACTATAACCTAATCACTACGCTCTACCAGGCGTCGGAGAACGTCGAAGCGCTCAAGACCTACGTCCAGGACGCCCAAAGCGAGGGCGATCAGGAGCTCGAGGAGTTCTTCAACGGGATACTCGAGAACAACATGAAGGCGGCCCAGCGGGCCAAGGAGATGCTCGTGCCGCGACTGCAGCAGGAGCAAGAGTAAATATAACCTGGCGGGCTGCTCAGAAGGGGCCCACAAAGCAACTCGATTTTACGGACGAAGGAGGCCGGGGTTAAACCCCGGCCTCCTTCATGCTTTATGGGTTTGCTGCCTCTCTCCGGCCCCGGCCAATGATTTCTCTTTCCGGCGTTAGAGAGCCTCGCTTTGTTCGCCTAGCGGTCTCACAACCCCTCGACACTGTTTGCTCTGAGGTTCAAGGATACTTCCGCCGGTAGCGGGGAGAGCCGTCTCTCCCCGCCAGGGCTCCGAAGAATCTCCGCTGTCTACCTGCGCCTTAAGACCGCGTAGGCCAGGACGCCCGAACCGAGTATCAGGGCAGCAGCGGGGAGTAGCATCGACGGGGTGACGCCGCCGCTCGAAGGGAGCGGTCCGCTGGTCATCTCCGCGGGCGCGGTGGCCTCGCCGGTAGCAGACGCCCTGATGACGCCCGCAGCGACCCGATCTCCTGACTCGCCGGATGGATCGGTCTGGTAGTCGTCGGCCGACTGATGGATGACGAGCGCGCTGCCGTCGGAGTCGAGCAGCGAGTTCTGGCCTCCAGAGAGCGTTACCAAGGCGGCGGCCGCCTGATAGGTGGCGCTCCCGTCCTCGTTCACGATTATGTTCTCAAGGTCCCCGCCGTGCGGGCCTTCGGGATTGTTGAAGCCGTGCTGAGCGTCGGTGGGGTTAAAGTGCTCCCCGGCGGCCTCGAAGTCCGGCGTTATAGCGCCCATCCTGTGAAGGTGAATGCCATGCTCTCCGGGCTCGACCGCCTGCTGCCCCGGCTGCAGGTTGACGTCGATGTTCACTCCGCCCGGACCTTCCGTAAACGTTGCGTTACCGACCGGGTTGCCGTTCGCGTCCTCCAGCTCCGCCGTCGCCGTGCCTCCGCCCTGCGCGAACGCCGCACCCGGACACAAGGCGAGCAGCAAGGCCCCGAACAACGTCATCAGAATCGCCCTTCTCTCCCTCAACACCTTCTCCTCTCTCGACAGCCTGCCGCCGCGCCACTCCGCGCGACGTAGAATATTCTACCCTTACCGACCACGCGGGACACGGGGATCGGCGTGTAACATAGGCTGAGGAAGCGGCCAGGGACCTTAGAGGAGGGTGCGACTACGCGAAGGCACAAACTATTTCCGTTGCTCTCGGCGCTCGTCCTGGCGGCTGTCATCTCTGCGGCGGGCTGCGGGTCCCCCACCGGGAGTTCCACCCAGAGCACCACTCAAGGCTCGGCCGGAGGAGCTACCGCCGCTGCAACCCCGGAACGGACGGAGCTCGGTGATACCGAAGTCCTTGTATGGGGTGAGGGAGACTACGGGGTGGTAATGGCCCACGGCGCAGCCTACGACGCGGCGAGCTGGGAGGATCAGGCGCAGGAGATCGCCGGAAGCGGCATCGTGGCGCTGGCGCCGGAGAAAACCTCCCCCGAGAACCTCCTCGCCTCCGCGAAGTACCTGAGAGAGGAGCGCGGCGTGCAGAACGTAGCGTTTGTAGGCGCGAGCGCCGGGGGCAGCGCGGTGCTCCGGACCGCGGAGGAGAACCCCGATGCCGCCGACCAGCTGATATTGCTCTCCGCGACGGGAGACGTGACGGGGCTGGGAGACGAGCCAAAGCTCTTCGTGGCGAGCGAGGGCGAGGGCATCGCGGAGGAGGCGCGCCGGATGGCAGAGGAGGCCCCCGGTGAGCAAAACGAGGTGTTGATAGTTCCGGGCGACGCCCACGCTCAGGCCATCTTTGGTACAAAAGAGGGATACGACCTCATGCAATCCCTTTTGAAGCGGCTGGAGGAACGTGGGTAGCAGGGCCGTTTCCGGGGACGAGAAGGGAGGACGGTAAGGTTGGACCGGTCACGAGGTATCCGCGACGAGCAGCGCGCCGAGTGGGGGGCCGTCGCGCCCGGCTGGCAGCGCAACCGGGAGAAGATGGCCGGGCCTACGAGCACCATCACCGAGAAGATGCTCTCGCTGGCGGGGATAAGCGCCGGCCAACGCGTCCTCGACCTCGCGTGCGGCGTCGGGGATCCCGCGTTCGCCATCGCCGGGCTGGTCGGTCCCGGGGGCTACGTCCTCGGCCTCGACCTCTCGCCGCAGATGATCGAGGCCGCGCGAGAGCTCTCGTCGCGGGAAAAGGTGAACAATGTGGAGTTCCGAACCATCGCGAGCGAGCTGGAGCTCGGCGTCCCCGGCGAGAGCTTCGACGTCGCGACCTGCCGCCTCGGCCTGATGTTCATGCCCGACCCCGTGGCGGCCCTCCAGGAGATGCGGGCAGCCCTCAGGCCTGGCGGGAGGGTGGTGGCGAGCGTCTGGGGAGCCCCGGAACGCAACCCCAACTTCTCCGTGCCGATGGAGATCATCGCCCGCCACGCCGACCTCACACCCCAGGACGCGGATGCTCCCGGTCTCTTCGCCATTCCAAACCCCGAGAAATTGGAGACACTTCTGAGGGAGGCCGGGTTCGTAGACGTCGAGGCGTTCGCGTTCGAGACGCCGGTGGTGAAGGCGAAGGACGCCGAGTCATACTGGTACGGCGTCAGCAACGTAGCGGGACCGCTCGTCTCGATCCTCGCCTCCCTGTCGGAAGAGCAACGCAGGGCAGTCCGCGAGGACGTAGTGGAGGTGATCGGCGGGAAGTTCCCGGACGGACCGGTCGAGATCGACGGCGAGGCTGTCGTCGCCGCGGGGACGAGATCTTCCTTAAAGGCCCTTTCTACAGGGCTTCATCCGGCGCGATGCGGCGGTACCGGGCGACGGCGAACATGAGCAGTCCGTAGGCGACCAGCCCGACCGCCACCAGGCCCAGGAGTAGGTACCCGAAGAAGGGTTGTTCGAGGATCGCCGAGAGAGCGCCGCCGAGGCTTCGGGCCTCTTCCTCGTCCGACCGTAGGGCCGCCAGAAACAGGAATACCCCGGCGATTACGAAGACCACCCCGCGAGCCGCGACGCCGAACCGGCCGCCGTGCTCGATCCAGCCATTCCTCTTCTCGCCCAGCGCGCCGAGCTTGAGGTACTTCTTGAACTCCGCGTGGTAGGCCTCGTAGATTTGATACAGCCCTACTCCTACGATGCCCGTCCCGGCCCCCACGACAATCAACCACCCGAGAGGAAAAGATAAAAACCACCCAGTCCACTCTTCGGAAGACGAGCCCCAGTCGTCTCCCTGCCCCAACGCCTGGCTCGCGGCCGTGAGGGCGAAGAAAGCGTGGAGCAGGGCGCTCCCCGCGTACCCGACGCGCTTGGCTATCCCCCTCAGGCCCGTACCGTCCCCGTCGGGATCAGCCACGGCCTGTACCGAGCGCCACAGCACGTAACCGAACAACCCGACGGCGACCAGCCCGAGCATCTCTCGTCCGAAGGGCGCGTCCTCGATCACCCGGAACGTGCCGTTCTGGTCAGTAGTCCTCCCCCCCGCTCCCACGGCCGCCAGCGCCGCCAGCACCCCCATAACCACGTACACGCTCCCCTTGGCCGCGTACCCGAACCGCGCCAGCCTCTCAACCCACGGGCTCACGCGCCGCGCGGCCTCCTCCGCGTGGTCCCCGGCGTCCCGCTCCGCGCCCCCAATAGGAGAATCTCTTCCGGCCAATCGCGATGCCTCCTATGTATAGGGCTCTAAAGCGGTTCCGCCCGCATTATCCTCCAAAAGACGCCTCTTTGCCCTCGTAAGCTTCCGAGATGCGCAAGAGGAACGCCTGCGTGGAGGTCGGAGAGGGTAGACTCGCCTCTCACTATGAAACCTATGCAGGAGGAAGAAAACATGAAGACCGTACCGGAAAGGGACCAACCGCTTCCCGATGTCGAGTTCGTCACCGAGAGCGGGGAGAGGCTCCCGGCCGCAAATCTGACAGGTATCAAGACCGTACTGTACTTCTACCCCAAGGATGACACTCCAGGCTGCACGAAGGAAGCCTGCGCCTTCCGCGATCGCATGCCCGACTACGAAGAGGCGAACGTAAGAGTCTACGGCGTCTCGCTCGACTCCCCCGAGTCACACCGAAAGTTCCGCGAGAAGCACGGCCTCAACTTCCCGCTCCTCACCGACGAGAACGGTCGGGCGTCGGAGGCGCTCGGAGTACTGCGTGAGAATCGGCAAGCGGCGAACCGCGTCACCTTCCTGCTCGGTCAAGACGGGAAGGTTGCGAAGGTCTACCCTGAAGTCTCTCCCGAGACGCATGCTGACGAGATCCTCGAAGACGCAGCCTCACTTTAACTAAATCAGAAAAGGCAGACTAAGTAGCTGATTAATCCGTCAGCAGCCGGGTAAGCCGCAGAAGCACTCCTTCGTCCTCGTCCACGACGTAGAAGAAGCGGCCATCCTCGGTGCCGGCGATGCCCTCGACGCGCGGGAGGCCGGGGAACTCACGGACGGGGCTGGCGTCTAGATCTCCGTAGCCCTGATCCTCCGGGAGTGTGACGCGCCAGTGGGTCGAGACGGTGTTGCGGCCGCCGGGGTAGTCCTTGATGAGCAGGCTCTCCGACTGGGAGCTGTCCACGTCGCCGGTGACGGCGTGCAGCTCGTCTCTAACGAAGGTTAGGTCACGAAAGCCCGCCAACTCCCCGTCGCGGCCTACAGCGTTCACGGTCCAGAAGCCCTTTACCTCCGGCTTCGAGCCGCCCTTCTCGAAGAGGCGTTCGATGCCTTCTACATCCACAAGTATGGGGCGTCCGTCGGCGGACATGGGGAAGCGCAGTCCGATGAGGAGGGAGCCGCCGGGGCGGAAGGCGGCCCCCTCGATGTTGAGCGGCCAGTCGCCCTCGCGCATGAGACCGGCCCACTTCTTCCCCTTCTTCTCCCCGACCTCTATGGTCCCCTCGATAAACGCCTTGCGGCACTCCTCGCCGAGCGGGACGAGGTCTACGCCGTGCTCCTCGAAGGCGTCGTTGATGAGGCGGTGGAGTACGAAGCTCGGGCGGGCCACCTCTATCTCTGTGGCTGGATCGTCGATGGCGTTGAGCACCTTCGCCTCGTTGAAGCGGGCGACGAAGCCGCGCTTGGGTTGCAGAGGCCCGATCTTCTTGCCGAAGTGGGACCCTAAAACGTAGACGTAGCCGTCCTTGCGGGTCAGGGCCTCAGCGTCCTCGGTGGTCTTGGTATTACCGACGGCGACCGCGTGCAGGCGCGCTATCTCCCAGTCGGCTTCGAGGTCGACCCCGGTGCCGCTCCTGTGGCCGACGAGCGCTATGCAGTCGGTGACCTCTCCCTCGTCGAGGCATACCCAGAACGCCTTGTCCCAGCCGTGCTCCGCGAGCAGCCTCTCGTTCTCGATCGCGAGCAGCCCCGAGGCCTCGTTCGGGTACAGGTTGAGGTTGTACTGGTGTAGCTCCTCTACGCCGCCGATCCCGGTCGTCACTCGCTTCCTCCTAGTCTCCTCTTAAACAGGGGCAATCTCACCACGCACGCCCACGGATTACACTACCGGCTCCGGGAGCGGCGGACAAGAGTTCGCCATCCTATGAGATAGCGAGCTGTTTCCGAAGGCGTACGGTCAAGAGCTAGAGGCGAAGTAATCGTCGAGTTCTTTCAACAGCTGTTGCTTCTTCGCCGCGTCGAGGAACGAGGCCTGGAACGAGTTCTTTGCCAGCCGGTAGATGTCGTCGCGGGAGAGATCGAGCCCCTCCCGGACAGCCTCAAAGTTCTCGTCCATGTAGCCGCCGAAGTACGCCGGGTCGTCGGAGTTCACGGTAACGCACAGGCCGAGGTCCAACATCCGCTTCAGGTCGTGGTCCTGGATGGTATCGAAGACGCGCAGCTTGACGTTGGAGAGCGGACACACGGTCAGGGGTATCTGCTCTTCTCTTAACCTCTCTACGAGCTTCGGGTCCTCTACGCAACGGACGCCGTGGTCTATGCGAGAGACCTTAAGGTCGTCGAGGGCCTGCCGGATGTACTCCGGCGGCCCCTCCTCTCCGGCGTGGGCGACCGTCAGCAGACCGTGCTTCCGCGCCTCGTCGAACACGGCCTTGAAGTCCTCCGGAGGATGTCCGACCTCGGAGGAGTCGAGCCCGACCGCCAAGATCCACTTCCAGAACGGCAGCGAGGCGTGCAGGGTCTCCATCGCCGCCTCCGCGCTGAGGTGCCGCAAGAAACACATGATCAACTCCGAAGAGATGCCCAGCTGCTCCTCGCCGTCTTCGAGGGCGCGGCGTATGCCTGTGACCACCGACTCGAACGGCACCCCTCTATCAACATGCGCCTGCGGATCGAAGAAGATCTCGGCGTGACGCACGTTCTGGGCCGCGATTTTTTGCAGGTAGGCCCAGGTCAAATCGTAGAAGTCCCGCTCGTTCAGAAGCACCTGCATACCCTCGTAGTACAGGTCCAGAAAGGATTGAAGGTCGCTGAAGTCGTAGGCCTGGCGCACCTCCTCCACGGAGGCGTACCGGAGGGAGGCCTCGTTGCGCTCGGCGAGCTCGAACATCAACTCAGGTTCCAGAGAGCCCTCGATGTGGATGTGCAACTCCGCCTTCGGCATCCCCTGAATAAAAGTATTCGAGACGACAGGTTCCCTCAAGCTCATCTTCCGGCTGCTCCTTTCCCACGTTTTCCCATACCCGGAGGTCTTTACATCTAGGATAGATTGCCTGAGAGTATTGCGCCAGCGGCCCGGTCCGGATCATCCAGGCTCATCCTGCCGCTAGCTCAGGGCATCTCTCTGCCTGAAGACGAGGTCCAGCATCTCCTCGCCGAAGTCCGAGGCGGTGCTCACGTCGCCCCGCTCGACCTCGACGTTGTTTAAATACTGTAGCCGGAGGACGTCGCCGTCTCCGGCCTCGGGGATGATCCCGCCGAAGAAGAAATCAAGCTCCTCCAGCCGGTCCCCGCCGATCCGCGTAGCAGGGTTGGAGAGCGGCAGGTCGACGTAGATCACGTCTATGCGGTGCAGGCAGAGCTCCCGCAGCCGGGACCTGACAAGCTCTCGCAGATCGTTCCCCGGTTCGACGACCCGCAAGAAGGCAAGGTTGTGATCCTGGCGTACGCGCACGTCCACGCGCGAAGAATCTGGCAGCTCCGGCCGGGGGTCCGAGCGGTCGACGATGGTGCGCCGTAGCCCGTTGTGCTCGACCACCCGCCGGACGACGTCGCGGTACCGGGCGGGCGGGTAGATCTCTCGTTGCGGCTCCTGGTTGGTGCGCATGTAGAAAAGGGCGACGGACCCGCGCCGTCCGGCCCTATACTCGCCGATCTCCTTGTAGGAGACGGACGGCGGTATGTAGCCGAGCAGGAACCCGGTCTCCCTGGCGCCGAGGTGCAGGTTGCCCTTCTGGCTGTAGGGATGGATCGCGGTAGCCTCACTGTAGAGGCCGTACATACCTCCTTCGGCGGCGCGTGACGCGAGGAAGGTCTTCAGCTTTGCGAAGAGCTGATGTCCCCTAAAACGAGGGTCTACGACCGCCTGCCCGGCCTCCGCGACCGGCGCCCCGGGGCGTTCTACCGTCAGGGCCAGGTGGCCCACGAGCTCGCCCTCGGGGGAGACCGCCACGCAAGACCTCATCAACCCGCTCTCCTGCAACTCCCGGATGCGCTCCGGGTAGTAGATGTCGTCCCAGTCGTAGCTGTACCCGTAGGATCGGTAGACGGCGCGAGAGAGAGCCGGAGCCTCTTCAGGGAGCATCATCCGTATCTCCAGCGGCACGTCCCCGGAAGCGGCCGGAGCTTCGGCAGTCTCGCGGTGTTCGTTTTCGGGGAGGTGGTCCCGGACGTCGGCGTGGGGCAGGTTCTTGACCAGCTCTACCCGGTTGCCGCGGCGTCCCAAGTTTACGAAGCGAACCTCGTCGGCGAAAGAGCGGTGCACCATCTCACTCAGGACCGGGTCGCCGCCGTCTGTAAAACATTCGTAGTCGAAGGGCAGCCCTTGATCCTCGACGGCGACCACGACCTGTCCGGGACGGCGGAGGACGAGGACATCGTAACGCCCGT
>CADCVD010000059.1 GCA_902806055.1 uncultured Rubrobacteraceae bacterium
TCTCACGCCTCGAACCCTCCGTTAACCTGCGACCGATCCTCGACTACCTGCGCTGGACGCTCCCGATGGAGCTAGACTTCCGCCGCGAAGGCCGGGCCATAGGAGATCTGAAGAACGCTCTCTCTCACCGCGACGACGTACTCGTACCCGAGGTCGTCGAGGGGTTCAACACGGAGCGCCTGCTAGTCATGGAGCTTGTCGAGGGCATAAAGATCACCGACCGCCAGGGCCTGCTCGACGCCGGAATAGACCCCCAACAGGTCGCCGAACTCCTTATAGACGTCTACGCCGAGCAGCTCTTCGAGAGTGGTGTCTTTCACGCCGATCCCCACCCCGGCAACTTGCTAGTCCGGCCCGGGCCCGAAGGCCCGGTTCTGGTCCTCCTCGATCACGGCCTTACCACGACCGTGCCGCCGAAACTCGTCGCGGCGATGACCGAGGCGATGGACGCCCTCTCCGAGGGAGACTTTGAGGCGCTAACCGAAGCTTTGAGGAAGGCCGGCCTCGAGGTAGGTCAGGACCTCGATCTCGAAACGCTCCTCGGCCTCGTCGGCGTGCTCTTCGGGGCTGACCGGGGCGAAGAGGACGCGGAGGAGGGGGTAGAAGACCTCGGACGGTTCGGGCTGAGCCTGGGCGCGAGCATCGGTTCCATCCCGAACGATCTGCTCCTCGTGGGACGCGCCATCGGCCTTATAGACGGTATCACACGCCAGCTCGCCCCCGATCTCGATACCATCGAGATCGTCGCCCGGCGCGCACAAGGCTCCTAAGTTTTCGATGTACGGTCCGGCGGCCGGTGCTTCCGGTACAATGCTCCCGTGAAGTTCTTTTCGAAGCTAGGGTTGTCGCTCGCCGGGATATACCTGCTGCTGGTGGCGGCGTCCGTGATCTGGACGAGCCTCTCTGCGCAGGAGAGCCCGACCGGGCTCGTCGAGTCCGGGATGCTGGCCTTCTATCTGGCGCTGCCGTGGAGCCTTGTGTTCTCGTTCGTACTCGAGATAGTGAGCCCCGGGCTGATACAGTCGTATCTCTCCCTGCTCGCGATCATCTTCGTTTCGGCGGCGATCAACGCTGCGTTCCTCTACTCCTTGGGGGCCTCACTGGCGAGGACGATGGCCCGCGGCAGAAGAGGCGGGACTTAACCTTCCGCAGTCTTCCGCCGCCACCTCTCGCGGCCCTCCAGATACAAGTCCCCGCCGTACAGGTCGTTGACCACCACTACGGGGAAGTCTTCGACCACGAGCCGCCTCACCGCCTCCGCATCCAGGTCCTCGTAGGCTAGGACTTCGGCCTTCTTTACGCGCCGGGCGAGGAGCGCCGCCGTCCCCTCGACCGCCCCGAAGTACACGCACCCGTGCTCCCGCATCGCCCCCCGAACCACCTCCGAACGTGACCCTTTCCCGACCATACCCTTCAATCCTCGCTCTATGAGCAGCGGCGAGTACGAGTCCATCCTCGATGCCGTCGTCGGCCCCGCAGGTCCCAGGGCGTGCCCCGGCCGCGCCGGCGCCGGCCCCGTAAAGTACACCACCTGCCCCTCCGGGTCGAACGGCAACGCTTCTCCTCGATCTATAGCCTCGGCCATCCTTGCATGCGCCGCGTCCCGCGCTACGTAGAGGAGACCGTTGAGGCGTATCACGTCGCCCGTGCGCAGCGGCTCCACATCCTCCTGCGTGAGCGGCGTCTCCAGGTAGACCGGTTCTCTACTCACAGCTCTGTCGAGGCGGTGCGGTGGGAGTGGCAATCTAGGTTCACGGCGACCGGGAAGGCGGCGATATGTGTCGGAAAGCTCTCGACGTGTACCGCCAGCGCCGTCACGGTGCCCCCGAAACCCGCCGGACCGATGCCGGTCGCGTTGATCTCCTCCAGAAGCTCCTCTTCGAGCTTCGCCAGCTCCGGATCGGGGTTAGGCTCCCCGGAGGGCCGCGTGAGTGCCTTCTTGGCGAGCTGGGCCGCCTTCTCGAACGGCCCTCCCATCCCTACCCCCACCGTTAACGGCGGGCTCGCGTTCGGACCGGCCCTCTCTATGGTCTCGACGACGAACCTCTTCATCTCCGGCAGCCCCTCCGCCGGGGTGAGCATCCTCAAGGCGCTCATGTTGTCGCAGCCCGCGCCTTTCACGAGCATCGTCAGCTTCAGACCGTCCCCCGGCACCAGGTCGTAGTAAACGATGGCCGGGGTGTTGTCCCCCGTGTTGGTCCGCTCGATGGGGCTCCTGACGATGCTCTTTCTGAGATAACCCTCGTCATAGCCGCGCCGGACGCCTTCGTCTATCGCCTCCGACAGCTCACCGCCCACAAAGCGTACCTCCGTCCCGACCTCGGCGAAGAAGACGGCGTATCCCGTGTCCTGGCAGAAGGCTATACACTCCCGCTCGGCGACCTCAGCGTTCTCCAGCAGGCGCTCTATGACCTCGCGCCCCTCGGGAGACTCCTCGTCGTCCAAAGCCTGTTGAAGGGCGGCGAGGTGGCTCTCCGGCAGGCGGGTGTTGGCCTCAATGCACAGGGTCCGGACTGCTTGCGTTACTTCATCGAGCCTCACCTCGCGCAATGCCTACGCCTCCTTGTCGTGACGGTTGCAGCCCCCGCGAGAAGAATAACATCAGCCCCTTCGTTAAGTACAAACATTAAGGTCTTAAATCCAACCCCGGCTTGCAGCCCTTCTGCTCAGCGGGGCCGTACAATCAGGGCACGAAGCTCACCCGCGTCGACACAGGTGGAGCGGGTGAGCTTCGTTCTCCCGTAACCCCCGTGTTGGGTTACGATCCTCCTGATGTTGCTAGAGGTCAGGGAAGGAGCTGGATGGCGATAAAAGAGGGCTGGCGGGGGCGGTACTTCGAGGACTTCGAGGTGGGGGATGTCTATGAACATCCGCTCGGACGGACGGTGACGACCACGGACAACTCTTGGTTCACGCTGCTGACGCAGAACACCGCTCCCATCCATTTCGATCGTCATTATGCTGAGCAGACCGAGTTCGGCAGGCCTCTGGTGGACTCGACTTTCACGGTCGCCCTGGTAACAGGCCAGAGTGTCACCGACGTCTCTCAGAATGTGTTCGCCAACCTGGGCTGGGATGAGATCCGCCTGCCCGCCCCAGTCTTCGAGGGCGACACGATCTACTCCCGCTCGGAGGTTCTAGAGAAGCGGGAGTCGAGGTCCCGCCCGAACGTAGGTGTCGTCACCGTAAAGACGACCGGCTACAACCAGGACGGCATTATAGTGATCACGTTCAAGCGCACGCTCCTTGTTTATCGAGAGGGCCACGCCCCAGAGATAACCAGGATCACCCCCGAGGATAGATAGCCCGTGACGCCGCGAGACTATCTCCATGAGGCTACCCCAGGAATCCTAGTGGATGCCACCATAGCAGGGAGGTTACGCCTAGGATGATCAGAAACAGCGCCGTGAGCAAGAGACCGACGCGCAACAGGTCACGCGAGGAGTACATGCCGGTCTCGTAGGTGACGAGGTTGGACATCGCCTGCGAGGGCAAGACGAACGTCGCCAGGCCCGCAAGAGCCACCGTGACGCCGACCGCCCCCGCCGGCAGTCCGAGAGAGCCGGATCCCGCGAGCAGGACCGGCAAGAGCGTGGCCGCAGCCGGGGTCGAGCCCGCGAAGGCGAGCTGGTAGACGAGCATTATGCCCGCGACCACAAGGACTCCCGCGACCGCGCCCACCCGGGCAAGATCCGCCGCCCCCGTCCCGAGCAGCCCCTCTCCGATCCACGCCGCCGCCCCCGTGTCCCGAAGGGCGAAGGCGAGCGAGAGGCTCGCCCCGAAGAGGAAGATGGAGCCCCAGGAGATCCCCAACACCTCCTCCCAGGAGACGACTCGGAAAGGTGAGACCGTCATGAGCGCCACCGCGAGGAAGGCCGGAACCGAAGGGTGCCAGCCGGTCACGGGCTCCAGAACCCACAACAGCGCCGTGAAGACCAGGATGCCCGCCAGCCGTCTCTCGGAAGCCGTAACGGGGCCGAGATCGGCGAGACGGTCGTAGACGGCTTCGCGGCTCAACGACTCTTCGTTGTGGACCGGGAAGAGCAAGACGAGACCGCCCCACAGCGCCGCGAACGCCAGCACCTCGACCGGCCACGTCAGGGCGAGCCAGCCGAGGTACGTGATGCGCTCGCCGCCCGAACCGACAACGAGGTCCACGGCGAGCACGTTGACTACGGCCGCTGGCAGGACCGCTATGCCGCCCAGCGTGGCCCCGAAGGCGAGGCCCAGCAGGAGACGCTTCGCGCCGTTGGCCGAGCCCCGGCGAACGAACGCCTCCGCTATGACCACCACGACCGGCAGCAGCGCCACAGCCCGCACCACGGTCGAGGGCACGAAGAAGGCCAGGGCGGCGAGCGCCAGGAGCAGCCCCGCGAGGACGCCCGAGGAGCTCAGGGGAACGCGCAGGAGAAACCCGTAAGTGAGCCTGCGCGCGAGAGGCGTCTTCTCGAGGGCGGCGGCCATCATGAAACCTGTCACGAGTAGCAGGGTCGCCGAGGAGCCGAAGCCTGAGGCCGCGCCATCTGGGGTGGCGGCGCCCGAAGCGGCGAGCAGGAAGACTAGCGGGATGGAGGTAGCCGCCAACGGTACGGGTTCGAGTACCCACGCGGCGAGCGTGCCGGCGGTTATCGCCAGAGCCCACCGAGCCGGGGAGCCGAGATCCTCCGGCAGAAGCAGGAGCGTCGACAGGAGCGCCAAGAAGGGCAGAATTCCCCTGAAGATGACGCTCCATCCCGGTCTTTTACTGGCCTCGTTCACGTTCCCGCCAGAGGGAGGAGCGTTCTACTCGCCCGAAGTCCCGGAGAGACGTCCGACCACGGCCTCCGTCACCTCTGTGGTAGAGGCCGTGCCGCCGAGGTCTGGGGTCTTCACACCGCTAGCTATCGCTTCTTCTAGGGCGTCTAGGACTCTTGCGCCCGCGGTAGCGTGGCCGGCGTGTTCGAGGAGGAGGGAGGCGGCCCAGATCGCGCCGGCCGGGTTCGCGACACCCTTACCGGCGATGTCCGGGGCGGAGCCGTGGATCGGCTCGAAGAGCGAGGGGAACTCCCCGGTGGGATCGAGGTTAGCAGACGGGGCGATCCCGATGGCCCCGCTTATCGCCGCCGTTATCTCCGAGAGAAGGTCCCCGAAGAGGTTTGATCCGACCACGACGTCGAAGCTTTCCGGGTGCAGGATTAGCCGGGCCGCCAGGGCGTCCGCGTGCATGAGCGAGGCCTCGACGCCGGGGTACTCCTCGCCGACCTCGCGGAAGATCTCGTCGAAGAAAGGCATCGTAATACTGATCCCGTTCGACTTCGTCGCCCCGACGAGGCGCCCGCTTCTCTCTGCCGCCAGCTCATATGCGTAGCGCAGAATTCGCTCGACTCCGCGCCTCGTAAAGACGCTCTCCTGCACGGCTAGCTCGTGCGGAGTCCCCCTGTAGAGCCGACCGCCCGCGTCCGAGTACTCCCCTTCCGTGTTCTCGCGGACCACCGTGATGTCGAGGGTCGCCGGGTTAGCGAGGCGCAGGGGACTCTCGACGCCGCGTAGCAGGCGGGCGGGGCGAAGGTTCACGTATTGGTCGAAGGAGCGCCGGATCGGGAGCAGCAGGCCCCACAGAGAGACGTGGTCCGGGACCGTCGGCCAGCCCACGGCTCCCAGGTAGATCTCATCGAAATCGCGCAGCGTCTCTAGAGCGTCCTCCGGCATCATGACTCCGTGCTCAAGGTAATGCTCCGAGCCCCACGGAAACTCCTCGAACTCCAACTCTAGCGAGGAATCATTCGAAGCAGCGGCACGCATAACCGCGATACCGGAGCGGACGACCTCCGGGCCGATACCGTCGCCCGGGATCACGGCAACGCGCGTCACCATAACGTCGTCCGGGTCTCTACCTCTCGCCATACGCGCCTCCATACCATCGTAGGCTTTCGCGTGGCCCCGTTTCGGGTCGCGCGATGGGCGGAATATAGCACAGGGCGTCGCTCCTCCCGGGCGACGCAGCCTGTCCCGTTTTGCTAGACTTTCGGCCAAACTGAGTGGTATCTCTTAGGCCCTCGGAACAAACAACGCTGATTTCGGTAGCAGGTGGAAAGGGCTCGATATGGACGTAGCGGTACGCAAAATGACGCTGGAGAGGCTCGGGCTGGCGCGTTACGGGGCGGTGCACGAGAATCTGCCCCCGGCGCGCCTCGTGGAGGCCGCCGTACGGCGCAGGGAAGGGATGCTCGCCGGCAACGGAGCCCTCGTCGCCAAGACCGGTAAACGCACGGGCAGGTCGCCAAAGGACCGCTTCGTCATCGAGGATGACTTTACACGCGATAAGGTGGATTGGGGCGCGGTTAACAAACCCTTCTCTACCGAGGCCTTTCAGGCTATCCTCGACAAGGCGACCACTTACCTCGGGAACCTCGAAGAGTTCTACGTCGTAGACGCTTACGCGGGCGCCGATCCGAGATACCGCCTTAACGTGCAAGTCGCTACCGAGTACGCCTGGCACGCTCTCTTCGCCCGCCAGCTATTCCGGCGTCCCACGAGGGATGAGCTGCACGACTTCGAGCCTGAGTGGACCGTGCTCTCGGTGCCCGGCTTCCTCGCCGAGCCTGAGGTGGACGGCACCGACTCCGAGACCTTTGTGGGGGTAGACTTCTCGCGCAAGGTCGTTCTCATAGTCGGTACCGGGTACGCCGGAGAGATCAAGAAGAGTATCTTCAGCGTCCTCAACTTCGTCCTGCCGACCGAACATGGCGTCTTCCCGATGCACTGCTCGGCGAACATAGGTAAGAGGGACGATGTCGCTCTCTTCTTCGGCCTCTCAGGGACCGGCAAGACCACGCTCTCGGCCGACCCGGAGCGGAGGCTCATCGGGGACGACGAGCACGGATGGTCCGACGAGGGCGTCTTCAACTTCGAGGGGGGATGCTACGCCAAGACCATACACCTCTCGGAGGAGAAGGAGCGCCAGATCTACAACGCCATCCGCTTCGGATGCGTGCTCGAGAATGTCACCCTGGAGCGCCAGAGCCGCCAGGTAGACTACGAAGACAACTACATTACCGAGAATACCCGTGCCGCTTACCCCCTCGAGTACATAGAGAACTCCGTCCCAAACGGCAAGGGCGATCACCCGAAGGCCGTTCTCTTTCTCACGGCCGACGCTTTCGGAGTCCTCCCGCCGATCAGCGCGCTGACCCCGGAGCAGGCCGCCTACTACTTCCTCTCGGGCTACACGGCGAAGCTCGCCGGTACCGAGGCCGACATGGAGAGCGAGGTAGAGGCGACCTTCTCGACGTGTTTCGGGGCTCCCTTCCTGCCGCTGCCAGCTACGACCTACTCGACGATGCTCTCCGAGAAACTCCGGGAGCATGGCACGAGCTGCTACCTCATAAACACCGGCTGGTCCGGCGGTCCCTACGGCGTGGGGAGCCGGATAGACATAACGGACACGCGCAACATGGTCCGGGCCGTGATAAACGGCAAGCTCGACGGCACCGAGACGCGGGAGGACCCTTTCTTTGGTCTGCACGTACCCAAGGAGGTACCCGGCGTCCCGACCGAGGTGCTCGACCCTCGCGAGACCTGGAACGACAAGGATGCCTACGACGAGCAGGCGAGGAAGTTGGCCAGCCTCTTCGCTGAGAACTTCAAGAAGTTCGAGGACCAGGTCGAGGAGGAGGTTAAGAGAGCGGGGCCGACTGCGTAGGGACGGGCGTCAAAACCGTCCCTCGGTCATGACGTTATGGTAGTTAGAGCCGTGACGGGCCTCGGGCGGGAGACCTGAGCCTCTTCGTCGCGGCGGTCTTCGTGGCGGTACTGGTTCTCCTCGCTGCCGAGAAGGCTCACCGGACGCCCGCGTCTCTGACCCTTATAGTGGTCGCGATCTCGATCGCATACGTGCTCCTCTTCCTGGTATGAAAGCTACAGGTACTACCTCTACAAGTAGTATCTGAACAGTACGTAAGGCGTCGCCACGAGAAGGGAGAGCAGGGTGACGGGGATACCGTAGAGCATAAACTTGACAAAGGAGATCTTCCTCCCCGCCCGCTCGCTCATCCCGGCGACGACAACGTTGGCCGACGCACCGATCAGGGTGAGGTTGCCGCCGAAGTCTGCCCCGATCGCGAGTGCCCACCACAGGGGGCGTACCTCCGCCTCGGAGAGCCCCTCCGTCGCCGCGAGCTCCTGTATCACCGGAATCATGGTCGCCGTAAAAGGGATGTTGTCGACGATCCCGCTCGCGATGGCGCTCCCCCACATTACAAGCATCGCGGTAACGGCCAAAGAGTCGCTGGCCTCGGTGAGGCGCTCGGCTATCCGACCCACGAACCCCGTCACCTCTAGCCCGCCGACCAGCACGAAGAGCCCGACGAAGAAGAGCAGCGTCGGCCACTCTACCTCGCGCAGGACCTCCTCGACGTTGCTCTTCGCGTAGAGCATCAGAACGGCGGCCCCGAAGAGGGCTATGGTGGCCGCCTCCAGGTGCAGGGCGCCGTGTAGAAAGAACCCCAGGATGACGATGCCGAGGACGATGGAGGACTTGCGGAGCAGGACAGGGTCTCGGATGGCACCGCGCGCGTCCAGCCTCTCTATCGTCTCTTCAGCGCTCTCGCCGTCCTTCAGTTCTCTACGGAACACGAGGTAGAAGAAGCCCAGGACGACCGGCAGGGAGATGAGAACCACGGGCGCGAGGTTCAGGACGAAGTCGGTAAAGGAGAGGCTCGCCGCGCTCCCTATGAGAATGTTCGGCGGGTCGCCGATCAGGGTGGCCGCCCCGCCGATGTTCGAGGCCATGACCTGGGCGAGCAAGAACGGTAGCGCCGAGACGCCCAGGGCGTCGGCGATAAGGAACGTCACCGGGACCATCAGGATCACGGTAGTCACGTTATCCAGAAAGGCGGAGAGAAAGGCGGTCACGATGCTGAGCAGGATCAAGATCCTGCCCGGTCGCCCCTTTCCCCACTGACCGCTCTTTATCGCCAGATACTCAAAGACGCCGGTCTTGTTCAAGATGGCGACTATGATCATCATCCCGGCGAGCAGACCGATGGTGTTCCAGTCTATAAACTCGCTCGCTGCCTCGCTCTGCTCGACGACGCCGAACGAGACGATGACGGCTGCTCCGAGCAGGGCCGCGACCGTCCGGTTCAACAATTCGGTGGCGATGAGCGCGAGTACCACGGCGAAGAGCGCTACAGCAAAAATCTCTTCCATAGGGGCCAGTATATAATCAGGTGTTGGGTGACGCTTCTGTGACGGCCCGCGGCGAATCGCCTGGAGGTGTACGTGAGCAGTGAGAGACCATCCCGCCGGGAGACCAGCAGGGACATAGAGCTAAGGGAGATTATGCACCCGGCCGTGACCGTTACCCCCGATGTTTCGGAGAGGGAGGTCATGGAGGTTCTGCTGGAGAACAACGTCCCCGGCGTTCCAGTCGTTGACGAGGAGGGGCTCCTGGTCGGCTTCGTGAGCGACGCGCACCTTCTAGCCTCCGCGTTACCCGACTATCTAAAGATCATGCAGGATGTCTCTTTCGTCTCTGAGGCCGGGGATCGGTGGGTAGACTACTTCGCCGAATCGGCCGAGAGGCCGGTGAGCGAGGTGATGACCACGAAGGTCTCTCAGATAGAGGTGGACAAGAGCGAGGTCGTCGTGGCTCACAAGATGGTCCACGACGGGGTCTCGAGCGTCGTCGTCACCGAGAACGGAAGGGTAGTCGGCATCGTGAACCGCCTCGACCTATACGCCGCCATTGTGGACCCGGAGCGGGGCTAGGAGAGCGAGCCAGTGACAACGAGTGGCTGCAAGCTCACGGTTTTTGCTCTTAGATTTGATGGGGCGGCTACTCGACTATAACGCATACGCGCTGGACGGTGTTGTTCTGGTATCCACCGTAGTTCCAGGACTCCTCGGGGGCAAGTGGTTGCGTGTTCCCGGCGGCATCGGTAGCCCGGACGCACAGCTCGTACTCGCCCGGTTCCCGCGCCTCCCACTCACAGGACCAACCGGCCCACCCGTATCTTCCTGCCTGCTCGCCGAGCGAGGCATCCTCCCAGGTAAGCCCGCCGTCGGAGCTGAACTCTACCCTTTCTATAGGGCTCCGTCCGGACCACGCGCGGCCCTGTATAGATACGCGGCCTGGCTTCAGGTGCCGGGTGCGGGAGAGGTAGTCCGGGACGCCTGGGGGGATCATTAAGGCATGGGGGGTCTTGTGAGTGATCGGGGTCCCAGGGTCCTCCTTTGAGGACTTGTACTGGTACTTGGCCGTCTGCTGGATACCGTCGAACGGCTCGTTTAGCACGATGATCCGTTTTAGCCACTTCACCGATGCCATCCCGTACCAGTCGGGTACGATGAGCCTCAAGGGTGCGCCATGCTGAGGAGGGAGCGGTTGTCCGTTCATCCCGTATGCGAGCAGCATCTCTTCGCGCAACGCCTCCTCCACGGAGAGGCTTCGCTCATAGTAGTGCTCTACTCCATCGTCAACGCCGCGGTCGTGGCCGGTAAACACGATCTCGACCGCTTCGTCTAACATGCCCGCCTCTTCGAGGATGGGACCGAGCGGCGTGCCGGTCCACTCGGCGCATCCTACTGCCTCGTCTTGCCAGGGGGCGGAGATCGCACGCGGGTGCAAGCTCGCGCGGCCGTTGCCGGAGCATTCCATCATCACTTGTGCGGTGACCGCGGGACGCGCCTTTATCTCGTCGAGCGTGAGGCGCAGCGGACTGCGTACACTGCCTTCGACGGGTAGCTCGTAGGTGGTTGGATCGACGAAGGGAATGTCGAAGTGAATGAGGAGGTAGTGCATGCCGATGGGGGTCACGGGATAGCGCAGCCCTTCGAGGTGCATCCCATGGTTTCTCAGGGCAAGCCCTACCTCCTCGCGGGTGAAGTCCTGGCTTCTCGTGATGTCCGACATCGCTCGTGAATCCTTTCTCCCGCCGTTGTAGACAGGCCCAGTCCCCGTACGTAGCGATACGTACAGAGTAGCTGCGTCAATCCCTTCGGGCAAGTCCCATAATGTTCGGAGCCGTCGCTAGCCGTAGGACCGCCGTTGGAGACCGTCAGTTTTGCAGCCGACGTCGATCCTGGCGGCGACCTAGTGAACAGAGGTATCTCGTCTCGTAGCTCCTGGCAGGAGTTCTGAAAATACGCCATGTAGCATATATAGAAGCTCTCCTGCTCATACAATAATTCGACTATTAGCAAGCAGGGTGCAGGTCTTTCCTTCCACCCTATAGAGAAAGGAACGTGATTGCCCGAAACTTACGCTCTCAAAGTGCGAGTGTCTTTATCTATGGCGGTATGCCTGGCAGCGGGTCTCCTGGGTATGGTGGCTTTTGCTTCCGGTTCGGGTGCCACTCCTAACGCTAACAAAGGTTCAGGCGTAGCGCAGGCAGTAAACTGTAGAGGCGATGTAGTACTGGATCCTGGCCACGGGGGAACAGATCCTGGAGCTACCAACGGTGCGCTTAAGGAGAAGGACCAAACCCTGAACGTAGCCTACAAACTCAGGGAGCTCCTTAAAGGCGCAGGTTATACAGTCTGTATGACGCGCGGTGGAGATCCCACCGGGACCGGCGACGACAACGCAGCCGATGATGCCACCCTCTCCAACAGTGAGCGCTACACTTTCGCCAACACCACCGGGGCCAGGGTTTTAGTCTCTATCCATATGAACGGCTCGACCAACCCTGCAACCGACTACACTACAACCCTCTTTGGCAAGTGGCAGAAGGACAAGGCTCTCGCGCTGGACCTGTACGACGGTCTGCGGCTCAACCTACCCGCGGCCAGCGATAGTTCGTTGTATATTCGGGGAAGGACGCCCTACAGCTACGCCTCCGGGGTGTTGCTAAAGAGCAACATGCCCGCAACAATCGCCGAGACCGTATTCATCACGAACAACGATGAGGCGCGTCTCCTAGCCGCTGGCACGCGCTAACAGCAGATAGCGGAGGCACTAAACGCAGGGATCATGAAGTATCTAAAGACTCACTAAACCCTATATCGGTTCTTATCAACAGGACCGGGGTC
>CADCVD010000060.1 GCA_902806055.1 uncultured Rubrobacteraceae bacterium
TATCTCCCGGCCGTCGTCGAGGATGACCCTGTCGGCGGTGACCTCTTCGGCCCGGACATTATTTATCACCTTGATGTTGAGTTCCTCGAGATGCCGCCGGGCCGCCCGCCTTAGCGAATCGTCAAGCTCCTTCAGAACCTCCTCGTTGGCGTCCACGAGGAAGATACGGCCCCAGTTGAAATCGATGTTCGGGTAGTCGGGGGCGAGGGTCTTATGCGCCAGGGCGTGGATCTCGGAGGCTATCTCCACCCCGGTGGCGTTGCCCCCTATGACTACGAAGGTCAGCTTCGACCTTATGAACTCCTCGCTCAGCTCCGGGTTCTCGTCGCGGGCCAGGATGATCTCCTCGAAGCGCTCGATCACCCGGTTTCTAACGCGCTCGGCGTCCGCGAGGCTCCTCATACTTACGCAGTGTTCCTCGACCCCCGGTATACCGAAGAAGGCCGGGTCGCTGCCCAACGCCAGCACCAGGTGGTCGTAGGGGAACTCCAACCCGCCGCTGGCCGTCACCACCTTCCGCTCGTAGTCTACGCTCTCCAACTCCGCCCGCCGAAAGCTGGCTCCAAACTCGACCAGGGCCCGCCGCAGGGGTTGGGCGATGTTCTTGGTCTCTACATCGCTGCTTATGATCCCCGCAACCATCGGCCAGTAGGTGAAGAAGTTCTCTTTGTTGATGACCATGATGCCGACGTCATCGCGCTCCCCGGTCAACTCGCCCAAGGACTTGGCCAACGTGTAACCCGCGAACCCGCCGCCTATAATGAGCACGCGGTTGGCGAACTCCTTGAAAGGACGTCGCTCCCACGGATCGTACTTGGGTCGCGGTTCGTCGTACATCATCCGCCGTACAGCCTCTGCGGCAACGGCGCCGAAAGCCACCGCGAGGCCTCCTTTGAGCAATCTGTTCATAGCGTCTGACAACCTTTCCCCTAACTGCAACAACACCGTATGCTAGATGAGTGTTGCGTGGTTTGCCAGGGTTACAGCTTCTTGATGCAGCCTCAGGGTTTCATCGAACGTTGGATCACGACGAAAGCTTAAGCATAGACAGCGATCTTCGTAGGAAGATCCTGGCCAGGCCGGTGAACTTGGCGGCCAACGTCTCGCCAAGCCCGAAGCCTTCCTTCAGGCTTGGGAGGACGACTCTACTGTTTGCTGCGTAACCCGGTGCTGCCGTTCGGCCCGTTCGCTGCGTTGTTAGGCTTTCGGCAAAGCATAACTGGCGTTGTTCCGGCCGGCTGGCCACCAGATCTGCTGGTCGATCCCAGGCAAGCGGAAGGCCCGAATCCGCGCTTGTGTAGCGGGGTCTAGTAAGTATTGTTGGAAGGCCTCTGCCCCCTCCACGTTTGTCCCTGCCACCTTATCGGGGTTGACCGCAACGGTTACCATGATCCTCTGTAATAGCGGATCGCTCAGCACTAGTGGTTGCAACTCGACCTCGCTCTGCTGCTGTGTTCTCAGAAACGGGGTCAGCCCCCAGAAGGTATACCCGCCCTGCCGTGCGGTCTCCGCGATGGCGTCCTCCCCTTGCAGCCCCTGATCGCTATACCATCCCTCCTTCTCGGGAGACCCGGCAGCGTTCCAGAGGAGCTCGGTCAGGTATTTGACTCCTTCGGTATTGTTGGCGACAAGCGGCGACTGAGTCTCCGCGATCAGGCGAAAGGCTTCTACAAGGTCGGTCAGATCCTGGACCTGTGCCGGATCGCTCGGGGGACCGAGCAAGGCGAGCTGATTAGAGAATACGGGCTGGGGCCACTGCCCAAAGCCGTCCTGCACGAAGGCCTGCGCGTCCTTATGGCCGTAGTGTGAGAGGACCACGTCGGCCTGCCCGTCACGCGCCGGTCCGTAGACATCCTGCCCCGTCGTGAGCTCGACCTGGTACCCTGTCTCCCGCTCGAAATCGGGGAGGAGGTCATCATAGAGGCCGCCGTCTTGCGGGGTCACTACCGAGGAAAGGCGGACGAGAGCGGTCGATGTAGTGGTCCCGATACCGGGCTCGGGCTCACCGCCTGTGTCCTGACTACAGGACGTCAGCGCTACGCTCCCAGCCGCACCACCGAGAAGCTGCAGGAAGCGGCGTCGGCTAACGGCGCCTGTGGTGGGTGTGGCCGCCAAGTCGTTAGCCCTCCCGGGCGGGAGTACGTCTGTCATCATCGGGCCCTTTCTCAACCGAACACAGGAAACACTCATCTAGTAGTTTCCTTACTACGTGTTACGAAAGTAATGCTCTCATGCGCCGCCTATCATCGTCTACGCCAACTCACCCCAGGAACGATAGTAGAATCGCTTGAGAGATGAGGCTCTCTTTCTCCTATTTGTTCCTGCTGGTGGCGGTCATCTCTCTGGGTGCGTGGGCCGGGGAACCAGCAGCCCAGGAGCGGAGCCCGGATGTACATCTCGCGCGTATCGAGGGCGTAATAGACGGCCGGACGGCGGCGTACGTGGAGCGTGTGATCTCCGAGGCAGAGGACTCCGGCGCCGGGTCCGTCGTTCTGGAGATCAATACGCCGGGCGGTCGTCTGGACTCAACACAGGAGATAGTCGAGGCCGAGAGCAACGCTGCGGATGTGGCGATCCTGGCGTACGTAACCCCGCGCGGTGCCCAGGCGGCGAGCGCGGGGACATTCGTCGTAATGGGGAGCGACGCGGCGGCCATGGCGCCCCAGACGAGGCTCGGGGCGGCCCATCCGGTAGACGCGCGCGGCGGAGACATCTTGGGGACCCTGGGCGAGAAGGCGACCAACGACGCCGCTTCCCTGATGACGGGTCTGGCCGAGGCCCACGGCCGCAACGAGGAGTGGGCCGAGAGCTCCGTCAGGGAGAGCGCCTCCGTAGGCGCCGGAGAGGCCCTGGATTTCGGGATCGTCGAGCACGTCGAGCCGGACCTCGACTCTTTTCTGGAGGCGGCGGACGGGAAGACGGTCGAACCAAAAGGCTTGACGCTACGTACAGGCGGCGCCACGATCGTCGAGAAGCCGATGACCTTCGCCGAGCGCACCGGCATCCCGCCTTACGCGCTCTGGACCCTGGCGGCCCTCGCGACACTCTTCGTGCTCTCGGTCTCCCTCACGTACCGGAGGATGAAACGATGGCGGGTGAGCACGGGGAGCGAGGGCATGATCGGGGAGGTCGGAACCGTCCGCCGTCCGGTAACGTCGGGCGTCGGCGGCCTCGTCTTCGTTCACGGCGAGCGGTGGCGGGCTCTCCCCGAAGACCGTAACTCCGCCCCGATAAAGACCGGCGCCGAGGTAGAGGTCGTGGCCCTTCGCAACGGGTCGGTCGTCGTACGACCCGTCATGGATGCGGAGGGTAGAGAAGAGCCGGGGAAGCTGCGAGAGTAGCATGCTAGAGGAACCACGAAGGAAGAGGAGGTCCCTATCTGTGGCGGAGAGGGCTACCACGCTCGGAAGCTCTCTGCCTACGAGCGCCGGCTAAAAAGGGCGAGGGCAAAGAAGCATCCCTCGCCCTCTTAGACCTGATCAATCGTCCCGCGACCCTGAGCTTACTCAGCCGGCCTTCAGAGACAGAGCCATGATCGCCGCATGCTGGCGAGTAGTTTGTCGAGATTGCCGGCCCGGGCATCGTGCTCTGCCACGACCATCCACGAGCACGGTCTGCGAGAGGCGCCCTCCAGCAACGGCTCCCTAGCCCGAGTTCCGGTCTTCGCTCGCTACCGCGCGATCCCGAGCTGGTCCTTGAGCTCCTCCGGGTCGGAGGTCGGGTACTGGCAGGCATAGTTCACGCATACGTAGGCGGTTGGCTCGCCGCCGCGCGTTGGCCGGTCGGCTAAGAGCGGTATAAGCCGGGCGGCCTCTTCATCGTCCTCGGCGCGGCCGGCTACCACCTTGTTGGGGAGGTAGGCGAAGTAGACGGCGCGCAGGAGGGTGTTGTGCGTATCGGATACGCCTGCGGGAAGGATCACGGCCACCTCGTATGGTGTCGTAAGATAGAAGTCGAGCGCCGAGAGGAGCCGGCCGAAGCCGCCGGGAACACGAGACATCGCACCGCTCAAACCGTTCAGAACGGTCTCCGCCCGGCTGCGGTAATCCTCACGGTCGAGCAGGACCGAGAGCCGCAGCAGCACGTCGACCGCGACCGAGTTACCGGAGGGCGCCGCACTGTCGTAAACGTCGCGCGGACGGGTGACGAGCTCCTCGTGGTCGGCGGCGGTGTCGTAGAACGTCCCCTCCTCCTCTTCCCAGAAGAGCTCCAGTATCGCATCGGCCAGCGAGGCTGCCTCCCGCAACCAGCGCGTCTCGAAGGTCGCCTCGTAGAGCTCGACTAGCCCGTCCGCCACGCAGGCGTAGTCCTCCAAATAGCCGTTGAAGCGGGCCCGGCCGTCCTTGTAGGAGCGGCGCAGGCGCCCGTCAACCACCAGCTTCTCCAGCAGGAAGGAGGCGTTCTCTACGGCTATACGCCGGTAGTCCTCGCGGCCGGTGACGCGGGCGGCGAGGGCGAAGGCGCGGAGCATCAGACCGTTCCACGCGGCGAGCACCTTCTCGTCGCGCCCGGGCCGCACCCGCTCCTCGCGTTTTGTGTAGAGCTTGGCCCGGATCTCCTGGATTTTCTCCCACAGCTCCTCGGGCGAGATGTCGAACTCTCCGGCGACGGCTTCGGGAGGCCGGGGGACGTGCAGGATGTTCTTGCCTTCGAAGTTACCCTGTTCTGTGACGTCCCAGTAGCGCGTCGCGAGCATCGCCTCCTCGGGCTCCAGAGCAGCGTCGATCTCCGCGGGCGTCCACACGTAGAACTTGCCCTCCTCGCCCTCGGAGTCCGCGTCCTCGGCGGAGTAGAAACCACCCTCCGGGGCGGTCATGTCGCGAACGACGTAGTCGAGCGTCTCTTCGGCGATGCGCAGGTAGAACGTATCCTCAGTAGCCTGATACGCCTCCAGGTACAGCCTGGCAAGCTGGGCGTTGTCGTAGAGCATCTTCTCGAAGTGCGGAACCAGCCAGTACTCATCCACCGAGTATCGGGCGAAGCCACCTCCGATCTGGTCGTACATACCCCCGTTCGCCATCTGCCGACAGGTAAGCTCCAACCCGGAGAGGGCGCCCCGGTCTCCGGTCCTCTTGTGGTGACGCAGGAGGACCTCCAGGTTCATCGCCTGCGGGAACTTCGGCGCGCCGCCGAAGCCGCCGAAGCGGTTGTCCACCTCGCCAACGAGAACGCTCGCCGCGTCGTTCAACAGCCCTTCGGTCAGCCCGGCCGGCGGGACGGAGGCGCTCGTCGCCGTCTGAAGGTACTCCCGGACGTTCTCGGCGCTCGCGAGCACCTCGTCGCGGCGGTTCTCGTAAGCGTCGGCGAGGCTATTGAGGAGCTGCTTGAAGGAGGGCATGCCCCGGCTCGGAACAGGCGGAAAATAGGTACCGCCGTAGAACGGCGCGCCGTCCGGGGTCATGAACACCGTCATGGGCCACCCCCCGTGACGTGTCATCGCCTGCACGGCCGACATATAGATAGAGTCCACATCCGGCCGCTCCTCGCGGTCGACCTTGATGTTGACGAAGTGCTCGTTCATAAGCCGCGCGGTCTCCTCGTCCTCAAAGGATTCACGCTCCATAACATGGCACCAATGACACGCCGAGTACCCGACGCTGAGTAGAACGGGCTTGTCCTCGCCCCGGGCCTTCTCGAAGGCCTCCTCACCCCACGGGTACCAGTCGACCGGGTTGTCCTTGTGCTGCAAGAGATACGGGCTCGTCTCTTGCCCCAACCGATTCGCCATCGTTGCTCCCTCCCGCCGTCCCGAAGGACGCGGCTGTATATCCTATAACCCTGCGGAGACACGGCAGAACGTACCACAAAGCACCCTCTGCTCCTCCGCGTCCGTTCCTTTAACCTCTCCAACTCTCTTACCCGTTCCTGCCCGGTTAGACCCCTCCTTATAAATATTAACTTTCTTAAAGAAAAACAGAGTAAACGCGTATCTTTATGTTGACCAAGGGAGGAAGTGGTGGCACAATGGACGATGGTTACAACTATAGTAGTAAGCTTGTCGTAGGAGGGGGTACAACTTGAGGAAGTGGATATCGTTAGCGGTAGCGGCTGCGTTGTCTCTGGTAGTCGCCGTACCTGCCGTGGCGCAGACTACGAGCGCTGCTCAGTGCTCGACCGTCACGCGCAACGGACAAGCGGTCACCGAGTACAAGGGGGTAGTCGACGGCGTCGAGGTCTCGGGAAGTGTGATACAGCCAAGCTCTCAGATCTCCGTGAACTGTAAGCAGTTGGTCCTGGAGGCCGCCGCCGCTAAGGCTGAGCAGGCCGAACCTCAATCATCCGCGCCTGCGGTCGCTGCCGAGGTCGAAGCTGATAGCGTCGAAGCAAAGGCCGGTAATACAGAGGCGAAGGCTGATGGCACAGAGGCGAAAGCTGGTAAGGCGGAAGCGAAGCCAGAGGCCAAAGCCGAGGCAAAGGCGGAGGCCAAAGCTGAGTTGCCGAAGACCGGTGGCGGGGAGACGTTGTTCACCGTGGGTATAGGCGCCCTGCTCGTGGGCGGGGGGCTCTTGCTCCGTAAGCTCACCGGGTAAGCCCGGGCACAGAACGAACTACAGCTATACGAGCAGGCGAGCCTTCAAAAGCTCGCCTGCTCGTATTGTTGAGAGCCGCGAGAGCCGCGGGTAGCTCTTTGCCGGAGTTCGCGACACGGCCCTTACACGAGCTAGAAGATGCGCAGCACAGTATTAGCCCTTGTCGAGGCCCTCGGCTCTTCGCCAAACCTATCTTACGAACGATCGAGCGATACCAGCCAAACGGTACCGGTGAGGTTACGCTCGACAACCATTCGCTAGTCCGCGAACAGTGAGCACCGGCAACTACAAAGCTCCTAGCTGTTGCATTATAGTCATGGCGTCCGAGACGGTCCAGGATTCTTTGATCTTGCCGTTCTCGACGTATGATACGAACTAACAACACTTCGATGACCTTCGAGTTCTCCGCCACGTTGGGTGAGGAGCCGGAGATCGAGCTGGCACTAGGCTAGCTTTTACCCGCTCGTGCCTTGCTCACTGAACTATGCACAGAAGTAGTCTTTTCGGAAACCGCTAAGCCCAGAAGGCATAGAAAGAGCCGAGAGGCTAACAGTTACGACTCTCTTTGTTAGTGCGCACCTTCTATGGTTGTGTTGAGGAGAGTAGGTTGAGTTCTCGTAACGCAGCCTCGAGCTTTGCATCAGCCTCTTCAGCTGTGCTACCTGTGGTTGATATTGTGGCGTGGTTGCCGTTTTCAGACCACGCGATGGCCTCGGCGACGTAGGCATTAGCGTAATGGCCGGTCCAGTTGGTGTTGATATACAGTTCTATCTGACTTACCACCTTTCAGCTTTGTGACCCAGCCATCTAGCCTTGCTCTCCTCAGCATCTCTGCTAGCTGGGCGGCCCCCTCCTAAGGTGGCGTACGCGAACCATCGCACGGCTTCAACGAAAAGTAATGCATCTTTTGATGCATTTTGCCCACTCAATCTGGTCTTTGTTGTATAGAGGCGCTGTTCACCTAGTTGCCGACAAGAGGTCTTCTCGGAAACTCAGGGTCTATAGTAAGTGCTTGCTACTACTTCGGAGTCTCGTTCAAGACTATCCAATACATTCCTAGATGTCTCACCACCTCCCGAAACTGCTCTACGTCTAAGGGCTTGCGCACACAGCTGTTCGCCCCATAGCCCATGCTCTCTACACACGCCTCCTGATCCTCTGAAGAGGTGAGGATCACCGTAGGCAATCGTCTCGTCCGCTCGTCGCTCTTGATACGCCTTAAGACCTCAAACCCATCGATCTTGGGAAGGCCGAGGTCAAGCAGGATCAGCTGTGGCATAGCCCGGAGGTCCCGTCCCTCGTAGGAGCCCGTCCCAAATAGGTAGTCTAGAGCCTCGGCTCCGTTTCGGGCGAGCACGACATCGTTGCAGATGTTGTTCTTTTTAAGGGCCCGCCGGGTCATTAGAGCGTCATCTGGGTTATCCTCGACAAGCAAGATCGTCTCGTCTGCCACCATACTCTTCCCACCCTTCTTATTAACTCAGGAGGACGTGGTCACCTGCACGCATGGGCTAGGAAGAATGAGTCAAGAACCTGTTGGTACTTCTTGCACCCCTCGGCCCAGGCCTCTAGGTACTCTTCACCGGCATCCGTGATCGAGTACACCCGACACGGCGGTCTTCCAACAGAGGTTACCCAGGTAGTCTCGCAGAGGCCTTTCTTCTCCATCTGCCTCAGCGTGCGGTACAACGTCCCCGGGTTTATCTGCTCGAACCCGAACTCCGCTAACCGCTCCATCAGTTTGTAGCCGTGGGAGCACTTCTCTCTTAGCGTAAGTAGGGCTACCGGAACCAGCCAGTTCTTTGGCCGTACATCGATATTGCCGAACGGCACCTCTTGGGTTTCGTAGTGCCCCTTAATATTCTCAGTCGTGGTTGTCATGCTTGAACCTTTTCCCCATCCATTTGGTCATATACATAGGATTTGCTAGGTTGCATGTTCGTGCAGAGTCAGCAGGTTCGCATGAGGTAGATAGCTCATTTTCGTCTAGTACATTCGACCTATGTACGTCAGGAGGTAGGGACAGGCTTCCCTACCTCCTGCCGATTTCTTGGCGGTAGGGTTATGTTACGTCCTCCTGCCGCTCGGGCCGCGTTTCGTGTGGATTCTGTACAAGACTGTCCGGATCGAAGCGGACGTTTCCAAGTGACCCGAACCGCACTCGGGCAGTGGAGCTAATCCTACTCGGGATTGAAAAAGTCCAGGTTCGCTGAATGGTCTGAAAAGATGGTCCCGCACACTTGGCAGATGAACTTCGTCTCCGTCGATTCCCGAGCAAGCTCCCGGAACGCTCGCGACGTACGAGCTTGACCGGTTATAAAGCACGCGCATGGACCTCCACGAATTGTATGCTGACCCGGTTACCGCCCCCGAGACGTGCGCAGGCGCTCAACATAGGTCCACCACCCCGTGGCGCAGGGCGAACACCAGCGCCTGCAGCCTCGAGTGCACTCTGAGCTTGTTTAAGATGCTCGCCATGTGGTTGCGCTCTGTTCTGATGCTGATCTGAAGCCGCTCAGCGATCTCCTGGCTGTCGAGGCCCTCGGCGAGCGCCTGCAAAACCTCTTTTTCTCTGGAGGTGAGGAGTGCTATGACTTGGTGAGCCTCGTACTCCTGCTCACGCCTGGAGGCAGCGAAGCGAAGTAACTCCACAACCTCTTCCAAGGGCAGCAGCGTCTCGCCCGCCTTCAGGCGTAGCACGGCCTCCGCCACCTCGTCTAGGAGGGCCGACTTGTGCAAAACGCCGGCGGCTCCGGACTCGATAGCTTGGGCTATTTCCGCGCGGTCGAGGCTGGCGCTCAGTACGAGAGCTTGCGTTTCCGAGTTGGCTTTTCGCAGCTCCTTGATCAGATCTCCGCCGTAGCCGTCCGGCAAGGCTAGGTCAACGATCGCCACGTCGGCCTTAGTCGCCCCGTCTTCTAACACCTTACGAGCTTCGGCGAGAGTGCCCACCTGCCCCACCACCTCCAAGTGCGGCTCCCGCACTAGCACGGAGGCGAGTGCCTCTCGGAAAGAGGCGTGATCCTCCACCAGGAGGACGCGGATTTCTTCTTCCGGTTCCTTGCGGTCTTTCTTCAGGGCCATCTCGAAGCGTACCTTCGTGCCCTTCCCCAGCTCGCTTTCAATCTTCAGGTCGCCCCCTAGAGCGCGGGCCCTTTCACGCATCCCCCGTATCCCCATCCCTCCGGCGGCGGACGGCTCCTCCTGCATCAGATCCAACCCCTGCCCGTCGTCGGAGATCTCGGCCCAGAGCTTGCCTTCAGAGGTCTCTACGGCAACCCAAACATTCCAGGCCCCCGAGTGGCGCCGGGCGTTGGTCAGCGCCTCTCCCACTATGCGCAAAAGCTCCCTACCAGTCTCCCCGAGAGGGCCCAAAAGAACCCCGTCTTGGAGATTCAGGCGTATGTTGCGCCCCGGGGCCATCGTGCGGTGCAGCTCCACGAGCGAGTCCAGCAACTCGGCGAAAGACCTATCCTGCTCTCTTCCCAAGCGCAGGTTGTAGATTGCGCCGCGCAACTGCTGACCTACCCTCTTGAGCGCTGCCACTAGATGTCCCAGCTGGCGGGCAGGCTTCGGGTCCTTCGAGCTTGACTGTATGTGCTGTGCCTCGGCCAAAGCATCAGAGAGGTCCCGGAGGGCCTCGTCGTGGAGATCCCGGGCCATCCGGCTGCGCTCGGCCTCCCTAACTTCTTGGAGCTTTTCATCGGCCTCTTCGCGTTCGATGCGCATTGCGAGCATGTTGGCAACGGCCTGCAAGAAGTTCACATCGTCCTCCGAGAAGGTCCGGCGACTCTTAGTATGTGCTCCCAAGACGCCGAACGGCTGCTCTCGACCCTGGATGACGACGGTCATGCCGCTCACCGCTCCGTGCTCGTGCAGCAGTGGAGGACATCTGAAGCGCTTTTCCGTGTGCAGGTCCTCCGTGATCACCGGCCCTCCTGAACGCAGGGTGTAGCCAGCCTGGGAGTCGAGATCTGTTCCCTCCGTCGCTCGTCCTACGAGCCCCTCCTTCCAGCCTACCCCCATCCGCAACTGCAGCTCCTCGCCGGAGGGAAGAAGCTCCATAATCTTGCAGTACTCGACGTCTAGGGTCCGGGCAACGAGGGCTACGGCATCAGCCATGAGAGACGGGAGGCTTTTGCTCGCCAGCGCCCAGAGGCCCAGCTCGGCGACGACCGCCTGCTGATGGGTCCGTATTTCTATCTCCTTCTGTGCCCGCTTGCGCTCGGAAATGTCGTGGTAGTAGACCGCCAAACCTTCCTCCGAAGGGTAGACGTGAACCTCATACCACGTGTCACTCAGCGGGGAGTGCGCTTCGAAATTGACGGTTTTTTGCTCACGGAGTGCTTCGTGGTACTTGTGGTAAAATACGGTGTCCACAAGCTCAGGATACAACTTCCACACGTTCTTCCCCAAGAGCTCTTCACGCGTTAGCTCTTCGCCCTTTTCTTTTTGTATACGGTGGAACGATCGCTCGTTGATGTAGGTGAAACGCCACTCGCGGTCCACGGCGAAGAACTCCTCGGTGATGCTCTCGAGGATGTTCTCGATCCGACTGCTCGATTCCCTGAGCGCCTCCTCCGCCTGCTTGCTCTGGGTGGTGTCAATTATGAACTCCACGCCCTCTTCTTCATCAAGGCGCTTCGCGGCGAACAAAGCCCACCAGCGTGAGCCGTCCTTGCGGAGGTATTCCTTCTCGTAAGGGATAGTGCGCCCGGTTGATTTAAACTCCTCGATGGCTTTGAGGGAATGTGGCATCCACTCCGAGGGTGTCATTGCGTCCCACCGCACCAGTCCTTCCACCAAATCCTCACGACTATAGCCGCTCATGCGGAGAAAAGCGTCATTGGCATCAGTGATGCTGCCGTCGGTTTTGAAGAAAATAACGCCGACCGTTTCGATTTCGACTGCCCGTCGCAGACGCTCTTCAGATGCGCGCGAGTTTTCTTCTGCCCGTTTGCGCTCGGTGACGTCAATCGAGGCGCCGTGCACACGTAGAGCCTTGCCCGATACGTCCCTGCTCACGCCCCCGCGCGAATACAGCCAGCGTTCCGTCCCGTCCTTGAGTGCGATCCTGAACTCCAGGTCGAAGGGCGCGTCGCTATCAATCGAGGCGGCTAGGGCAGACGCCATCAAGGTTCGATCGTCGGGAACGATCGACTCCCACCATTGAGCGCCCGGCACAGTCGTCTGGTCAGTGGAGAAGCTCATCAGCTCCGCCATCTTAGGCGAGACACGGCATTCCTCAGTCCGGAGGTCCAAGTCCCAGGTTCCGATCCGCCCAGCCTCGACGGCGAAGCGGTGGAACTCTTCGCTCTTGCGTAGCGCCTCCTTCACCCACTTGCGTTCGGTTATCTCCTGGATAACCGCTATCGTGTGTAGGGGTCTCCCGGTCTCGTCACGATTGAGCGTCGCGTTCACCTGTACCCACACCACCTGCCCGTCCTTGCG
>CADCVD010000061.1 GCA_902806055.1 uncultured Rubrobacteraceae bacterium
AGGCAACCGTTGGCTGCTCGTACTTCTCGTTAGTATCGCTCGTCTTCTTTCGTGTGTAACCTGAGCGCCTGAACTCGGCGAACGATCGAACCGCTCACTAGCGTCTGTACCTCCCGGAGAAACCTTCGCCGTTGGAAGAGAGTAGCTGTCGAACGTTCTATAAGACCGGCCAAGAGCGCCGTGACGTTCGCATCAAACATGGACCGACGAGAGGATTACCCCGAGTAGACGGGCGGTTTCGCTCTTGCCTGTTCCTCGCAGGAACGCTTCCATTGTCTTTTCGCTTGTCTATGAGGATAGGCTGCGTCGATGATCTAGGACGTGTCAGAAGCACCGTTACTGCACGCCGCTGTAGGAAGATACAAACGTAAATGAGTAACGTATGATCGAGAGATAGACCGTCGAGTGCTAAGCTTCGATCGAACCAAGCAGGTCCTCAACTCGTTCTGCCTCGTGTGTAACCGCAGGCTTGAGCTCAGAAGATTTGAATCGGTGGAACGGATGTCGAAGATGAGGAGGGGCTATTGACCAAAGATGCTCTGGTCGAGGAGATCAACGAAGCATACCGTCGGCTAAGCGATGCTACAGAAGCCCTGGCGAGCGCTGACCGCTCGCTCTCCGAGTACGTTCGGAGAGTTCGTCTGGACAACGCCGAGGCCATCCTGGAGGCGAAGAACGAGCGAACGGCGAGCCTCTACCTCGACGGTCTGCTCGATACCGGCGAGCATCGCCGCCTGGAGGAGGTTCGAGCGAGGGCGGAGCTCGACCACCAGCATGCGAGGCGCGAGGTAGACCGCCTGCGTCTGATCGTCGAGCTGCTAGGCGCGATCGAGGGGAGCAGGAGAGGTGAGTGAAGAGGAACCGCGCGGTACGGACAGAGCCTTTGCCTGAGCCGGACGCTTACGCCTATACAGATGGGGCGTCCAGCGGTTCTCGCGGTCCCGGAGGATACGGCGTCGTTCTTACACGAGAGGGCAAGACCGAGGAGATTAGCGGCGGCGAGCAGAACACTACGAACCAACGTATGGAGGTTACCGCCGCGTGTGTTGCCCTGGAGACCACAGACGAGGGATGCGTGGTTGCGATCTACTCCGACTCGTCCTACCTCGTAAACTGCATGAGGAGGGGCTGGCACGAGAAGTGGCGGGAGAACGGCTGGCTGAACCACCTCGGGGAGCCGGTGGCGAACAGGGACCTATGGGAGAGGCTGCTGGAAGCGACAGAGCGTCATCGGGAGGTGCGGTGGAGGAAGGTCAGGGGACACTCCAAGACGGCAGGTCCTCATAAGGCCGGTAACGACCGGGCTGATGAGCTCGCCGTGGCCGCAAAGAAGGAGGCCGATGGCGACCGAAGAGACGGCTGACCAACTCTTTACTGAAGAGAGACGCCTAAGATTTGGTACACAAGATGCGCGACAATGAGAAAAACCGAACTTTCGGACACCAGGAGGTAACGTGGTGAGCTGGTTGCACGAAGCGGCCATGTGGCTGATCTATGCGCTTGCGGCGGGGATGATGCTCACGACGATCACGGTCGCCATCCTGGCCGGGCTAGTGTTGCGGCTGGCAGCGGAGTTTCTGCGGGAGCTTGGTGATGACCGCCGTGAGGGCGAACCCTGGCAAGCCGAGGATAGCTCGACGATAGAATTCAATTAGACGTTTGGATTAAGGCAACAAGGCGGTAAACACAGCACCGGAGACGTACCTATTCGGTCCGCACTACGAGTTGATGTTGGAAGTTCTTGAGTAGAGGTGGCGGTCGTGCGCCGTACCGACCAAGGAGGCGAAAGATGTACTGGAACAACCTGGAGATAGATACCAAGTTCTATCCGGCTGACTGCCCCGGATGCGGAGCGACGAAGTGGCAAGACAAAGACTGGGAGACGGGGCTAGTCTACTGCTCCTGTTGCGGTTGGTACGCGGGGGAGGACGACACCCGATAAGGTAGAGATAGTCGTACCTCATAGACAGAGGCTACTGGCTGCTCAAAGCTCCTGTAGAGGTCGCTTTTTCTCTAGGCTCTACGAGGAACTCTTTCTCCAATAGTCAGGCCGCATAAGCACGGTCATTTCTACGGCATGAACTGTACAGCGACTGACGCAGTGAGGTCGCCGCGCCTGTGGTAGACGTGGCGACCTCTCTTGTGAAAACCTCTTCTACTGGTACTTAGCCTAGCCTCTTCACGATCTCGGCTATATCCTCGGGATCGACGCCTGGGGCGAACAGCGGCGGGGCCGGGTTGAGGTCGGGAACCTCGCCGCCCTCCGGCGGGCCGTCCTGGACCTCGCGCTCGGAGCCGTCGATCGCGGAGAGGCCGTTCCAGATCTGGCTTATCTCCTTGTAGTCGTCCGGGCTGAAGCGGTACAGGATGCGGTGAAAGCCCTTGTCCATGTACTTACGCGCGGCCGGGTAGTTGTTGCTGTAGATCTCCGGCACCGGTAGGAGCTTCGTCACGTCCACGCCCGAGAGGTCGGAGAGCGCCTTGGCGTAGGCCTCCTGGTGGACGCCGTCCCGAACGATGAGGTAGCCGATCATCTCGCACGCCACCGGGTTCTGGGTGGCCTCGTAGACCCGGATCTTGCCCATCCGCGCCCCGGACTCGAGGAAGAAGTTGTGCAGGAGGTCCATCTTGAGATTGCCGGAGTTGAAGATGTTATCGCCCGTCCATGCCTTGCCGTTGGCATCGTCCATCGCGCCGAGACCGAAGTTGAGGAAGTGGTTCGGATTGCCGGTCATCCCGCTGAAGTTCAGCGGCGGCGTGATGCCATCCCTCGAAGCCTCGGTCTGATCGAGCAGCAGGTTTATGGTGTTGGCGACGAGCTCTATATGCCCCATCTCCTCGGCCGCAATGTTGGCGACGAGGTCGTAGTAGGGCCTAACCTTGCTCTTGCCGCGCATGTTGAACGACTGGTACGTGTAGTTCATCAGCGTCGACATCTCGCCGAACTTGCCGCCCAGAAGCTCTTGCACGATGGCGGCCGACTCCGGGTCCGCCTGCGCGGGCCTAGGGAGCTCTAACGTCCTGCTGGTAGCGGGTTAGGCGGTAAACTCGTGATATGGACGGTGAGTTTGCGAGAGAGACAGGCATGGATCTCGCGACGGTCGGGCCCCGTTTGCGGAAGTTGCGGGGCGAGCGCGGTTGGAGGCTGGAGGACTTGGCCGAGCGTACCGGGCTCTCGAAGGCTTATCTGTCGAGGCTGGAGAGCGGGGAGCGCCAGCCTTCGTTAACCGCTCTCTTCAGCGTCGCCCGGGCTTATGATGTCTCGTTCTCTGCGCTCTTCGAATCCGAACCCGAGGCGCAGAGCTCGGTCGTTACACGGGCCGAGGACGGACCGATACAGCGCGGCAACGGCTTGCTCTACTCCAAGCTCTCCGGCGGGAACTGGACCTTCAACCTGCGGCCCTTGCGCGTCGTGGTGCCCGCGGATCGCGAGGGGGAGACGATCTATCAGCACGAAGGAGAGCAGTGGTTGTACGTTCTCTCCGGTAGGCTGCGCCTGGAGATAGCCGACGAGGAGCACGTACTCGAACCGGGCGACGCGGCGCACTTCGACGCCGGCAACCCGCACAAGCTCGCGGCACAAAGCGGGGAGGACGCCGAGGTAATACTGGTTGCCTGCGCCGTACCGTACCTCCTGCTGAAGAGCTACCTGTAGACGCACCTCCGGGTCGAAGGCGGACCGGAGATACCCGTCGTACAATCCCGGCAGTTCGGCGAAGCGCGCAGGGAGGAAGACCGTGATAATAGATCCCTCGGGGTTGGATCCACAGAGCGTCTACAAGCTGCTTATAGGCTCGGTAGTCCCTCGTCCGATAGCCTGGACCTCCACGGTGAGCCGTGAGGGCGTCCGCAACTTGGCACCCTTCAGCTTCTTCACCGTCGCCTCGCGCAAGACGTCTTTTCGGAAACTGCTGGGATAAAAAAGAGAGGCCGCCCTTACCCCGAGCATCTTGTACACTTGGTGACGCTCCTCTGGTGAGAGGCTGTTCAGCGCTTCGGGTGCCATGCCAGCTTTTGTTAGGCGCACTGAACCTTATCAGCTAGACAAGGCTGAGAAATTCTTCTCAGCCTTCCGTGCATGCCGCATCAAGCGTCTCCGGTGACTCAAGCGGCTCTCGGAGACTGCTCAGCCGGCATGGCACTCCCCGACCGGATTGCGTACGCTACCGCCACCCACCCCAGCCCGAACAGAATCCACCCACCGGAATTGCCCATCCACAAACCCGCCAGGCCCGCGAGCGGCGCAAGAGCGCCCCAGACCGGCAACACTCCAGCCTTCATCGTAGCGAAGCCGACGAGCAACAGCCCCACGCTTATGGCAACAATTCCCAGCACGTAGGCTATGCCCCCGACCAAGAAGGAGCCCAGAGAAAAGCCTATGAGCACATACGCTATCCCTCCGAAGCTGACGAAATCGAAGAAGGGGACCCCAAAGATGTGGCCGACACCGGCTAAGATGATCCCGACGAACGTCACGAGGCAGCCCGCCGCTCCCAGACGCTTGTAACTTCCCGCTTGCCTGACGTAGAGTCCTATCAGCCCGCCCAGAATTGCCAGCAGCGCGGCACCTTCCACGGCCACGACCAGGTAGTCGAAAGGTGAGTCGAAGCGCCAGTACCCTGGGTTCGCCAAGATGAGGAGGCCCTCCGCAACCGCCAGCGCACCCCCCAAGAGGGCAGCCAGAGCGTACCACCGAACAAGATTTGGAGAGGACACGGGCAGCGGCTCCTTTCTGCGGCCAACAACTTCTTGCAGCGAACTCAATAAAGTCTACCTCTTAGAGGCCCGTCAGCTCGCGTTTGTCGAGGTTGTCGAGTGAGAACGTCGGGACCGCTAGGTACGGAAATCTGGCTTTCCCAGAAGACCTCCTTCTGCTAGCTTGGTGCATAAGGAAGGGCTTGGAAGCCAACTAAAGTCTCTCCAGCCTTTGAGAATGCGCCACTAGGGGGTAGCGACTAAGCTTGAGTTCTGGCTCTTCTCATACTCAACAGTTAGCCAAGAGTTCCTGCCAGGACCAACCCGACAATCAGTGAAAGCGGCATGTTTGCGCTTATAGAGGTACGGTGCTTGTGTCTGCCGCGCCGCCCATCATGGAGTTCATCACATACTCTCTAAATGTACTTGTTGTTTCTAGTTACTAATTGAAATAGCGAGTGGCATAGGAGTCGGCGTGCGTTGCTAGAGAAGGAGAGCATGTAGAATGCCTGCAGGACACGCGCATACTGATTCCGCTAAGCTCTAGTTCGCGCCGAAAAGCCGGCGCAGCCTAGTCCAGATGAGATTGACCGACAGGTAACCTTCGGAGGCGCGCAGAGCGCGGAGGAGCGCCTCGTACTCCTCACGGCAGTCGCCGCACTTGTCCAGATGGTCCTGGACGAGCGGCATGGCCGCCTCCGCGTCGAGTCCGGCGAGCTTCATCTCCACGAAGCGGTCCAGCTCCTCGAAGCACTCGTCGCAGCCTAGCTCCTCTTCATGGGTCATTTCTAACGCCTGTGCCAGTTTGCCGAGATCCTCTGGGTTCAGCACTGTGATACCTTCACTTTCATCTCCTACCTAGACCATTCACGGTTGCCGGATCTTACCCCTCACTAATAGCCTCCAATACCTCTCCGGGCGAGAGTCCCTCGGCCTCTATCCGCTTTTTCAACTTCTTGCGGGCGTCGTGCAGAAGCTTGTAGAGGGCGTTGCGGTTCGTCTCCATACGCTGGGCCGCCTCCTCCAGGGGCATACCCTCGAACATCACCGCGACCATTGCTTCCCGCTGCCTTCTCGTAAGCTCCTCCGCGATGAAGCTTTGCAAGGTCTCGACCATCATCTTTCTCGCCGTCTGCCGCTCCGGCGAAGACGTGTGGTCCCTGAGCGCATCGGGCTCGCGGCCGCTCTTCTCGTGACGCTCGAGAACCTCCTGCATTGAGACGTCGCGCCAGCGTCTGCGCCTCAGCTCGGTATAGGCCACCCGGACGGCCACCCTTTGCGCCCACGTAGTAAAGCGGCTCTCGCCCCGGAAGGAGTCCAGGTTGTTTAACACCCTGATCAGGGCGTCCTGTGCGAAGTCTTCGGCGGTCTCGTTGAGGCCGCGCACCCGCCCCGCAAAGGCGACCTTGAGCCCGCGCACGAGCACCTCGCGCAGATCTCCGATCGCCTTATCCCGTCTCGGTCCCCGCAGCGCGTCGAGCCACTCCTCGTTGGTGCGCTTTTTCATCGGAACACCTTGCTAATAGGCATGCAAAACATTCTACATACCCTGTCGCTTTTTATCCGCAGATGCCAGTGTAGGGGAAGATACCGGGTGTTCATATAGCGTGTAGCAATGAAATCAAGATTCTCAATTTAGAGAGGATACGCGTCGGTGGGCACAAGGCATTTGATGACGCGCTCGACGAAGGACAGACGAGTGCTGTCGGGAGCAGTGAAGGAGATGGTTACAGAGATACTTTTATAAGCTTTGAGATGGTGACCACGGTCTTTGTGAGGGTGGGATTCCCTGTGCCTTGACGACGTCCGGGTTGTGGTGCTCAACTAGAGATCTGGTGGAGCGAGGCAGCCAACCACTCCGTTTCGACGCTGAGATCTCCGTTATCGCCCGGAGACGGAGCCATGGTCTCGAGAGCTGATGCAGCTCCCCTAGGAAGCAGGAGACGCGCTCGATGACTCCTCCGGGGGTTGCTCAGACGAGCTCTATACAGTGGGTCGTTCCTTCTCGCAGCACGCACCGCCGGAAGGCTCGGCTCCGTTGCAGGCTGTCGCCAGGAAAGCGACGTAGAGTAGCAACGCCGTGCAGAGTTTTGAAGCACTGCATCCACAAAAGAAATGACAGGAGCTACCGGCGATCGCGTACCGCGCGGGGGGGCTATGAATCAATACACTCGCGGAGGTCTCTCTTTCCATCAGCTCTCCTCCGGCTAGCCTCTGATCTATACGAACCACACTGTGCCCGAAATATCTTAGCTTTCTCCCTCGCTTTGTTGCCGGCGCTGGAGGTATCGAGCAACTGGAGGTGCGCTTCCCGGGAGGATAAGTAAGAAAATCGCAGCGCCCCGCGTCTACTTACCAGGAGGGGCAGGTGTGCGCTGCTCGTCGAAGCGGACCGCAAGTCGAGAGAAGGGCTGGCATGAAGGGAAGATACGATCTGATGGTTGTCGGAGGTGGCACGGCGGGGCTGGTCTCCGCTGCCGGAGCCGCGTCCCTCGGGGCAAAGGTAGCTCTCGCCGAGCGGGACAAGCTTGGCGGCGACTGCCTGTACAGGGGATGTGTGCCGACCAAGACCCTGATCAAGAGCGCCCGCGTCGCACGCCTTATAGGCTGCTCCGAGGAGTACGGCATCAAGAGCCCCGGACACGAAGTGGACTTCCCGGCCGTGATGGACCGTATGGACCGGATCGTAGGTACGGCTGGCGAGCACGACGACCCCGCACGCTTCAGGAAGATGGGCGTAGACATTTTTCTCGGGGATGAGGCGAGCTTCGTCTCACCACGGGAGGTCTCAGTGGACGGCCGTCACCTCGGTGCGCACAGCGTCATCCTCGCCACCGGCTCCCACCCGGTCGCGCCGCCCGTAGAGGGTCTGGAGGAGGTGAGATATCTCACCAACGTGGAGGCTCTTCAACTCCGACGACTGCCGCGCTCGCTGATCATCATAGGTTCGGGGCCCATAGGCTGTGAGTTCGCCCAAATCTTCTCTCGCTTCGGCTCGGAAGTGGCTATGCTCTCCTCATCTCCGCTCCCTCTGCCTAAGGAGGACTCCGAGGTGGGAGAGGTCTTGAAGCAGGTTATGATATCTGAAGGCGTGGCCTTTCACGGCGGCTTTCAGGCGACGGAGGCTCACGTGGAAAACGGCGAGAAAGTCATCACGGCGAGCAACGATCGGGGCGAGAGGGTAGAGATCCGGGCGGAGGAGATCCTGATCGCCGCCGGACGTGCCCCGACCGCCGGCAGCCTTGCGCTGGAGAACGCGGGCGTGGAGCTGGAGAAGACAGGCTTGAAGGTTGACGAGCACCTTCGCACCACCGCGCCCAACGTCTACGCGGCCGGGGACATAACCGGAAAGTACCTCTTCACCCACGTCGCCGAGTACCAGGGCCGCACCGCTCTGAGAAACGCCCTCTTCCCGGTAAAGACCAAGGCCGACCACCGTGTCGTTCCCTGGACTACCTTCACTGACCCGGAGGTCGCCCGTGTCGGTCTCACGGAAGAGCAGGCCCGGGAAGAGCACGGGTACGTCAAGGTCTACCGTCAGGAGTTCGCCGGGGTAGATCGCGCTCTCACCGACGGAGAGACGACCGGGTTCGTCAAGGTAGTCACCGGCAGGCGGGGAAAGATTCTGGGGGGGCACATCATCGGTCCGGATGCGGGGAACCTGATCCACGAGATCGTCCTAGCGATGCAGAAGAACATCCCCATACAGTCGCTCTCGACAATGATCCACGTCTACCCGACGCTCTCGCAGGCGAACCAGCGGGCCGCGGACAACTACTACCGTGAGAGGCTCTTCACCGACCGTACCCGCAAGGTGTTCTCCGCCTTCTTCGGAGCCCGGCGTCTGCTCGGGCGTGGTTGATGTCCCGGTCTGGTGAGAGTTTAACAACCGGAGCGACAACGAGGCGTTGTACAGGGCCGAATTAATGAATGATCAGTTAGACAGAGGGAAGGACGTCAAGAGAAGGGGCACGGGCCGGTTGATCGCCGTAGGCTTCGCCCTGCTCCTCGTTCTCGTGGGAGCCCGGGTCGCCGGGGTGACCGAGTGTGTAAGTCTCGATGGCCTGAATAGCTTGAGAGATTGGATCAACGGCTTCGGGATGGTGGCTCCCATCGTTTTCGTCGTCATCTACGTAGTCGCGACCGTGTCGTTCTTGCCGGGCGCGCCTTTATCTCTCTTGGCCGGGCTGGTGTTCGGGGCGGCATGGGGCACCTTGTGGACCGTCATCGGCGCGACGCTCGGAGCCACGCTGGCCTTCCTGATTGCCCGCTACGCCGCGCGCGGGCTGGTGGAGTCCTGGACCGCGAACAATCAACGGGTCAGGAAGCTGGATGAGGGCGTCGAGAAACACGGCTGGAGGATGTTGCTCATCACCCGCCTGGTGCCCCTGTTCCCTTTCAACTTGCAGAACTACGCCTACGGTCTTACCAGGGTCGGGGTTGGCAGTTACGTACTCCTGACCGGGACCTGCATAGTGCCTGGGGTACTGGTGTATACGCTTGCGGGCGGCTCGCTGGCGAGCGCGAACGAAGACCTAATCAAGACTTTCGTGTATCTGGGCGTGGCAGCGGTCTTCTTCGTGCTGATCTCCCTGATTCCCGGATGGTTGCGGAGAAGAAATGGGCGATAGGCTGCTTTATTCATGTTCAGTGGTGCTAGTCGAGCGAAAGATTTGCTGATCGTCGCGACACCTTGCTCCGTACCCATCACTCGCGGCTGACTGCAATGACCTGAAGATGAAAAGGAGATTCTATTTTGAAGCTTAGAGCCTTGATGTTGGTCGCCCTAGCCGCGACACTCTCGGTGTTCACAACCGCCTGCGGGAACACCGGAGGTGGAACAGACAACGCGGGCTCTCAGGGAGAGGACCGTTCTTTTGCAGAGCTGGAGGAAGAGGCCCGCGGCGCCACCGTCAATCTCTCCATATACGGCGGGGACGAGGCGATCAACGCTTACGTCGACGACTATGTGACGCCGCGTCTGAAAGAGGAGTACGGGATCACGCTTGAGCGGACCCCGCTGACTGACACCGCCGACGCTGTGAACAAGCTCCTGAACGAGAAAAGCGCCGGCAAGGAGGAAGGGACGATAGATCTCGTCTGGCTCAACGGCGAGAACTTTGCCACAGGCGCCGAAGCCGACCTGTGGTTCGGTCCCTGGGCCGAGAGGCTCCCAAACGCGGAGTACATTGGCTGGGAGAGCCCGTCTATCAACCGCGACTTCGGCTACCCTGTAGAGGGCCGCGAGGCGCCGTGGGGCAAGGCCCAGTTCGTCATGATCTACGACTCCGCCAAAGTAGAGGACCCGCCGAAGAGCATGGACGAGCTGCGCGACTGGACTGCGGAGAACCCCGGACGCTTTACCTACCCCGCCCCGCCGGACTTCACCGGCAACGCCTTTGTGGAGCAGGCGCTCTACGGCGTTACGGGCGAGGTCGAGCCTTTCGAGCAGCCCTTCGACCAGGAGACGTTTGACGAGGAAACACCCGAGGTATATAAATTTTTGAACGAGATCGAGCCGAAGCTCTGGCGCGAGGGGGAAACCTACCCGGAGTCCTCGACCAAACTGGACGAGCTGTACCAGAACGGCGAAGTCTGGCTCTCGATGAGCTACAACCCGCAACTCGCGCAGCGCCAGATCAACAAGGGCCTCTGGCCCGAGAGCACCCGTACCTACCTCCTGGACGGCGGCACCCTGAGCAACACCCACTACGTCGCCATCCCGTTCAACTCCCCGAACAAGGCCGGGGCGCAGGTTGTCGCGAACCTCCTGGAGAGCCCGGAGGCCCAGATCGCGAAGCAAGACCCGAACGGCTGGGGCGACCTCACGGCCCTGGACTTGGACCGGCTGCCGGAGGACGTACGCGAAGAGTTCTCGGAGCCGGAGGGAGAGGCGGCTCTTCCTGCCGACGAGCTTCAGGAGAACCGGTTACCGGAAGCCCGCTCTGAGTGGCTGCTGGAGCTGGAGGACGGCTGGCAGGAGAAGGTCCTCAAGGAGTAGTTTGGGCGGACGCGTCAAGATAGCTTTGCTCCTCGCTCCAGCACTGCTGGTGATCGGGGTCCTATTCGCCGGGGGGCTGATTGCCGCCGTCGTGCAGTCCCTTGGCTACCTGCCCGCTATCGGGCAGACGGAGCTGAACTTCGACGCCTACCGCGACGTCCTAACCGGCGAGGACTTTTTGAACTCGTTCCTCCTGACGGTCTACGTCGCAGGGGCTTCCACGGGCATCTCGACGGTACTCGCCGTACTGGCCGCGTTGGCCCTCAGACGCTCAAGCGGACGGCTCTCCGCCATCGTCTTCCAGCTACCGATCACGATCCCCCACCTGGTCGCGGCGGTCGGCATCGCGCTGGTCGTCTCCCAGACTGGCCTGGGCGTGCGGTTCGCGGCGGCCCTGGGCCTGATCGAGGAACCGGCTGAGTTCCCCGCCCTCCTCTACGACAGATACTCCGTCGGTATCATCATCACCTACGTGTGGAAGGAGGTGCCGTTCATCGCGCTGGTCGTGCTCGCCTCCCTTCGAGGCGTCGCCGGGGAACTGGAAGACGTCGCCCGGACGCTCGGGGCGAACGCGTGGCAGCGGTTCTGGTATGTGGTGTTCCCCGTGATCTCGCCGGGGATCATCGCCGCGAGCCTGATAGTCTTCGCCTTCACCTTCGGCGCCTTCGAAGTACCGTACCTGCTCGGCAAGACCTACCCGACCATCCTACCGGTGATGGCCTACAACGAGTATCGCGACATCGAGCTGAGCGCCCGGCCCGTAGCGATGGCGATAAACGTCCTGATCGCGCTCATCACGGCGGTCTTCGCCGCTCTCTACCTCCGGCTCGCAAAGGACCTGAGGCGTGGGTGATCCATCGGGCAAGCGCCGGAGCAACACGGGGCTTGTGATCGTAGCGGCCCTCGTCGCGCTGCCGTTCGTGCCGCTATTTCTGTGGGCCTTCGCCGGGGAGTGGCGCTTCCCGGACCTGCTGCCGGCCGAGTGGTCGCTGCGTGGCGTCTATTATCTCCTGGATCCCGGCGGGCGCGTCTTCGGGGCGACGCTCAGCAGCCTCCTGATCGGAGCCTCGGTCGCCCTCGCTTCTGTGGCGGTCGGAATGCCGGCGGGGATGGCTATGGGAGGCTACGAGTGGCGCTTCAAGGGGGTCGTGATCTTCTTTATCCTCCTCCCGATACTGGTCCCCCCGCTCGCCTCGACGATGGGTATCCACCTGACCTTTATACGGCTCGGGCTCGCCGACACGGCGCTCGGAGTGTTCCTCGTTCACCTCGTTCCGACGGTGCCCTATACCGCTATTATCCTTACCAGCATCTTCGCCGAACGGACCGGCGAGCTGGAAGAGGCCGCCCGAACCCTGGGAGCAAGCTCCTGGCAGGCGTTCGTCCACGTGACGCTGCCCGAAGTTGCGCCAGGGGTGGCGGTTGCAGGGCTCTTCGCTTTCCTGATCTCCTGGGGCCAGTACATCCTGACCCTCCTGATAGGGGGCGGCAACGTCGTTACCCTGCCTATGCTCCTCTTCTCCGCCGCCTCCGGCAACGATCCCGTCATAGCCTCGGCCCTCGCGATCGTCTTCGCCCTGCCCGCGGTGTTCGCGCTCGTGGTCGCTCTGCGCTTCTTGAAACCGTCGGAGACGGACGAGGGGCGTGGCTTTGTCGGTTTGGGCAAGGTCTCGTGAGCCCCCCCGGGCGGTTCGAGGTTCTCGTTGGTAAGCTGCGGTTGCTGTATCCCCTAACCGTGGCCGAGCATCCGCCGACCGTCCCACAGGCGCTGGCCCGCCGAGACGAAGACCATGGCAGCGAAGACCCAGGCGATGGTGGAGACGTAACCAGGCAAGAGCAGGAAGAGCGTCCCCACGAGGATAGTCTCGAATCCCTCGGCCAACGAGCGGCGGAAGTGGAGACCACGCTCCGTCAGGCGCTCCCTCTGCAGCCGCTCCAGGGTACTGGAGAGGGCCAGAAACATCGTACCGTTCAGGTAGTAGGCGAAGAAGAGCACCACCAAAGCGAGACGAGCATCCGGATGCTGGATGGCCAGCGCGACGAGGAAACCACCGTAAACGAAGAAATCCGCCACGACGTCAACGAACGCGCCGAGTTCCGAACTCTCCCCGCGGAGGCGGGCTACCTCCCCGTCGAGACCGTCCAGGAGCCGGTTGAGGAGCCAGAGGATGAGCGCCACGGTGTTGAGGTGGAAGGCTATCGCTGCCAGGCAGAGCGCGCCGATACCGAGGCTCGCCCCGGTAAGAGCGTCGCCGGTGACGCCTCTCTCAGCCAGGGCTCGAGCGGGCAGTTTGTAGAGGGGCTTGGCGCCCTTGCGGAGTTCCTCGTCGAGCATCCCCGGATCATAGCAGCGGGTGCGTGATTCCGGTTACAGAGGGCTAGGAGGGTTCTTGTTCAGAAGATTCCATGTCAGGAGCGGATACGCGTACCTGTCCAACCGCTGGTCCGCGGTCCGCGGGTAGTGCTACCGTTATGTCGGGTGAGCGATGTCGGCGAGACTGGATGAAGCTCAGAAGTGAAGACGCACGCAAAGTCAGCTCCAGCCGGTGCGGAAGGCTCGGACGCAAACGGCCTAAACTTGCCGGACATCCAATGAATCTCGGCCCTCGCACTGTAAGATGGGTCAGGTTCGCGCTGGGTCTGTTGGCCCTGGCGGCGTTCGGCCTCGTATATCTTCTCTCGGAGGGTTTTCGGTCCGAGATTGATCGGGCCGTGGCGATCCTGAGCCATGGAGACGTCGCGGGGCTCAGGGACTACATCCTCTCGTTCGGGGCGTGGGCGCCGATCGTTTCGGCGCTGCTGATGATCCTGCAGGCTCTCGCGGCCCCTCTTCCGGCTTTCGTCCTGGCTTTCGCCAACGGTTTGGCGTTCGGGGCATTCTGGGGTGGGATGTTGAGCCTGGTGAGCGCGTCCCTGGCGGCGGCCGTAAGCTTCTGGATCGCGCGCCTTCTGGGTCGGGGTCCGGTCGAAGCTCTCGTCGGTCGGTCGCACCTGGGAGCCGCGGACCGGTGGTTCCTGCGCTGGGGCGCGTACGCGATCCTCGTCGCGCGGCTCGTGCCCATCATCTCCTTCGACATCATCTCGTATGCGGCTGGTCTCACCCGCATGGGCTTCTGGCGGTTCATGCTCGCCACGGCGGTCGGTATGTCCCCTGCGACGTTCCTCTACGCTTACCTCGGAGGGCAGGCTCCACAGTACGTTCAGGTGTTGCTGATCGCGTTCGGCGCCGTGATAGCGGGGGCGATAGTTGCCGCCGTCCTCCGGCGAAGGAGGCAAGGAAAACGGATACCGCTAGTCGAGACGAAAGAGGCTCTCGAAGAGAGCGAGGAGGATTCTGATGAGCAACCTACCGGATAGACAAGGATGGCCTCGCTCGCCTGTAAGCAGCCGTTTAGTAACGGGGAAGACCGAGACGATACCGGGTTTGCGCTCCGGCACTCCTGTGCTCTTGGCCCCTCCGTACCAGCTTCGGCGTCTCGCGCGTGGGTAGGCGTTCGTGAGCGCCAGTCTCAGGTTGAGAGACCTCTCGCACCGCTACGGGAGAGTTTCCGTGCCGGCGCTTTCGCACCTCTCAGTCGAAGTGGAGCCTGGGGAGCTTGTCGCTTTCCTCGGGCCCTCGGGATGCGGAAAGACGACGGTGTTGAAGATAATAGCCGGTCTTCTACGCCCCGCGTCCGGTGACGTTCTGATAGACGGGGACTCGGTGCTCGCCGTGCCGCCGGAGAAGCGGGGAGCCGCGATGGTCTTCCAGAAACCTCTGCTCTTTCCACGCATGAGCGTCGCCGCAAACATCGGCTTCGGGCTCAAGATGCGAAACGTACAGAAGGATCACGCCGACCGCCGGGTCGTCACGGCGCTCCGGCGGGTACGGATGGAGGGCTTCGCGGATCGCCGTCCCGGCGAGCTGTCCGGCGGGCAGCAGCAGCGGATAGCGCTGGCGCGCGCGCTCGTCATCGAGCCGCGCCTGCTGCTTCTGGACGAACCTCTGAGCGCCCTCGACGCCAACCTCCGGGGAGAGATGCGGGAGCTGGTGCGGGAGGTGCAGGAGCAAGAAGGCTACACTACCGTCTTCGTCACACACGACCAGGAGGAGGCCGTGGTCCTCGCCGACCGCATCGCCCTCCTCTTCGACGGAAAACTACAGATGTACGACGAGCCGCAGGCCTTCTACGACCGGCCTGCGAGCCGCCGGATCGCCGAGTTCTTTGGCGCCACTAACTTTATCCACGGCAGGGTGAGAAACGGTACGGTCGAGACGCCACTTGGCAACCTGAGCCTTGCGGAAGCGGCTCCGGCCGGAGAAGTTACTCTGACGATCCGCCCCGAGGCCGTTCGCCTCGGAGAGGGTGAGAATTCCTTTTCTGCCCGGATCACCCGGGTTGCCTACCTCGGTACCCGCATAGACTGCGGCCTCAACGCCAACGGCGTTGAGCTCAGGGTGGTCTTGCCGCCTGACGCAAGGATGCGCGAAGGAGAGAAGGTTACCGTTCGGCTGCCCTCAAAGTCCCTATGGGTGCTTAGAAGCTAGAGCTTTACTAAAGGTTTGTGCATCGGGGGGTCAGATCGCAAGAGCGTAGCTCTAGGTAGCCGCGTGAACCTTGCTGGCGCTCGTAACCATCTATCCGGGTGGAGGTTTAGGCGACTTTTTCTGGCTCACGACACTCTTGAGAAGCAGCCACGAGATGATCAGCAGCATGAGCCCGTGGCTGACCACAAAGAACTCCTGGCTGTGGTACAGGGGGTTGTAGTAGGAGATGGGGCTGGACCACTTCCAGTCCGAGATGGGCCAGAGAAGAGGCCGGGTGTCGTTGACGTGGGTGAGGAAGTCGGCGATGGTGTGTCCGAACCAACCCAGGACAAACCACAGCAGTATGCGGCGCCGGTCGTGCCTATGCACGCCAAAGACCCGGTACAAGATGAGCAGCGCCACCACCGGCACGGCTGAGTGCAGCGCGCTCCCCGTGCTTCCGAACGGGCCGTGGAAGTAGATCGCGTCCAGCAGCTCCTCGGAGTGCATGGAGCTCCATCCCTCTCTCAGGTACGCCGTACCCACATAATAGGCGGTCCCGGCGAAGGCAGGGAGATCCGGAAAGCTAGCTCCCACGGCGCCGGCTATACCCGCGGCTCGCCCTGCCCGGACGCCGTGCTTTGCGAGAGCCCAGGTGAAGAACGCGTGCGAATAAGTCTCCATGCAGGGCAGACTAACCGCTTGGGGAATGGGAGGCGCGCAGTGCTCGGGATTGGCGCGAGATGGCCCAGGCTACCAGGAGCAGCAAGGTTCCGTGCTCGGCCAACGTAAAGTTGCGAGCGTAACGCGAGCGATCCCAGTAAGAGATCGGGCTCCGCAAGCGCCACTCCGAGATTGGCCACAGGATCGGACGCGCATCCTCCGCGTGGGTGAGCGCATCGGTAAGCACGTGACCCGCCCATCCAATCAGGAAGGTGAGCAGCGGCTTGCGCAGGCTGAGCTCTTTTGAACCAAGCGTCCACAAGATCAGTAACGAGGCTCCGACGGGAAGCACCGAGTGGAGCGCCGCGTCAGGACCTGCGAAGGAGCGCTTCGTGCACACCTCCTCGCACAACGCGGATCGGTTGAGACGGTGTCGCCGGGAGCCGAGCCACGCCGCCCCGGCGAGCGCCGGGAGGTCCGGGAACACAGCGCCAGAGGCGCCCCCGACCGCCACCCCGACTTCGGAGGGAGCAGAGAGCCTGGCGGCGGCCAAGGTTAGGGCCACATGAGAGTAGGTGCGCACACGAGAGATTCTATCCGCTGTAGCCAGCTCACGGAGGACTCTCAGAGCCCGAGCGGCGTGAACCCTCGGAGCTCTCTCGAACAATTTGGTTATGCACCTCCGTTGTGTATATTTGAGGCGCGGCACCTACCAATTCTCGGGTCTTACGTGTGAAGGGAGATAGATGCTGGGGAAACGCATCGTTCTTGCGGGGGGTGGTCACGCGCATCTGTACTTCCTGGCACGCGTGGGAGAGCTGACCCGGCGGGGCTTCGACGTCACCCTTGTGGATCGTTCACCTTACCTGTACTACTCGGGTATGGCTACGGGCGTGATCTCTGGCGCCTACGCTCCTGACGAGCATCGCATAGACATCCGCCGACTCGTGGAGAAGGGAGGAGGCGAATTCATCGAGGGCCGCGTAACGCGGATCCGGGCAGAGAACAGAGAGTTCGTCCTCGAAAACGGCCAGACAGTCCCGTACGACGCGGCTTCCGTCTGCCTGGGCAGCGAGGTCCCCCGATCCATCGTCTCAAAAAACGGGGCGGGTGCAGTCAGGGTCAAACCTGTTGTGAACACGCTGGAGATAAGGCGTCGGCTGCTGGCACTTGGCGAGGAGCATCCACCCAGGGTGCTCGTCGTCGGCGGGGGCGCTGCGGGTTGCGAGGTGGTGGCCAACACGCTGGCGCTGCTCGGCCAGCTCGGTCTCGAAGCTAAGCTCACGATAGCCCAGAGGAGCGAGTCTCTCTTGCCAAACGCCCCGAGAGGGGCGCAGAGAGAGATCCTGAGGTTACTGCAAGAGAGAGGCGCAAAGGTCCTTACGGGCACCCTTGTTACCCGCCTCGGCGATGGTGTGGCGTGGACTTCCGATGACCGCGAACTTCCTTGCGACCTGCTGGTTATGGCGGTCGGAGTCTCTCCTCCTAGCGTGTTTCGCGATTCACGGTTACTCACCGATGGGGCTGGCGGTCTGCGGTTGGATCGCTACCTCCGCAGCATCGGTAACGGGCGTCTTTTCGGCGGGGGCGACTGTGTATCCTTCCGTGGCAAAGCTCTCCCGAAGCTCGGTGTATTCGCAGTCCGCCAGGGGCCCGTTATCTTCCGCAACCTGCAGGCCTCGCTTACTGGCACGCCGCTCCAGGAATACAGACCACAGAAACATTACCTTTACGTGCTCAACCTCGGCGACGGTACCGGGCTCGCCGTCTATGGCCGTCTCTCTTGGCGCGGACGGCTATCTTGGTGGCTCAAGCATCGTATAGATGAGAAGTTCATTAGAGAGCATCGCTTATAGTGACTCCTCGTTCAAGTATCCAGGGCCTATAGAGACGCACGCATACCTCGATCCCGCCTTCACACTAGCGCCGCGAATGTTGAGTGGGCCTTGTTCGCCGACACTCATCAGTAGCTTCGATCTCTGTACCGTCGGGACGCAGTCGGCAAGGGTCGAGTCTTGCTCCAAGCGAGAGGTAAGAAATCGGCGCGTCGGAAGGTCTGATCTGGGGCAGGCACGATGCACACCAAGCGGCGGTACGAGGAGGGATCAGGAGATGCACCCGGAGAACGGTCGAGTTACAGTGCGCACGGGGAATGGCCTGTACACCGAGGTCATGGCGAATGGGTACTCTATGGTGGTCGATGAGCCGGTTGCGTTTGGTGGCACCGGCGCCGGACCTACGCCGTACGATTACCTGCTGGCCGCGCTCGGGGGCTGCGCCGCGATGACGGTACGCATGTACGCCAATCGCAAGGGGTGGCCCCTGGATTCCGTGCGGGTCCGTATGGAACACAGCAAGATCCACGCGAGAGATTGCGAGAAGTGCGAGAACGAGAACGGGAGGATAGACCGGATCGAGCTGCAACTAGAGCTTACAGGTCCCCTCGACGAACATCAGCGCCGGCGGCTGGGGAAGATCACCGAGAAGTGCCCGGTCCACCGCAGTCTCGACTCGGAGATGCTGATCGAGACCCGTGCGTAAGAAAACGAGGTTCCAGGCCGTCAGTGTCAACGATAGGGAAGCGACATTGCGGGGAGGAAGCGCCTTGACAACGACCGGCTCTCCCGACGACGGTGGGAAACACAAAGAAATCGGCGTAGGCAGAAGCGGCGGATCCTCCAGGGTTGAAGAGCCCCTTGCAGACGTTCCCCCCGCTAAAGAGATGCGACCCCCGCGCCTCGGCCCGCCCGAAGATGTTGAGGCTCTGACCAGCGAAGCCGCAAAGGTCCTGCGCCTCAACGACATGGGAGGGTGGACGAAGGCCGCGCCGGAACTCTACCCGCACCAATGGAGTTGGGACAGCGCCTTCATCGCCATCGGCCTCGCCCATCTCGACATCCGGCGCGCCGCTAGGGAACTGGAGATGCTCTTCGCCCACCAGTGGAGGACCGGCAAGGTGCCCCACATAGTGTTCAACCAGGACGCCCCGCCCAAGAGCTACTTCCCGGGGCCGGAGCACTGGGCCTGTGCCGCGGCCTCGCCCGACGCCCCGCCCGCGCCACCCTACACGAGCTGCTTGAGCCAACCGCCGGTACACGCCATCGCGGTCCTCCGGATCTGGGAGGCAGCCAGCTCAGGGAGTGAAGGAGAAATCTCCTTCGCGCGAGCCTTCCTGAGTGGCATCTACCCCGGCCTCCTCTCCTGGCACCGTTACCTCCTGACCTACAGGGACCCCGAGGGCTCGGGGCTGGTGACCATCTATCACCCGTGGGGGAGCGGGACAGACAACTCTCCGCGCTGGGACAAGCCTCTCGAAGCGCTGGAGGTAGGAGACGTAGGACCCTACCCTCGCTACGATCTCCGGCACGTCGGCTCCCCCTCCCAAAGGCCGACAAACGCCGACTACGAACGCTACCTCTGGCTGATGAACCTGATAAAGCGTGCGCATCACTGTGACGAGCCAAACATCTACGAATCTCACCCTTTCCTGGTCAAGGACGTCCTCACGAGCGCCATTCTGGTGGCGGCGAACGAGGCCCTGCTGGAGATAGCGAGCCTGTTGGAAGCACCCGAGGAAGAGCTAGATTTGGTCAGGGATTGGGTGGATCGCGGCCGGCGAGCACTGGAGGGTTGCTGGGACCTTGAGCTCGGGCTCTCCCTCGACTACGACCTGAGGGCGGACAGACCCCTTCGGGTGCGCACCGTCGCGGGCTTCGCCCCCCTGATCGCCGGCGGCCTGAGCAAGGAACGGCTCGGTGCTCTCCTCGAGACCCTCGATTCTCCGGCGTTTCTCGGTCACCGGGGGCTGCGCTGGCCTCTGCCGCCCTCCACCAGCACCGACGACTCGAGGTTTCACCCCCGTAGCTACTGGCGCGGACCGACGTGGCCCGTCTTCAACTGGCTCCTCTGGTGGTCGCTAGTTCGCGCCGGCGAGCACGAGCGCGCAGAGCGGCTGAGGCAGACGGCGCTGGACCAGCTCGCCGTCCGGGGATTCGGGGAGTATTTCGACCCCTTCACCGGTCAACTCCTTGGCTCCGCCAACCAGTCGTGGACCGCTGCTGTAGCCCTGGACTGGCTGGTCCACGACCCGGCCCAGGAGAACAGGATGGCCTCGTGATCGTGCGTTTGGCTTGAGTAGCACTTTTTGAGCCCAACTCATGCCGCTGTCTATATAAGAGGCCGCGCCAATAGGCGGGTAGCGAATGTATCCTCCGGGAGGGAAACAGCTGTTTGATCATCTGCAGCCAAGTCCAATGCGAAACGTTGCCAGTCTATTGGCGCAAGCTCTTACCCGAAATATGTACAGTGGCGTACCAGCGAAGGGGGGCTAGCTCGTTTGAAGATCAACCTCATTACCCCTGCCGGACGCGACCTGCGCAACGGCAACCGGACGACCGCCGAACGGTGGGCTGGCTTCTTGCGGAAGCTCGGCCACGAGGTCGTTCTGGAAGAGACCTGGGGCGGCGAGGAGCCGGACCTGATGCTCGCGTTGCACGCTCGTCGCAGCCACCCCTCCATAAAGCGCTACGCCGCCGATTGTCCGGAGCGCCCCCTTATCGTCGCCCTCACCGGCACCGACCTCTACCGGGACATCCACTCCGACGAGACGGCAAAAGAGTCGCTGGAGCTGGCGACGGCCCTAGTCGTCTTGCAGGACATGGGCCTCAACGAGCTCGAACCTCGCCACCGCTCGAAGGCTCGGGTCATCTATCAGTCCGCCGAGCCGGTATGTCTACAACGACCGGACGACGAACACTTCGATGTCTGCGTTATCGGACACCTCAGGGCCGAGAAGGACCCCTTCCGGGTCGCCCTCGCCGCCCGGCTGCTCCCTTCATCCTCGCGCATACGCATCACCCACGCGGGTAGGCCCTACGGCGAGGAATTCGAGAGAGAGGCCCGGCTGCACGCCGAGGCCCTCCGATACCGCTGGATCGGGGAGCTGACCCGGCAAGAGGCGCGGAGCCTCCTTGCGCGGTCGCGGTTGCTCGCGCAGACCTCCGCCATGGAGGGCGGGGCAAACACCGTCTCCGAGGCGCTAGCCTCCGGGGTGCCGGTCGTCGCCTCGCGCATCCCCGGCAACGTTGGTATGCTGGGTGAGGACTATCCCGGCTACTACCAACCAGGCGACGAGAAGGCCCTGGCCCAACTGTTGTACCGAGCCGAGACGGACGACGCGTTCTACGAGATGCTGAAAGCTCGCTGCGAGGCACGCACTCACCTGGTCCTGCCCGGACGCGAGAAGGCGGCGTTGGAGGCCCTGGCAAACCATCTGCATCGCTTTGCGCCGTCTTTCTAACCGGAGATAGTACTTAGAGCTTGATCCGGAAGGAGGGTATGATTTGGGAACGGTCAGCTGACGCTAGGACAGTGACCGATCAGTGCCTATGAAGATCAGCAGCCTTTACGACGTGGGGAGGGTGTTTAAACCTTGTGCCCAGCCACGCCATCTCCGTCGCACCTTCACCATCGCGCTCATCGTTGGTAGCTGGCTAACCTTGTTCAACCAAGGCGAAGTGCTTACGTCCGGGCAGCTAGACTCGGTGCTAATGCTCAAGGTGTTCCTCAACTACCTTACGCCTTTCGTGGTTGCCAATTTCGGTCTTATTTCGGCAGAAAAGACGGACGAGTCCACCGAACGGGCGAGGCCGAAGAACCATTGTCCGCCGAGAATAGTTGTCCTGGCGGACACCGAGACGCACGGAGATCTGGGGCGAGTAGCGAACGCTCTGACCTCCGCCAAGGAGTTTAAGGAGGCTGGAGACGAGGCTACGGTCATCTTCGACGGGGCCGGCACCAAGTGGGTGCCCCAGCTCTCCAACCCGGACCACAGGCTCAACGGCGACTACGAGGAGATCAAAGATATTATCGCTGGGGCCTGCGACTACTGTGCGGGAGCCTTCGGCGTCAAGGACGAGATCGAGAAGAGCGACGTTCCCTTGCTAGAGGAGTACTCTGGGCATCCCAGCCTCCAGCGTCTCGTCTCGCAGGGCTATCAGGTGATCACCTTCTAAGGGCTCTCTTCTCTTCAGGCGCGTCTACGGCTCGTGTGCCGTAAGCAAACGCCTTGGCTTCCTCCTTGTAGCCGAAGACCGGCAGCATTCTCTGCCCATCGAGGGAACCTGAGGCACCGGGCAATTCGACGGTGAGCGCCTCCATCCTGCGAGCCTCGCACCCGAAGATTAGCCAGTACCGCGGATTCGTTGACCGCGCATAACCATTCATCGTCCACCCGCTCCGTACCCTCGAACCCGTCGAAGCACGAGTTGCATGAGCCAAGCCGGGCTCGTGTGGCGGTGGCAGCCGCGAGGTCGGCTCAGAGGGCGGTCGGGGTGCCGTGTACCGTCTATACAAACTTCCTTCCTCTCAGGCATGCTTGCTTTCCCCTGTGCCGAACAGGCGGCGTGTGCTCCGGGGCACGCTGCCTGTTCGACCGGCCACCAGACCGGCGACGGCCCCCCTACCTGCTTCGGCCTTGAGGTGTGTTGCGCTCATGGCTCGTCTTCTCCTTTCCATCCGACTCCACAACGAGCCCCTCCTTCATGCTGACTGCCTGGACACGCGATCTCTTACTTACTCGCCACGACCTTTTCGATCGGGTCCCCGACACTCGAGGGAGGTCAGCGAGGAACGGGGGCGGGGAGCGTTACGGAGGCCCGCTCGAGTGCCAGGTGTGCGGCCTTCGTTTTTCAACATCCTGAAGTCTTCCCGGAAACTGAGCTCTCGGCAAATGAAGCTGGCAGAAGCGGCTAGGTGCAAACTCACGATATCTTCACCGAGCCTTAACCAAAAGTAAGTTCCAGACGGTGTAAGTCTCTGAGAGACGCTCGGGCAATACCAAGAGAAGGAGGACGCAGCGTGAACGCAGCGCAGACGAGTGATCGCTCCGGGATGGGGAGCTGGATAACAGTTGGGGCGCTGATGGGGTTGCTCGCCGGAGCGGTGTTCATACTCTTCGAGATGGTCGCGGCTATGATGATAAACCAGCCCTCGGACGCGGCCGGCCTCGAAGATGCAGAGGAAGGGCAGGAGGCAGGCTGATGGAGACGAGGCGCCTAGCGGTAGGGTTCGGTTGGGGAGTGGTGGCGACGATAGAGATGTCGGTGCTGATGATCCTTGCTGTGTTCACGGGTCTCTCCCCGATGCCCAGCCCGATACCCGAGGCCATCGTAAACAAGGGTCTAGGGCTCCTCGGAGTAGGCTTACCAAAGCCCCTGATCATGCTCTTGGCCGCGGTAGCTCACCTGTCCTACGGCGGCGTCGCAGGCGCCATCCTCGCAGCCTTGACCCGGCCGGTGACGGTCTGGAAGGGCCTGGGGTGGGGCGTCTTCTTGTGGCTCGTCATGCAGGTGGCGGTCTTCCCGCTCCTTGGCTGGGGGCTCTTCGGGGTGGCGATCACCCCCCGGATCGCCGTGGCGACGCTCGTCCTCCACCTAGTCTACGGCGCCACCCTAGGGTTGCTCATGGACCGGGGGCGTAAGTAGAGATCCTCCGTCTGGCATGGTGCTTACACTATTCAACCAGGGGTCAGAGATGGCCTTACACAGAAGGTAGGACAGAAAGGAAACACACATGATACGCGAAGCGCTGATAGGAGCCGCCGCCGGGGCCGTTGGCACGGTGGCGCTCAACGCGACGACCTACGCTGACATGGCCCTTCGAGGACGGGCCGCGAGCAGCGTTCCGTCCGAGATTGCCGCTACGCTCGCCGAGAAGGCGGGGATAGATCTCTCCGCCGCCGACGAGGGCCCGGAAGGCGAGACCGCGCAGAACCGCAAGAGCGGGCTCGGTGCTCTCTCTGGCTACGTCGTCGGCCTCGGCGCCGGCACCGCCTACGGGCTTGTCCGGCCGCACCTGGGTGACGTGTCGATACCGCTCGCCGGGCTTGGGCTGGCACTCGTGGCGATGGCGGGGGCTGACGTACCGGCCGCTACTCTGGGCGTGGTCGACCCGACCACGTGGCCTCCCTCCACCTGGATGATGGACCTCGGCTTCCACCTCCCTTACGGGCTTGTCACCGCAGTGGCCTACGAGGCGTTCAACGTCGCCTCGTAGACCCGTGGATAAGGTGCCCCTGACACGATCTGTGCGCAGCGCATCCAGGTTAGACGCATACACTCTGACTCCGTAGTAGAGCAAGCGATCGGCCTGGGTCATGGCCACCTCTTCGGGGTGTCCTATCTTCAGGCTCATTGGTATCCTCGTCCATCTAATAGAGAGTCGCTCGCAGTAGGTTAAAGGTTGTCTGCGGGCAACTCAAAGATGGTCTCGATTTTGGTGTAGTTACCAGCAAGACGGCCCAAAGGATCTAAACCCGCAACGTCTATACGGCCGTTCTGGTACAGCTCGTCTCGGACGTGGAAGCGGACCATTCGTCCTATCACGAGGTGGTCGCTGCCCAATGGTAGCACTCGGTCGAGAGTGCACTCCATGCTCACGCCCGCCTCTTCGATCCTCGGCGGCCCAACCACCTCGCAGGGAGCCGGGGTAAGGCCCGCCTTCTCGAACTCGTCGGCCTCGGGTGGATAGTTCTTTGAGGACTCGTACATCTTGTTGGAGAGGTGTACGGAGACGATATTGATTACGAATTCTCGTGTCTCCTCTATATTGCTCAGCGTGTCTTTGGCTGAACGCTCGCTCCCTGCTTCAGTCTCCGGAGGAGGACCCAGGCTAATGCACAGCATCGGTGGTTGCCGAGAAGCCACAGTGAAGAAGCTGAAAGGTGCTAGGTTGCGGGTGCCTTCCCGGCTCACGCTAGAGGTCCAAGCTATTGGTCGAGGCACAACCGAGCCGATCAGCAGCTTATACAAACTCTGTGGGTCCAGGTCCGCCGGGTCTATGATCAACAGTGTCCTCCTCCTTGGCTCCTATGTCAGCCGCTAACTTTAAATGAGCCGCATGGTTTAAGATATAAATCGTGCTAGTTCTAGTTCAGCCTCTTCCCCGGTCAGCAGAGCACGGAAGCGAATCTCCTTCGATTGCCGCGCTTCCGTTTTGTAGTCTTGAACTGACGGCAACCCGCCGATGCTCTGCGTGAGCGTCGGGCCGCGCACCACCGACGACGCCCCCTCCAAAGACACTTTAAGAAACGTCGAGGAGACGGGGGAGTTCGTCATAAACATCGTCTCTCTCTCGCTCTCGAATAACATGCACGAGTCGTCGAAGAGCCATCCGCCTGAGGCCGATGAGTTCGAGAAGGCCGGGCTCACCCCGGCCCCCTGCGAGGTGGTTGGGCCGCCGAGGGTCGGGGAGGCCGGCGTGAGCATGGAGTGTGTTCTCGACCGGGCGATCCAACTCGGTAGCGACCACCTCTTGATAGGACGAATGGTCCGCTTCCACGTCCGGGATGAGCTGTACCAGAACGGCCGTATAGACGTTGCGGGTTTAGATCCTTTGGGCCGCCTCGCCGGCAACTACACGAAGGTCGAGACCCTCTTCAAGCTACCCTCGGAAGACTTCTAGCCTTTGCCGCTCTCGAAGACCCGAGGGGCGAACGACCGTCCGTACACGGGACTCTCGGCGTGCTGGCCGGCTCGTGTTGCACGATACCTGCGGAGATGACAGAGGATTGAGATTCCCGCCGCACGTGCTTCTGGTCCTGGCGACCCTGTTTTGGGCCGGCAACTTCATCGTCGGGGGACCGCTCGCGGAGGTATTGCCGCCGTTTGGGCTCAACCTGGTCCGTTGGTGCGTGGCCCTGTGCGTCCTCATCCCGCTCACACTGCTGCGCGAGGGCGTAGCCTTTGTACGGCCCGCCGCCCGGCTATTACCGTCGCTGCTGGTCATGGCCGTGACCGGGGTCCTGCTCTTCAACGCGCTCGTTTACCTGGCGCTCTCCGAGACGACGAGCATCAACGCTGCGCTCATAAACGGCGCTACGCCCATTCTCGCGCTCTTCGTTGCTGCGGCGCTGGGAGACGGACGTCCGACCGGACGGGGGCTCCTGGGGTCTTTCGTGTGTCTCCTCGGGGTGGCATGGGTCGTTTCCCGGGGCTCCCTGGAGACGTTGGCGACCCTCTCGCCCAACCGTGGCGACCTGCTGATGCTCGTCGCGGCGCTCTGCTGGGCGTTTTATACGGTCCTTAGCGGCCGAGTGACACACACCATCTCGCCGCTCGCCGCAACCACCTCGAGCGTGGTTCTTGCCTTTCCTCTGCTCGTTATTACCGGTGGTTACGACTTGGCTACCCACGGGCACGCAGAGATACTGCCGGCCGCGCTCGCAGGATTTCTCTACGTTGGTATCGTCGCCGGTGTCGCGGCTTTTCTATCCTGGAGCGCCGGCATCGGCCGCCTCGGGGCCGCGCGCGGGGCTATCTTTCTAAACCTTATTCCGGTCTTTACCGCAGCTATAGCCATACTGGCTTTGGGCGAACGCCTCGTCGCTGCGCAGGTGCTCGGCGGCCTCCTGGTCCTGCTCGGCGTTAGCCTGGTCTCGTACGTGAGGCGCGAGAAGGCCGTTCCCGACCCCGCGACCGCTGGCGGTCCCGCCTCCGGCCGTCCTGGCGAGTAATCGGTACGTTACATGGGTAGTTCAAGTAACCTGTAGAGATCCAACGTGGAGCACTAAGAGGAGGAGCGTTGTCCGAGGAGAAGAACGTAGATAAGGTGAACGCCGAGCGAGCCTCGCGGGGCGAAATGGGGCAGAGGTACATGGCCTCAGGCGAGTCGGTCTCCATGCGTCTTTGGGACGGCGAGGAGCCGAGCGAGCCGAAGCCCGAGGCCGCGCGCGAGTACGAGACCGTCGGCTACGTCCTCGGTGGTCGGGCGGAGCTACATCTGGAGGGTGAGGTGATCCCCCTCTCCGCCGGAGACTCCTGGACCGTCCCCAAAGGCGCCACGCACACTTACAACATCCTCGAGACCTTCACCGCTGTCGAGGCGACCAGCCCGCCCGCCGAGGTCGCCAACCGGGACGAGCCGTAGAGACAGGTCAGCTTTTTCTGACGGCTATTACGCTGCGAACTGTGATTCATGCAGGCGGCGGTAGGCGGAGGGGCGGGCGATTAGATCGGCGTGGGTGCCTTCTTCGAGGATGTGCCCTTCGCCCATGACCAGGATGCGGTCGGCGCGCCTCACGGTTGAGAGGCGGTGCGCTATAACGATAGAGGTGCGCCCGGCCAGGAGATTATCGAGGGCCTTCTCGATCCTCGCCTCCGTCGCCAGGTCCACGCTGCTGGTAGCCTCGTCGAGAACGAGGAGTTCCGGGTTGGCGAGCAGCGCGCGGGCGAAGGCTACCAGCTGGCGCTCCCCGGCGGAGAGTCTGCCGCCACGCTCCCGTACCTGCGTCTCGTAGCCCTCCGGGAAGCGCCGGATAAAGTCGTCGGCTCCGACGGTCGTGGCTGCGGCCACTATCTCCTCGTCGGTCGCGTCCGGCCGACCGTAACGGATATTCTCCTTTATAGTGCCGGTGAAGAGGAAGGTATCCTGAAGGACGACGCCCATGTGGCGGCGAAGGGAGGAGCCGCGCACCGTACTCAGGTCCTCGCCGTCTACGCGGACCGTGCCCGAGGTAGGGTCGTAGAAGCGGCTGAGGAGTTTGATCACGGTGCTCTTACCCGCGCCGGTCTCGCCAACGATCGCCAGGGTCTCACCGGACTTTATACGGAAGCTGACGTCATCCAACACCTTGTCCTCCCCGTAGGCGAAAGAAACGTTCTCAAATTCAACTTCGCCGCGCAGGGCGTCGAGCTCCTTCGCGTTCGGCTGGTCGGCCCGGTCGGGCTCGGTGTCGAGGACGGCGAAGACCTTCTCTAAAGAGGCTAGGGTGCTCTGGAGGTCGGAGTAGAGTTGGCTGAGTTGCTGGATGGGCTGGAAGAACATGTTCAGGAGCCCCACGAACGCGACGAGCTCGCCGACCGTCATCTCCCCCGCGACGACGCGATAGCCGCCGTAAAAGAGGACGACGGCTAGGCCCACGGAGCCCAACAGCTCGACGCCGGGGAAGTAGACGGCGCTCAAGACCGTTGCCCGCGTGTTGGCCCGGCGGTAGGCGCGGTTTCGCTCGGCGAACCGGGCGGCGCTAGTCCTCTCGCGCGTGAACGCCTGAACGATGCGCAGCCCGGAGACGTTCTCCTGGAGGTGGGCGATGACCTCGGCGACGGCCTCGCGGGCGGCGCGAAAGGCTCTCCAGCTCTTTATGCGGAAGACGGCCGTGCCCGCGACCATGATCGGAAGGATGGAGAGCGTGGCGAGGGCGAGACGCCAGTCGACGAAGAAAATCGCTACGAACACCCCGATCAGGGTAAGCCCGTTCTTGACGAGGTTCTGAACGCCGTCGTTGAGGAGGGTGTTGAAGTTCTCGATATCGTTCGTGAGGCGCGAGATGATCCAACCGGCCTTCTGCTCTGAGTAGAACTGCAAGCTGAGCGACTGCAAGTGCCCGAAGAGAGCGTTCCTTAAGGCCAGGATCATGTGCTGTCCGACCCACCCCATCCCGAAGGTCTGCAAGTATGAGAGCCCCCACGTGAGTACGTTGACGCCTACGTAGAGCGCCGCCATCGCGTAGATAACGGTGAGCGAACCCGCCACGAGCCCCGCGTCTATGGCGTACCCGATGATCAAGGGCTCCGAGAGGCTCGCCGCAGTTACCAGCACCGTCACGAGCCCGAGCCAAAGGATCCTTGCCTTGTAGGGCGCCGCGAGCGTGAAGAGCCGGAGCAGCGGAAACCCCAGCAGGTAGGACTTCAAACCTCTCACGCGGGCATCCTCTCGTCACGCGGTTTCGCCTCTCCCTCTCCGGCATAGAGGGCGTGGTAGCGACCCCGTCGCTCTAGCAACTCCTCGTGTGTACCCGTCTCGACGACGCGGCCCTCTTCAAGGACGACGATACGGTCAGCGAGGAGTATCGTCGAGGGCCGGTGGGCGACGATGAAGGTTGTCCGGCCCGATGCTTCCTTCAGGGTACCGCGTAAGGCCTCCTGAATAGACTTCTCCGTCTCGGCGTCGACCGAAGAGGTCGCGTCGTCGAGTATTAGTATCTTCGGGTCTTTGATGAGGGCGCGGGCTATGGCGACGCGTTGTTTCTGACCGCCCGAGAGGGTGATGCCCCATTCTCCGACCATCGTGTCGTAGCCTTTGGGGAAGGCGAGGATCTGGTCGTGTATACCGGCGACTTTGGCGGCATGCTCGATCTCCGCCTGTGTCGCGTCCGGATTGCCGAAGGTGATATTCTCCCGCACTGTCTCGGAGAACAGGAAGGTCTCCTGCGGTACCACCCCCACGCTTCGTCTGAGCTCCCCGAGGTCTAACTCCCGAACGTCTACCCCGCCTATCAGGACTGAACCTTCGTCCGGGTCGTAGAAGCGCGGGACCAGGGAGAGGAGCGTGGACTTACCGCTCCCCGTCGCTCCGACCACGGCCACCGCCTCGCCGGGCTCGACCTTGAGGCTGACGCCGTTCAAGATGGGCTCTCCGTCGCTGTAAGAGAAGTAGACCCCCCTCAACTCGACGCCGGGCGTCTCTTCTACGAGGGCCTTAGGCTCTTTGGGCGGGCTCACGTCGGGCTCGGAGTCCAGGATCTCAAAGATCCTCTCGCAAGAGGCGAGCGCCCTCTGGCCCTGGTCTATAACCATCCCGAAGCCCTGCATCGGCCACACGAGCTGCATCAGGTAGAGTTGGAAGAGGGCGAACTCGCCGACGGTGAGCGTCCCCTCTATAACGGCCCTTCCGCCGAAGAGGATCAAGATGGCGATGGAGGTCGCCGGCACAAAGCTCATTCCCGGTATGTAGAACGCCCTCAAGCCCCTGGCGGCGAGGGTCTCGTTCAACACGCCCTCGGCCCGGCCGCCGAACTGATCCCTCTCGAAAGACTCTCGTGAGAAGCTCTTTACGACCCGTATGCCGGAGACGTTCTCCTGCACGCTTGTCGTCACGTCGGCGAGCTTCTGCTGGACAGAGCGGAAGATCGGGTGAACCCTCTTTGCGAACCGCCAGGCCGCGAACGCGAGAAGAGGCATCGGGCTGAGCACGATGAGCGCGAGCGGCGCGTTCAGGTACAACAGCGCCGCTGAGACGACGACGAGCGTCAGCATGCTTATGAACAGTTGGAACATGCCCCAGCCGATAAAGTACCGAACCACGCGCAAGTCGTTCGTCGCCCGCGAGACTAGCTCCCCGGTCGAGGCCTTGTCGTAGAAGCCGTGATGCAGAGAGAGCATCTTCTCGAAGAGCGCCTCGCGCATCCGGTACTCGACGACGTGCCCGAGGTAGTTCGTCGCGAGGCGACGTCCGAACCCGAAAAGGAACCGCAAGAGCGCCAGCCCGAGTATCCCACCTGCCAGTGGCCACAGAAGGTCCGTGTCGCGTGGACCGTCGGAAGATAATGCGCGGTCAATCCCTTCCTTGACTAGCCAGGGGATCGCTATCCCCGCGAGCGTAACGCCTACGGCGCATACGAGGCCCAGGACCAGCAGGTAGACCCGGCCTCGGGTAAACGATATCAACCTGTGGAAAGTCTTCAAAAACAGCCGTTTCTCATGAGAGGTTACCGTGCCTCAAAGACGGCCGTCAGGACGAGCCGGCCGCAACACGTGCTTATTCTATATTGGGCTGCGGATGGGACAACCGGCGGCGCGCAGGCGAGCGGCGAGACAACGCTTTGCCAAGAGAAGAACCTGAAACGCTGATTTTGCGGAGGAGGCAGGCAGTTGCGGGGAGAGCGACCACAATGTTACCGGGATCGTCACGCGTGTCGAGCCAGAGAGTAGGCTACCGGTCAGCGCGGTAGGTCTATTAAAACTTCATAAGAAACTATAGAATCTGCCACCAATTATGGCGTTAAGGAACGACAAACCAAATGTTTCGAGTCTCTCGGGCGGTCTCCTGAGATGGCGGGACTGGATCTACTTGCTCAGCCTTCTCGTCCCTCTTTTCGTTTACAACCTCGCCTTGAAGGCCTCCAGCGTAGCCTCGATACCCGGGCTCGCCCCGAGCTTCGAGCTGATGCGGTCGAACGTGTTCTTCAACCTGGGGTATGCGTTGTTCTGGATCGGGCTCTTCGTCGTGGTTCGCGGCGGGGGGCTTGCGCGCCGGATCTTGATAATTCTCTTGCACGCCGCGACCGTACTCGTGGTCATCGTGACTACCTCCGCCTACCAGTACTTCCAGGAGACCGGCACCACGCTCGACTTCGGCATCGTCGCCTTGTGGTTGCCTCAGTTCAATGAGGTTATGCCGGTCCTCGCCTCGGGATCTACGCGGTGGGGTTGGACGCTCCTCTTCGCCGCCCTCCTTTACGCGGTCCTGGGCCCGTTGCTCGTAACGCGTGCCGTCGGCTGGTGGCGAGGATGGCGGGAGATGTCCCGGGCCGAGAGGTCCGGGGTCTCTCTTGGGAACTGGCTGCCTTCTCTAGGGCTAATACTCCTGGCGCTCGGTTTCGGTTTTCTCTCGCTGCTAATCGGTGCCCGGTCGACGGACAACCCGGCAGGGGCGAGCGTATCGTTCGTGAGGGACCCGTTCGTCAACCTGGTCCTGACGGGGGCAAAGGGAGCGAGCTCCGGGGAGAATGTTTCGGATTCCGAGGTTTCCTCCCAGGATGTCGAGCATCCGGCTGCGAACGCCAGCCTCGCGGCCGCGTCCCGGACCGGGGAGCGCAACGTAGTCTTGATTCACCTGGAGTCGACCCGCGCGAGCGCCACTACGCCCTACAACGAGGACCTCGAAACCACGCCGTTCCTTGACGAGCTGGCCCAGAGCAGCCTGCTCGCTGAGCGCGCCTACACTATCGTTCCACACACCTCCAAGGCGAGCGTCTCGGTGAACTGCGGCATAGAACCCCGTCTCGTCCAGCCGACTACTGAGGCAAACCCCGGCGGCATCCCCGTTCCTTGCCTGGCCGGCCTCCTAAAGGAGCAGGGCTACCGCACCGGATTCTTCCAGTCTTCTACGGAGGGCTTCGAGGACTTCGGAGGTCTGGTCGGGAACTTCGGCTACGAGGACTACTACCCGCTGGAGTCTTTGAGCGTGGAGGGGTTCGAAAAGACCAACTACTTCGGCTACGAGGACGACATCCTGCTCGAGCCGAGTGAGGAGTGGCTAAAAGAGAACGGGGACGAGCCTTTCCTGACCGAGTACCTGCTCGGCACGGGCCACGACGATTACCGATGCCTCTCCACCCGTTACGGGAGTGAGGACTTTTCGGAGGACGCCGGGCTAAACAGCTACCTCAACTGCATCCGCTACCAGGACCTCTTCCTGAAGAACCTCTTTGATCAGTATAAGGAGTTGGGGCTGTACGAGGACACGATCTTCGTCATCTACGGCGACCACGGCGAGGCTTTCGGCGAGCATCGCCGGTACCAGCACGACGATGTCATGTGGGAGGAGGGCCTCAAAGTGCCCTTGCTGATCCATGCCTCCGGATGGTTCGATGACGGGAAACGCGTCCAGGGGCTCTCGAACCAGACCGACATCCTGCCTACCATACTGGAGATGCTCGGCTACGAGGTGGAGAACGGGGAGTATCCGGGCTACTCGCTCCTCCGCGAGCCGCCCGAAGATCGCCGCCTCATGTTCAGTTGCTTTCACGATAAAGCATGCTCGGCGAGCCTGAAGGGAACGGAGAAATATATCTATCATCACGGCAACCAGCCCGACGAGTTCTTCGACCTGTCGGAGGACCCACTCGAGAAGAACAACCTGGCAGACGAACGGGGTACAGAGATAGAGGAACGGCGCCAAGAGCTTATCGAGTGGCGTTCGAGCATCAACGCCGCATATTAGTAGAAGATGTTGTTCTTCAGCTTATAGTAGAGGCGGTAGTATATTGGCTCGAACCTGTGCCATGCGGCGGCGCGCATTTGCCTGACCGGCAGGTCCAAGCAGCCTAAGGAGTCTACGATCTCCCCGCCGAAACCCTCCTTGAACTTGTAGACGCTCCACAAGGAGTTGCTCTCGTTCAGGTCCTCCAGCTTGGGTACGCCCGCCATGTCGTAGTGCGTGAGACCATGCTCTTTGGCCCAGCGCATTGTCTCCCACTGCAAGAGGTAGTTGGGCTTGAGGTTGCGCTGCTTCTCGCTTGATGCGCCGTACATATACCAGTACTTCTTGCCGAAGGTGAAGACGTACATTCCGGCCAGCGGCCTCCCCTCGTACGTGGCGAAGAACAGGCGCCCCTGGCCTGCGTTATACATGTCTCGCATCACGTCGTGGAGGTAATCGCGCGACCTCCGGAGGAGGTAGCCTTCCTTCCGTTCCGACGTAGCCTTCATCCACCCGTAGAAAGTCTTCCAACCCTTCTCGAACTCCGGTTCGACCACCTCCACACCCTTCTTGGAGGCGAGGCGCACGTTGTAGCGCGTCTTGCCTTTCATGTTCATGAGAAGCTCCTCTTCGGGGCGGCTCAGATCCACGACCAGCGTGGTCTTCAGGTTCAGGTCGTAGCGGGCCTTCTCGAAGCCGAGCTCGTCCAAAATAACCTTTACGTCCTTCTGCTGTTCGGAGACCTCGGGCTCGATCTTGACGGTGTGAGCGCCCTGGTGTCTGGCGATATCCCTCACGCCCTCGAAGAAGGCTCGCACAGCTTCCTCATCGTGCCAGGGCAACCAAGGGCCTTTCGCGCAGTACATTAGAAGCCCGGGGATTGGAGCGGTGTTGTAAGCGAGGAACTGACCGACCCCTACGACCTCCCCGTGTCTCTCCAGCACAACACGCACGGGCTTCCAACCCGCGCGCTTCTTGAACTCGCCCCACTCGTAGCTCTGCAGGAAGTGGCCGCCCCCGGGTGAGTCCCGGAGCCAGCCGTCCCACTCGGTAGGGGTGATGCTCCGAGCCTCCTTTACGATGTAAGAGGCAACGGCTCGGTCGGAACCGAGTATCTTCGAGGAGGTCGAGTTGTATTCGGTGTTAGCTGCCATGGTCCTCTGTACCTTTCACCTCGTCCAGAAGGTCGCTTCGCCATCGCCCGCGGAATATGACCAGCGGGTGATGTCACGGGCTGCTTCGTGCAGGCTGCTATCCGAGAACTTGACCAGAAGGCTGTTACGCCTCCCCTTGCGGTAGAAGAAGCCCAGACGCCGCAGATCACCTGACCGGGGTGTGCTCGTGGATTCACAGAACCTGTATCTGACGATCTGCGCCCCCGCCCGACGGAAAAGACCCACCGACTCCCGCAAGAGCGTCCGCGCAACGTCGCGACGCTCTGGAAGCGTGGTGAGGTCGAGTATGTAACCATCTTGTCCCGTCGAGGTCACCATAAGCACGGCGTAGCCTAGTAGGGTCTCTCCTCCTTTCACGCCCAGAACGGTTACGGGGTGCTGAGGAGAGCCGGGGCCATAGCGCCAGCGTAAAAACTCCGCATTCTTCTCCGGTACGCAGTCCACGACCGCGGCGACCCTATCGAACAGCTCGTCAAAGGATTCGTCGAACCCTTCGATCACCTCCGCCTTCAAGCCGCCCGCGAAACCGCTGCCAAGCGCTTCGTCTACCATCCGCAGCCCGCCGTTCAAGAGCCTCTTCACCGGCGCGGGGATCGGCGCCCGCGGTCGTATCGGGGGCGCCGATATCGGCTCTTCCGTCGCCCGAGGTTCGGTCCCGGGGCGGTTCGTATATCCACGAACGGCTGAGGTCTGCCCCTCTGGGCGCAGAAGCCGTCTGACCGGCGCAGGGAGCGACGGCGCGGGGAGCCGGGAGACGTTCAGGAGCTTCACCGCGTACTGCAGCTGCCCCGCTACCTCGGCTCCCAGGCGGGATTCGACCTCGATCACCGCCGGCACCATGTCGCAGGCGACGCAGTTACTGGTTGCTCGGAAGAACGTGCGCATCAGGGAGAGTGCCTGAAAGCCGTGCCGGGAGTTCACCATGTAGTCGCAAGGCGTGTGGGCGACGACCCGCTGGCCGTTTATACGATAGAACTGAGGCGTAGCCGTCAAGTGTCCCACAACCTGATCGTCGCCGGCCACCGCGACCCAGCGGTGCATATCGCTGCCCAGCGGGTGGCTGCCCAACCAGCGGTAGGCGGAGGAGTAGAACTCGACGTCGCGGGTCTCGGGGAACTGCGGATACGCATCTACGCGCAGCCTCGCCACGCCCTCCTCCAGCGATGGGTCATCGAACGGTCGTATGACCACCTTCATCGTTCCGGCCCCGGAGACGCTCCTCCATCAACCCCTACCCCTTGCTCCACGACGCACAACTCCTCCGCTTGAAAACCGTCTCCCCCCGGACCCAAGGGGCAAAGTGTAACGGAGTAACCTTGAAAGTTAAAGCGAAGTTACACGGCCTCGGTTACCTGGCAGACCGCGGCGCCGCCGGGAGCGGACGTCTTGCTTCCGAGATCTGCGAAAGGATGCCACCATCTCTTGCCGGAGATGGGGATGGTGCTTGTTAATTTTTCGTTAAGTTTGTAAGATCCGCACACTTTGGCACATCGGGGAAGTCAGGGGGAAGCCGAAAATATTCCAGTCATCTCGCGAGCGGCGCTACTGAGCCGCCGGGACTGGGTTTACTTGCTCAGCCTCCTGGTCCCTTTCGTTGCTTACAACCTCATCCTGAAATTCCTGGACGTAGCTTCGCGTCCCGGCGATTCGGAGCCGGGCGAGACCCTCAAGCTGATGTGGTCGGACATCTTCTTCAACTTGGGATATGTGGCACTCTTCCTCGGGCTCTTCGCGGTCGCGCGCAGAGGTCCTGCACGCCGGGTCGTGGTCGTTCTCTTTCATGCCGCAACGTTGCTCGTGGCGATCGTGACCACGCTCGCCCACCGATACTTCCAGCAAACCGGCGCCACGCTCGACTACGGCGCCCTCGTCGGGCTAGTCCCCAATCTCGACGAGGCAGGCCTGGTACTTTCTCTTGGAACGGTTCCGCTCTCGGACTGGTTAATCTACCTCACCGCCCTCTTGTACGCGGCTTCCGGTCCCTGGCTGCTGACGCGCGCCGTCGGTTGGGGGCGAGCATGGCCGGGGACCTGCGCCGCCGGGGCGGATGGGAGATCCTTTGTCGGCTCTCTCGGGCTTTTTCTCTTGGCGCTCGGTTTCGGGTCGCTCTCGCTGCTGGTCGGCTTCGGTTCGACATTCGCTGACACTCCCTTGGCAAAGGACCGGTTCGCCAACGTGGTCCTGACGGCGGTCGAGGGGGAGGAGAAGGCGACCGTCGAGGAGAATGACTCGGATGCTGACTTATCGGCTACTAACTACTCGGTCATGGATGCAGAGGAGACGACCGCCGCGGAGGATGAGCCGGATGCCAGACCGGTCAGCATGCCCCCGGCTGCGGGTACCGTCCTTGCGCTGTCGCCCTGGACCGAGAGGCGCAACGTCGTTCTGGTCCACCTCGAGTCGGCCCGCGCGCAATCCGTGACACCCTACAACGAGGACCTGAGGACGATGCCGTTTCTGGATCAGATCGCCAAGAGCAGCCTGCTAGCCGAGCGGGCCTACGTCGTCGTCCCCCGCTCCTCCAAGGGGAGTACCGCGGTCAACTGTGGAGTCGAGCCGCCCCACTACCCTGGCCCGGAGTTCGAGACGGGCCGCATACCCTCACCTTGCCTGGGCGGCCTCCTCAAGGAGCAGGGCTACAAGACCGTCTACTTCCAGTCGGTCTCCGACACCGCGAACAGTAACTGGGACGGGGTGCTCGCGAGAAACTTTGGCTATGAGGAGTTCTACCCGCCGGAGACGATGAGCAGGGAGGGCTTCAAGACTACGAACTCCTTCGGCTATGAGGAAGACATCATGTTGGGGCCGAGTGAGGCGTGGCTCATAAACAACGGGTACAACGGACCCTTTATGGCCCAGTACTTTACGGGCACGGGGCACTACGGTTATGAGTGCGTCCCCAACCGCTACGGCTACGAGCGCTTCTCTGATGATGAGGAGCTAGACCGTTACCACAACTGCCTACGCATGCTAGACCACTTTCTGGAGAACCTCTTCGATCAGTACAGGAGGCTGGGGCTCTATGACGATACGATCTTCGTCCTCTACGGCGATCACGGCGAGGGTTTCCGCGAGCACCACGGCCGCTACATGCACGGCGACACCATCTACGAGGAAGGCATCAGAATCCCACTGATCATCCACGACCCCAAGCGGTTTCAGAGCGGCGAGCGGGTCGAGGGGCTCTCCAGCCAGATCGACGTTCTGCCCACCGTGTTGGAGATGCTGGGCTTTGAGGTAGAGAACGGGGAGTTTCCGGGTTACTCGCTCCTCCATCCCCCGCCCGAGGACCGCGTTATAAGGGTCAACTGCATCGCTGATCGTAAATGTATGGCGAGCATAAAGGGCGACGAGAAGTACGTTTACAACTACGGCAAGCTGCCCGACGAGTTCTTCGACCTGTCGGAGGATCCTCTAGAGCAGAATAATCTGGCCGACGAACGGAGCCAAGAAGAGATAGACGAGCGTCGGGAGGATTTACTCGCGTGGCGTCAGAGGGACGACGCCGAGTACGGCCCGGTAACATTTGAAGGTGTTCCGTACCAGGGCGCTGAAGAGTAGCCGTTGATGGCCTTTCGCGAAATCCCGGAACGCCGCATCGCACGGGTGCAGGATGCTTGATCGAAAAGCCTGTGCGAGCCTCCTCGTGTTCGGGGTTTGGAGGCGCCAGCGCCATCATGCGTTGTTCTAGTAAGGGGACCCGTAGATGCGCATAAAAACAAAACTCGCGGACCGTAACGTTCTCATCTCGGTCGCTTTTCTTCTGGTTGTGCCCGCGGTCGCCCATCTGCTGTTCTCCTGGAGGGGCTTCGCGCCCGTGGATGACGGGTTTACGCTCGCCTACAGCAGACGCCTCCTTGAGGGGCAGGTCCCTCACCGCGACTTCATAATCATACGGCCCTTTCTCTCTCCCCTGATCCACACGCCCTTCGTGCTCTTCGGCGGCGACTATACCTACTGGGTATCGCGTCTCTTTGTATGGTTTCAGTTCGCCTGCATCAGCTGGATCTGGGTATGCCTAGTAGACCGTGTCTTTGATAACCCCTTCAACAACGTTACGAAGGTGTTCGTCGCGTTGGTGAGCTTCGCTGCCTCGGTCCATTACTTCGTGCTTACGGCATGGCACACGGTCGACGGTATTTTCCTATCGTCTATCGGATTGTGGCTGCTCCTGATACCGAGGCGTACTACCGGCAGGGGGCTCGGATATCTGCTGGTCGCCGCTGCGTACCTTTGCAAGCAAAGCTTCCTGTTCATGGCTCCATTATGCGTACTGCTTCTGGGAGACTGGCGGGAGAAGAAGTATTGGTTGACCATAACTCTACCCGCGGCGGTTTACTGCGGTTACCTGCTGGTCACGGGGTCCTTCACAGAAGCTATTTTACAGATGACTTCTCAGTCGGGCGTAGTGTCCACGGGCGTAGGAAGCTACCTGAACTTTGGGAGCTTGCTCGGCGTGTTCGCGGGGTACTCTGCGATGTACTTGTTGAGTACGCATGCCCTACCACTATTGCCTCCCAGCCGAATACGGAGGTATGTTGGAGCATCGGTGTTGACGGTAGTACCGGCGTTGTTCGTAGCGGCCGGGTTATATCGCGGAAGTCTCGCCACGGTCTCTTTCGGCGTCATCGGGATGGTGTTCGGCGCGTTACTGTACCGCGCCTCGACCGGAAGAACGCGAGACGGAGACAAAATGTCTCTCGTATCGATAGCCCTATTGTTGGCGTGGAGCGCTTCGCTGTCGGTAGGATACAACTCTCCAGCTCTGTTCCTGGGACCATTGCTCACCATACTGGCCGCCTTCGTGTATTCGAGGTCTGGGTCGCCTGCTCCCAGGCTTCTCCAGGCAGCATCGGTTATTGCGGGGGTAGCGGTCCTGCTGAGCTTCGGTGCGTCCAGGCCGTACTATATATATCGGGAGCAGCCATCTAGTGAGCTGACCGAGCCGTTGGACGGGGTGCTTGCAGGCGGACGCTTGATCTACACCAACCCGAACACCTACGATTTCCTGATAGATCTGAACGATCTCACGGATGAAGTCTCGGCGAGGAACAGGAAGTTTGCGATCATCCCGGACGTGCCGGGGTATTGGGTTCAGTCGAGACAGGCAAACCCCTTGCCCATTGACTGGCCCCAGCCGGTCGAGCTAGGTAATCAGTACCTGGTCGGCCGCGTCACGGACGACCTGGAAGCCCAGAGTGGAGAGGTAACCGTAATAGTCCAGAAGGCGCATGCTTTCTACCTGGCAGACGGGTTCGTGCCCTTGGACGAGGACCAGTACCCGGTGGTGCAATACGTCCGTTCGCACTTCACGAAGACCTCCGAGACCGAGTTCTTCGAGCTTTATGAGTGAACATGGACCTTAAAACCTCGCTGGCCGTTCTTTAGCGGGTCGGCTAGCAAGTATGCTAGGTTCCCGGTGAGCGGATCAAGCTGTTGAAAGCCTTCAGGAAACTACGCTTTCAACGCTAACTGCTCGTATAGCGGAAGCAGCTGTAAGGTGGATACGGTATGTCATCGTAGGCTTTGGTCCTATACTTGGCTCAGGGCAGAACGAACGCCGCGAGACCCTCACTGCCCGCGAAGAAGATGCCACTCTATAAGGGCCAGGACGCTTTTTAAGGCGTGGTGTTCTCCTCCGCCGACTGTTGTTGCTCCTCGAGACGTTCGGCCGCCTCGCGCAGAAGGCTTATGAGCTCCTCGTCGCTCAGGTCGTTCTGGGAGGGTGTGTCGCTGGAGGCGCCCTCGCTATCGGGGGCTGCGGGAGCTTCCCCGTCTCCTTCGGCGCTCGCACCCTCCCCGCCTTGCGGGGTTGCGCCCGGAACGTCTTCGCCCCTGGCGAACGCGATGGCCTCTTCGTAGGTTTCTAGGCCAATTACTGTGCCGTCGCGCGAGTCTACGAAGGC